>DATBDZ010000403.1:0-71779 GCA_036276235.1 Humisphaera sp. | reverse complement strand
CGGCTGGAGGAGCGTCGCAAGAATCTTGATGGTGGTGGATTTGCCGGCGCCGTTGGGGCCGATGAAGCCGAAGCAATCCCCTTCGTCGATCTCGAGGTTGAGATTCGAGAGGGCCACGAGCGTGCCGTATCGCTTGGTCAGGTTGACTGTCTTGATGACCGCGGCCATGTGCGAACCCTTGTGGCAATGTTCCAGAGCGCATATGCCGCTCCGCGAACTTTGGTTACTTCTGCGTGGTCGGCTTCGTGGCGCTGGCGCTCGCCTTGTCGTCGTCCAGTTGCTTCAGCATGCGCGACCGATCCAGTGGGAGCACGAACTGATAAAGGATGACGCCTTCGCCGGCGACTTTATCTCCTTCGACCAGCAGCGGGAACGGGAGCGGCCGATCGTTCTCCTTGGATTCAGCCAAAATCACCAACTCTCCGGCGGCGATGGCCGGCGACATATTCAGATCGTGCCCGCCACGACGCAAGTATTCAATCCGCTGATGGTCTTCGGTGTTCTTATCCGGCGGCAGGCGATCGATCAGGCTCATGATCACGAAGCTCTTTCGATCCTGATGAGAGTCAAAGTCGTCGCCGCGCGTGTCGCCCTGGCCGAACATGGTGCCAGAGCCGTAGGCCTTCGCCCAATGCTCCGCCCAATCCTGAATCCGCCCCTTCTGATTCTTCTTGGGGGTGTTGGTTGTCAGGATGATGTCGCTCGCGAAATTGTTGAACTCATTATAGAGATCGAGCGTTTCATCCTTCTTCCATTCGGGGACTCTCAGCACCCAATCCCGCGATGAGACATCTCCATCAACGCTGGAAAGGTGATTGAAGACGAAGTAGACGTTCTTCAGATCAACCCCGGTCTGATTTGTAACTCTTTGGCCGATGTAGCCTTCACTCGTAGATACGATCTCCGGCCGCCCGGCGACGCTGCCTTGAATGTCTCCGATCCACTGCGCCTGAAGCTTCTTCAGCGTGCTGCGGTAGGGGACTTCGATGCGCACCGGCTGCGGATCATCGTGGATCGGCACCGAGTAATCCTGTGCCGCCGGGTAGTCGGTGTTGGTCCAGTAGGCCGGGTGAACGTTGAACGGCGTGATATAGCTGACCGCGTCCTTGGCGGTGTCCTTCAGCTCGATCGTCTGATACCCATCGCGCGGGATGTAAAGTCCGATGCGGCTATGGACGACCGCCGCCTCGCCCGGCGCCATCCGGACGAAAGTCTGATGTCGAATTTCGGGGCTGCCGCGCAGAAGCACGCGCACGACACCGAGCGTGAGCGCTGTCGCGACGAATGCCCAGAGTCCAAAGACAAACCAGTTCAATTCGCGCTTGCCCTTATTGGAAAGAAACAGATAAGTCCCCGGCCCGGCGGCAATCCAATAGCCGATGAAGAACAGGATCGCCACGAAAACGTAAGCCGCGCCTTTGGCCTGGAAATCCATGCCCTTCACAAGTGAGGCGCCTAAATCGACCGCGCCGGAGCCCATTGGCGTTGTGTAGTCATCGGCGGGCGTGCGAGTGGTCGAACTCGGGACCTGAAACCCCGACCCCCCGCGCGACCGGTTGACTCGTGGGCTCGACGAAAGGGGAAAATCCCCATCGACATAGTCATCATCATTCCATCCGAACACCCGCTCCCAGATGTAAGGCCATCGCCGGAAGTTTTGGAAATTCGGATTGCCAAGGTCCTGAGCCACCCATGTCACCGCGCCAAGGCCATACGGATGGCGGACGATGAACGGCGTCGATTCCGTTTTCTTGTCATCCCAATATTGTGGCCAAACACGATCCGCGACCGCATCAGATTTGAGCTGCTTGGGAATGGCGATGCTGAACGGGCCCTTTGCCACGCCCCACAGGTCGGCCGGTGATTCATCCCATCGCTTCGCACCCATGCGCGGCAGAACATCCAGCTTATCGTTGAGCGTTGGCCGATCTCGCATCGTGATCAGCCAGTTGTCTGAAGCATCTTTCAGCTCGATTGGAAGCAGGCGCGCCAGGGCGGCGATCTTGCCGCGCTCTGTTGGCTGGCACACCACCAGATGCCCGCCCTGACGGACGAATTGCTCGAGCGCTTCAAGGCGATGCGCGCCACCTTTGTCCAGGTCATCGGCATTTGCGCCGAGCCAAAGCACGGCATCGACGCCGCCGTAATAGATCACGTTCTCGCCGAGCTCGCTGGCGGGAACGGGGTTGTAAATGGTTTCCTGCGTGTCGCCCAGCGCTACCGACGACTTGGTAAATTTCTCGTTGCTGTCGGCGACATAAATCACCGACCGCTTTCCCTTGTTGCTCGATCGGCTCATGCCGCCGGCGTACTCGCCCGGGTCCATGTTATCGACCGAAATCAGTGCTGGCAGACGATCGACGACCACCCGCGCATCTTCCGGCCGCTGCCCGAGCTTGGGCGGGAGGCAAATCCGAACCTGCACCGCTCGCTGAAACTCGGCGGTGTTGCCGACCGGCAGGCTGTTATCCGAGGGTCGAGGAATGAAATAGAGTTGGAATTTATCCTGCGCGCTGGGGCTGAGCGTGATGTCTTTGGTATAGACGACGCGATCGCGATCCAGGTCATCCTGCCACACCTGAAGCTGATAGCTCATCGGCTCGCTGACCTGCGAGCGAAGGTTCACGAGCATCGGCGTCCAGGAGTCGGGGCGGAAGGAGCCGTTGTAGCCGACGCTTTCGACAAAGCCGATCACCTGAGCGACCGCGCCCGCTGAAGCAAGCAAGAGGAAAGCAAGCCCCACAAGGAAGGAACGCATCAGTGGAAACTTTAAGCCGGTTGAGGGCGGGCGTCAATTCTTTGGGGAAGGGACAGAGGGACGAAGGGACGTAGGGACATAGGCACGGACGGAGATAGCGACGGAAGGGACTGAATGACAGAGATGTAGCTCGCGTTGTGCGTAGCGGTCGGACCGCAGGTCCACCTCTCCAAAGCGGGGGCCCTCCCCATGTATCTTCGCCCCTACCTCCCTTCGTCCCTCTGTCCCTCTGTCCCTTCGTCCCTCCATCCCTACGTGCCTTCGTGCCTTTGTGCCTTCGTGCCTTCCCCCAACCCCATCTCCCTCCGCAAATGCTCCAGCAGCCGATTCGCGCTCACCGGCTTGCTGAAAAAATGCGTGGCACCGACGTGCGGGAGACTGTTGATGACCTCCATCGAGCTATCGCCGCTCAAAATGATGATCGGCTTGGCCGGGCCCCAAAACTCGCGCAACTTTTTGGAGAGAACCAGCCCATTGATATCCGGCAGATGAATGTCGATCACGGCACCGTCAAAGGGCGTGTTCTGGGCGCAGGCAATGGCGTCGTTGCCGCGAAAATAGACGTGCGTGGCGAAATTCGCCGACCCGAGAATCTTGGCCAGCGCGCCGGCGGTGGCGACGTTGTCGTCCACAATCAGGATGCTTCGAATTGTCGCGTCGTTGAAAGTTTGCGTAGTTTTTTGAGGAGCCGTGGTCACAAATTACCCCGCTCGTTGGCGGACTTGCAGTATAGAGCGCGCAGGATGCGGCGGGCAATGTGAGAAATCCCAGCCAAGCGCCAATCGGGTGTGACGGTGCCGCCAACTGCATTTCTCTCTCCCCCGGTACTCCGGGGGAGGGTTGGGGAGGGAGGTGTAGAACGAGTACCTGTCGCACGAATTGCCCCCACCCTAACCCTCCCCCGGAGTACCGGAGGAGGGGATAAAAGCGAGTTCGCCGAAGAGATCGTGCGCCCTCACCGGCGATTACTTGCCCGGCAGGACTTGATAGGCTCGTTCCGAATATTCGAAGTAATCAAAGTCAGCCGGCCGGCGCGTTCCACTGAGGTCCTGGCAGCACATCCCAAGAAACGCGCCGGTAAAATTCGGCAGCGTGGGCGGCCCGGCCTCATCGGACACGATGCTCGCATCGAAGACCTGCGGCAGCGATTGCCAGGCGGCGCCGGGCAATCGGTATGAAAAAATCAGCCGCTCGAAATCCACATCCATGCGAAGCTCGATATCACTCGTCCCCGGCGGCAGCGGGATCGCAGCGCTGAAGCTGTCGCCAACATCCGTCACACACGACATGACGCGCAGGTGACGGCCGATCGTGTCGTCCTCCGTCAGGAACAGATAGTGAAACTTGGTCGCGTGGTAATACAGAATGAGCCCAGCCGCCTGCTGGAAATGCCGCGGCTGGAATTCCATGCGAGTCGAGGCGGTGAAACAAAAGTCCTGTTGGCGGCGAGCGACCAGTGCCTGCTCGAACTGGCTCCCCAATGTTTCGCGACCGAATAGGCGCAGGAAGCCGGGACGTTCGGTCAGACTCCAAAGGTGCTGCGGGGAGGGCGTGCGAAGCCATTGAAAATCGATCGGCAGTTCCGTGGAATCAAAATCCTCGCGTACCGGCGACGCCGGGAACGGGTGAGTCGGCAGATTCGGCGCCTCAACGCTCACTTGAGGCGCGCCCTGGCCATCAGTGGTGCGCAGCCAACCATCGGGCGACCAGACCATTTTCTGAATCGCAGTCTCGCGGCCCAGCGTGCAACGTCCGCGATTGGGAAGGGGCCTGCCACATAGATAGGCGATGTACGTCTGCCCGTCTTGCGTCTCCACAAGCGAGCCATGACCCGCGCGCTGCAGCGGGCTGTCGGGTCGATTGCGCGCCGTCAGGACATATGTATCGGGATGCAGCTCATACGGCCCGTCGATGTTTCGCGAGCGCGCCATCGTGACGGCATGTCCCCAAAACGTGCCGCCCTCGGCGACGAGCAGATGATAGTATCCGCCGCGCTTGTAGAGGTGCGGGCCTTCGGTGAAGCCGATCGGCGTGCCTTTGAAAATCATCCGTCGCTCGCCGATCAGTTGTTGCTCGCGATGCGAATATTCCTGAATCACAATGCCGGCGAATCGATTCTGGTTCGGCCGATGATCCCACAGCATGTTCAGCAGATATTTGCGGCCATCGTCATCATGAAAGAGCGACGGATCAAACCCGCTGCTGTTGAGATAGATCGGCTCGGACCAGTCGCCATCAATCCGCTCGGCTGTCACGAGGTAATTATGGAAGTCGCGCAATGATGCGCTGGACATACCGCCGACCGAAGCGCGGCCATAACGCTTCACATCGGTGTAAATCAGATAGAACAGCCCGTCGGCGTAGGTGAGACACGGCGCCCAGATGCCGCAGGAATCGGGGTCGCCGCGCATGTCGAGCTGGCTCGCCCGCCGCAGCGGCCGCGTAAGAAGCCGCCAATTCACCAGATCGCGCGAGCGGTGAATTTGCACGCCCGGATACCACTCGAAAGTGGAGGTGGCGATGTAGTAATCATCGCCGACGCGCAGGATCGACGGATCGGGATTGAAGCCGCGGAGGATGGGGTTGGTGATGTTCATGCAGGGACTTCTCCCGTGGCACGGGTTTTCAACCCGTGGCCGCGGTACGCCGCGGCATCCTACCGTGCCAACTTTGCTCTCGCTTCGCACCGTGCTGATTTGGTTGGAGTACCGACCAATGTCCTGGAGTACCAGGACCCATGGGTTGGAAACCCGTGCAACGAAAAACTTCCCGGCCTTGGCAGAGCTACACCAATCGCAAGGCCATTTGGATTTAAGATGCCACTTCCACCACCGGAAATCCGCGCTCCGCGTCCTCACGGCGTTCTCGCACCAGCGTCCACAACACGATTGCCCCGGCGATGTCCAATACGCTCAGGCACACAAAAAACGGCGAGTATCCGATTCTTGCCACGAGCCATCCGAGCATCAGCGTGAATATCAGCAGGCCGGCGTTGCCCATTGTTCCGGCCATGCCGGCGACCGTCGCCACTTCGCTGCGCCGAAAAAGGTCGGATGCCATCGTGATCACCGTGACTGACAATGTCTGGTGGGCAAAGCCGGCGACACTGAAAAGGATAATTGCCAGGTAAGGGCTCTGCGCGCGGCCGGCGAATGCCACGCTTGTCATCAGGCATGCCCCGACAGTGAACGAGGCGCGGCGTGCGTTGATCACCGACATGTTTGTGTGCTTCTGCAGCCAGGCGCTGAGCAGACCGCCGAAGATGCACCCGAGGTCCATCCCCAGGAAGGGGAGCCAGGCGAACAACGCGATGTGTTTGAGGTCCCAGCCCCGCACCTTGTTCAAATAGAGCGGCAGCCAGAACGAAAGCGTTCCCCACATCGGGTCGGCCAAAAATCGCGGGATCGCAATGCCCCAGAAATTCCGTTGCGTGATGATCTGCACAACCGACGGCTTCGTCGCAGCGCTCAGCGACGCCTCCTGACCGGCGGCAATATATTCCCGCTCCTTTTCCGACAGCAAAGGGTGTTGTGATGGCGACCGGTAAAGCGCCAGCCACAGTATCACCCACACCAGCCCCATTGCTCCGGTGACGACAAATGCGGTCTGCCAATTGAAATAATAGATCGCCGCCGCCACCAAAGGCGGCGCGAGCATCGATCCAAATGATGCGCCGATATTGTAGATGCCGCCGGCGAGTCCGCGCTCGCGCGCGGGGAACCACTCGGCGGTGGCTTTCACTCCCGATGGGTTGGCCGACCCTTCGGCGAAGCCCATTAAGCCGCGCAGAAACGCCAGCCCGCGCCACGAGCCGGCCAGCCCGTGCGCCATGTTGATGACCGACCACGCCACGACAAAAATTGCGACGCCGATCCGCAGCCCAACGGTGTCCAGCACATACCCGCAGATCGGCTGGAGCATGATCGCCCCCTGGAATGAGCTGGTGATCCACGAGTATTGCCGTTCGGTGATATGCAGCGTGTCCTGAAGTCTGACCTGCGCCACCGACAGCGTATTGCGAGTCAGATAATTCAAGATCGACCCGAGCATGATCAACGAGATCATCCACCAGCGCAGGCCGGGCAGCTTAAAGCCAGATGCCGACGGGGCACGGGAGGCGTACTCGACGGGCTGGGGATCGGAGATATCTTTCATTGAATTCAACTCCGCCAGGACAGCCGCCTTTGATAACCCAAATGCCTCGGTGATGCGAACGTGGAAGGATTCTGATTCACGGGTGGGTCCGTGCACGATCCATGGGTGCACTTGGGTTTGCAGCGCGCACACCTTGGTCGGAACCGTCATGCTGAGGTACTCCGAAGCATCTTGCCCAACTGCGCGATCCAGCCAGATGCTTCGGAGTACCTCAGCATGACAATGTTCGGACCTGGTCGCGTTGGCCATACAAACTGGCGCGCTCCCCTGACGGATCGTTCGCCGGCGGTGTAAGGGCGCACGGCCGCTTACATCGCCGCAAAGATTTTTTCAATTGACTGCAACTTTCCAAAGGATAAATTATTATCCTTAGTAGGAAAGCTGATGGAGAACCTCGATGGCGGACCCCCGGCAATTGAGCAAGCGCGAGCGGCAGATCATGGATGCGGTCTACGCCCGCGGCGAGGCGAGCGTCTCGCAGATCATGGACGGAATTCCAGATCCGCCCATGCGCGGCGCACTGCGGACCTTGCTCCGCATCCTGGAAAGCAAAGGACATCTGAAGCATCACAAGCTGGGGCGCGAGTTTATCTATCGCCCGACACAGGCGCGTGGGCAGGCGGGAAAGTCGGCGCTGGGCCGCGTGTTGGATGTGTTCTTCGGCGGCTCGCTCGAGCACGCCGTCGCCGCCCATCTGAGCGACCCGCGGCGTACCGCCGCCCCGGAAGAATTGCGTCGTCTTTCCGATCTGATCGACAAAGCGATCAAGCAAGGAGACTGATATGGCGTTGCCCCATCTGGCGCTGCCGGCCGTTCAGGAATGCGCGGCCGTGTTGGATCGCCTGTCGCCGCATTTGCTCCGCGCCGCCGTTGGCAGCGCGGTTGTGATCGCTTTGGCCACGATTGTAGCACTGACGATGCGCCGCGCGTCGGCCGCCACGCGGCATGGCGTGTGGCTGGCGGGGGCCGTTGGTGCGCTTCTCCTGCCCGTGCTGTCGGCGATGCTGCCGGGTTGGCACGTCCTGCCGCACATGCGTGGCGTGCCTACTGAGACAAGTGTCGTTCATGTTCAGGTGGCGCACTCCACGGAGCAAGCCATATCTCTTCCAGCCCAACCTGCGCCGGCGCTGCCACAGGTGCAGTCGCCGCAATCTCCAGCGGCTACATCGGCGCGCAATCACGAGGCGACCGCCAACGTCAATATCGAGTCGCCGGCGACTGATCCGTCCCCAGCTCCGTCGACTGTCTTGCCGGCAGATGCCGCGCCATTGCGGCAGGCCCCTGCGCCTGCGCCTCAGCAAAAGCTTGTAGGAATTACGCATCGCCCGCCATTTCCATGGACGCCCGGGCTTTTGCTCTGTTGGGCCTTTGGAACTCTGCTGCTGATCGTTCGCCTGTTGCTTGGCAACATGAGTTTGTGGCTGTTGCGGCGGCGCTGCATCGTCATCACCGACGGCGAGATGTTCGATCTGCTTCAGCGCCTTTGCCGCGAGCTGAATCTCCGCCGCCCGGTCGAGCTCCTGCAAAGCCCCGCGCGCTCGATGCCAATGACGTGGGGTTTGTTGCATGCTCGATTGCTACTCCCGCAAGAGGCCGACCAATGGCCGACGGCACAACGGCGCGACGTGCTCCTGCACGAGCTGGGCCACCTCAAGCGCGGGGATTGCCTCAGCCAATTGCTGTCGCAGATTGCCTGCGCGCTTTATTGGTTTAATCCGCTCGTATGGATCGCCGATCGGCGAATGCAGGTCGAGCGCGAGCGGGCCTGCGATGACCTGGTGCTCAACAGCGGCACCGATGCGCGAGCATACGCCCGCCATCTTCTGGAGAGCATCTCGGTCCCATCGTTTCCCGCATTCACATTGTCCGGCACAGCAATGGCGATGGCGCGCCCATCCACCCTGGAAGAACGCATGCGCGCGATACTTGACGTTAGCGTAAGCCGTCGCGGAACCAGCGCACGATATCGCGCCCTGATGGTCGTTCTATTGCTGGGGGCAATCGTGCCAGGAGCCATCCTCAAGGCGCAGGTCCCACAGATTCCCGCCGGGCAGGAGCCGCCAGCTAACAGCGGCGCGGCCGGCTCCGGCGGCACGCCCGCAGCGCCGCCGACGACGCGCCCAGCCCCTCAACCGGAACCGTCCGGCTTCGGCGGCTTTGCGGGCGGCCGATCGGGCCGCGGCTTCGGCGGCCCGACGGCGCCGGTAACGGGTGAGGGACCAACGTGTCATTTTGATGCCACCCTCTACGACGTGCGCATGCCGATCGATCGGATTGGGAAGCTCAGCGCGGGAGCGATGGATAACGTGGCCCAATCGGCCGAGTCCTTCGAGAAGGCGCTGGCGGCGCTGGGCGTGCCCAAGCCGATATACCGCGCCAATCAATCGGTCCGGCTGTCCGGCGACAGAATCAACATCGGCTCCAACAGCCCCTATGTCAGCAACACGTCGATCCGCGCTGACGGACAGAACATCAACACGATCAACTACATCTCCACCGGCGCTACCTTCTTGCTGGCCGGCAAGGCCGCCTCGCCGGACATCATCGAACTGGATCTGAGCATTCAGCTCTCATCCCAGTCTGAGAGCACTGTGTCGATCGTCGGCACAGCGGACAATCTGATGCCGATCATTCACACGTGCAGCCTCCTGCACAAAGGCCCGGTGCAACCAGGTAAATCGTTCGTCGTTATCACTGTGGACGCCGGCTCGCTCGATAAGGACGGCAAGGCCGTCGCCTACATCGCAAGAGTCACAGTAGGGGATTTGCAATCCAGGTAATCAGACACCCATCACTTCCACGAAGGGACCCATCATGAACGCGCGAAAGAAAACGTCCGCGACCAGCCTGAGCAAGATTGCGACAATTCTGTTTCTACTGATGGCGCTCGCCCCCGCGACCCTGCTTGAGGCGCAGCAGCAGGAACCGCCCAGCGGCGCCGGCCGCCGCGGACCACGCACCGATGCTCCGGCCACCCGTGCCGCGTCCGGCTTTGGAGGCGGTGGTGTTATGGCGGGCGGCGGTGTTATGGCTGGCGGCGGCGGACGGGGCGGCTTTGGATCCTCAACAATCTCCCGCACTCCTGTTCTCGGCGAAGGTCCCACCTGCACCTTCAGCGCAACCCTCTACGACGTGCGCATTCCCGCCGAGCAAATCGGACGGCTGGATGTCGCCGCCCTGGCCAACGCCGCCGACAGCGCGGACGCCTTCGAAAAGGCGCTCGGTGCGCTGGGGACCGCCAAGCCGATGTACCGCGCCGATCAATCCATCCGTCTGTCCGGCGACACAGTTTCCATCGGCGCGCAAGTCCCCTACGTCACCGGCTCGAACATGACCGCGCGCGGACAGGTCATGAACACAATCGCCTACCTCCACACGGGCGCGATATTCTCATTGGCGGGAAAAGCCGACACCGCCGGCTTGGACCTGGACCTGAGCATCGAGGTCTCCTCGATGCTGGAAAGCGCCCTGCAAAACGGCGACGCCAAATCCCCAATCATTCACTCAGCGACCTTGTCGCACAAAGGCCCCGTCCAGCCGCGCAAGTCATTCATCGTGATGACGGTAGACGCCGGCTCCATGGATAAAGACGGCAAAGCCGTCGCCTACATCGGCAGGGTGACGGTGGGAGAGCCGCAAGGTGCAGCGCCGAAATGATCGAATCATCTGAAAGCGCAAAGCCGCAGAGCGCTTCGGTGATTCAATCACCGTCCGTAGGCGAGGGGCTCGGCGGCGAGGCTGTTCACAGACATCACCTAATGTCTCAACGGCATCGCATCGTGATTGACAGGCGCTGCGTCCGCCATACAATCCGACGCCGTTTCCGACCGATAGGACGGCACGGAAGCGGAGAAAAACCCGGGCTCGTAGCTCAGTTGGTTAGAGCGCGTCCCTGATAAGGACGAGGTCAGAAGTTCGACTCTTCTCGGGCCCATCATTAACCCCTTGTAAGTCAACACTTACAAGGGGTGTTTTGTTTGACTCCTGGAATTACAGCCTTAGCGGCTTGGGAGACGGTTCTTACACGGAACAGGCACGCGCCACCGACAATGCGGGGAATGTCACCGTCAACGTTCCGTCGTTTACGTTCACTGTGGATACCGCCGCCCCGGTAATCACCGCCACTTCGCCGGCGAACAACAGCTTCGCGCAGGGTCCGCTCGTTCTCGTCGCAACCGCGACCGACTCGAACTTGGATCACGTCGAGTTCTTCGTAGATGGTACGGACGAGGGGGCGGGAACGGCGGGCGCGGGACATGGCTTCGCGTTCAATGGGAATACGACAACGTTGGCGGACGGCGATCACTTGTGGCACGCTCGACACTGGCGAGCCGTCGACTCTCACGGCATCCGACGGCACGTTCACATTCAAAACGCTGACCGCCGGGACCTATTGCATCCGCCAGATACTACCAGCAGGCTCGCGAGCGACCAGCCCGACGCAGGGCTACCTCGACGTCACACTTTCGGCTGGTCAAAGCACGACCGGCAAGATATTTGCCGATACGACACGGGCTTTGATCAGCGGTGTTGTTTTCAAAGACACAAATGCCAGCGGTACGCAAGATGGGGGCGAGCTTGGGCTTTCTGGGTGGGTAGTCTATCTCGATACAAACAACAACGGGAAGCTTAACGCGGGCGAGGCAAGCTACACGACCGGCCCTGACGGCAAGTTCAATTTCGTGGTCCCCGCCGGTTCTTATCACTTGCGGGAAGTGCCTAAGAGTGGCTTCACGCGAACCGCTCCAAAAAGCGGCGTCTTCTCGATTTCCCTTTCCGACGGGCAAAGTGTAATCGGAAAGCAATTTGGTGACCGTTAAAATTGGCAAACCAACCCATTTTGACACGCGGGACGGGAAATATAGAAGGACGGCCTGGCCCAATCACCGGGCTCATGAGCAGCGTCAAAAGGACGCGTAGCAGGCTGGATTTTCTTGTTGAATCCTGCGCACGTGATCTTAGGATAACGCTCATCAGGCCGGCGCGAGGGCGAGCGAATGCTGTTTGGGGAGCTTTAAGTTCCTCGGATCCATTTCCAATACTTTCCGCCGGTCTTTTCAACTCGTTTGCGGCTGATTGATCGCTTATCAAGCGAAGGGAGCCGGCAAAGTTTATTTTGCGCGCTGTGGGGCGCGCCGTCGCCGGCAGACGATCGGCCTATCTCTGGAGCGGGAGCCACGTTGAAGCGTAGTACATCTTTGCGTCGTCAGTCGTCGTCGCGCGCGCTGAAGTCCGCCGTTCGCTATGCGATCGAGGCCTTGGAAGATCGCACGCTGCTCAATTCGTACGTCGTGACGAATGTGAACAACAGCGGAAGTGGCTCGCTGCGCGACGCCATTCAGCAGGCCAACAGCAATTCTGGGTTTGACGCCATTACGTTCAATATTCCCGGAGGCGGCGTCCAGAAGATCGCGCCGACGTTTTTCCTTCCGCAAATTACCGATCCGGTTTCCATCGATGCCACCACGCAGCCCGGTTACGCGGGCAAGCCGTTGATTGAGCTGGATGGAAGCCAGGCGGGCAACTGCAACGGGCTGGAGATCAAAGTGGGCGGCAACGTGATCGCGGGGCTGGACATCCACAGCTTCGCGTTCGATGGCATCGTCTTCGCCGAGCCAACCGGACCCGGCGCCGTCGGCGGAAACAGCATCCTGAAAAACTTCATAGGCACCGACCCGACCGGGACGGTGGCGATGCCAAACCACATCAGCGGAGTCCATTTAATCTATTCGCCGCACGATCTGATCCAAGGCAACTTGATTTCCGGCAACGCCCAGAGCGGCGTGTTTGTTGCGGATCAATATTCCACAGGCACGACCATCGTCGGGAATCTCATCGGGACGGACATCACCGGCATGCTGCCGCTGGGCAATAAGCTCAATGGCGTTGCATTAGGCGCACCGCCCTCGCCGACGCCCGGCGACGGCTTTGCTTCGGGCAATGTCGTTGGAAGTACCACACCGGCGTTGCGCAACGTGATCTCCGGCAACGGGCAGGCCGGCGTTTGGATCAAAGGCGGCGACAAAAACATCGTCGAGGGAAACGACATCGGCGTTGCAGCCGACGGCGTCACGCCGCTGGCAAATGGAACCGCCGGCACTAGCGCGGATCCGCGGTTCGGCATCGACGGCGTTCTGATCGATGGGGCAACCAATACCATCATCGGCGGTGCCGCCGACCACGCGGGTAACATCATCTCCGCCAACAATCGCGACGGCATACAGATCATCAATAGCGCCACCGGCACCGCAATCCTGGGCAATTTCGTTGGCACGACCGCCGACGGACTTTCTCCGCTGCCTAATGGGCGCGACGGCGTGGCTATCTTCGATTCGACCGGAAACTCGGTCGGCGGAACAGACCCCGGTTCGCGCAACGTCATCTCCGGCAACAAGGAGGATGGAGTTTTCCTTGGCGCTGGCGCATTGGGCAGCGGGGCCGTCGCCAACCAGGTGCTCGGCAATTCCATCGGCCTGGATGTCACCGGCCTCACGGCGCTGCCGAACACTGTGTACGGCGTCGAGATCAACAGTTCAGTCAACAACATCATCGGCGGCACGTCGCTCCAAGCGCGAAACACAATTTCGGGAAACACAAAAAGCGGCATTGTCATCGGAGGGTCGGCGACAGGAAACCAGGTGCTGGGAAATCTAATCGGCACGGATATCACCGGCTTGCTGGCGCGGCCCAATGGACTGGACGGCATCGATATTTTTGGATCGTCGCTCAACGTGATCGGCGGAACCACGGCCGCGGCGCGAAATATCATCTCCGGGAACGCGTCGGATGGCATTGTAATCGGCGACAAAACATCCACCGGAAATGTGATCGCCGGCAACTACATCGGCACTGACATCACCGGTCTTCACGCGCTGGCCAACGTGCGCAATGGTCTGTTCCTCACCGCGCTGATTACTCCGAACGGACCCGTCGGCACCGTCGTCGGCGGCAGCACGCCGGGCGCGGGTAATGTTATTTCCGGCAACGGCAACGACGGCATACAGATCACATCGAGCACGACGACCACCACCGTGTTGGGCAATTTCGTCGGCACGGATTCGACGGGCGCTAAAGCGCTGCCGAACGGGCGTCATGGTGTGGCGCTCTTCGATTCCTCCGGGAACACCATCGGCGCCGCCGGCACACCCTCGGCGTCGGGGCCGGCGGGAAACGTCATCTCCGGCAACACAGGATCGGGCGTTGTGATCAGCGGCGCAGCTTCTGGCACGGCAAGCAGCAACAATGTCCTGGGCAACTTCATCGGCATGGACATCACGGGACTGGTACCAGTCCCCAACGTGCAGGATGGTGTTCTCATCGAGAGCGCTGCCGGCAACACCATTGGCGGCGCTGCCAGCGCACGCAACGTGATCTCCGGCAATGGCAGCGCCGGTGTTGTCATCACGGGCACCGGTGCGACGGACAACTTCATCGAATCCAACTACATCGGC
The DNA here is from genome assembly GCA_036276235.1 of Humisphaera sp. Classification (GTDB taxonomy): domain Bacteria; phylum Planctomycetota; class Phycisphaerae; order Tepidisphaerales; family Tepidisphaeraceae; genus JANWHF01. The sequence goes on along the minus strand of DATBDZ010000403.1, from coordinate 57,415 downwards.
GCTGACGTGACCGGCGCGGCGCCCGCGCCCAATTCATCAGCCGGCATCTTCATCAATAATGCGCCGAACAACGTCGTCGGCGGCGGCGCCGATAAGCGCAACCTGATCTCCGGCAACGACGGCGTCGGGCTGTACATCAATGGGAAAGACGCCACGGCCAACTTAATACAGGGAAATTACATCGGCACGGACAGCACCGGCGCTAAGGCCCTTGGCAATCAAGGGGACGGAGTGCGGCTCGACGGTGCCCCCGGCAACTTCATTGGCGCCGCCGTCGCTGGCCAGGGAAACGTCATTTCCGGCAACGAAGGTGATGGCGTTGCCATCACGGGAGCCACGGCGGCTAATAATCAGCTCTATCAGAATTTCATCGGCACAGATCCTGCCGCCACCATCAAGGAGGGAAACCAAAGATATGGCGTCGAGGCGTTCAATGGCGCGAATCATAATGTGATCGGCGGCGTCTTAAAGCTGCAGCCCAATACCATCGTGTTCAACGGCGCGTCACTTGCCGTAAAGGGGTACGGCGTTGAGGTGACTGCCGGCGCGTCCAATTCGATCCGCGCCAACTCCATCTTCGAGAACGCCGGCCGCGGAATCGATCTGGTGAATCTGGCCAGCCCGGACACTTTCACCATCAATGACTTCCAGGACAGCACCCATCCGAATGATCCCGTGCAGGATGCACCAGTCGTCACCGGCGTCGCCGCCAGCGGCTCGAACACGGTGATTACATTCACGCTCAACAGCACACCGAACACCGTCTTTAAGCTGGACTTCTTCTCCAACTCCGAGCCGAGCCCCTCGGGCTTCGGGGACGGCCGAACTTTCGTGACCTCTGATACCGTCACGACGGATTCAAACGGCAACGTGACCGTCGGCGAAATCTTCCATCCTGACGAAAAATTCATTTCCGCGACGGCCACTGATCCGACCGGGAACACATCCGAGTTCTCGATGATCGACAGCGACGCCGACGGCCTTGCCGACGCTTGGGAGACGCGCGGCATCGACATAGACGAAGATGGCACGGTTGATCTCACTCTTCCCGGCGCCAATCCGATGCGCAAAGATATTTACGTTGAGGTGGACGCGATGCAGAGTGTCGTGCCCAACCCAGGTGCCCTGCAGATTGTTATTGATTCCTTTGCCGCCGCGCCGGTCGCCAACCCCGATGGGAGCACGGGCATCACCCTGCACGCCGCGCTGAACGAGGTTATCCCTGACCAGACGTGGTTCGGGGACCGCAATGGCAACGGCGTGGATGCGCTGGGCGAAGATCGAAACGCCAACGGAAAACTCGATCCGGGTGAAGATGTGAACGGCAACGGCCGTCTCGACTATGGCGATCCGGCGGACCAGGACCCATTCGTCTGGTTCCGGGACATCAAGCAAACCGGCGTACATGGAATAGGGGGTTTTGGCGACAGTGACGAGCAGCGGTCTAACTCCGCTGCCATGGACGCCAAACGTCTGACGTATCGGTATGCGCTATTTGCACTTGGTTTTGCGGTTAATCGCCCGGTGGGCGGACCAACCAACGGCGTGGGGGGTACTGACGTCACCACTTCAGGGATTGCCGAAGTTGGCGGCAACGATTTGATCGTCACCCTCAACTATGGCTGGGCCGGCACCACCCAGCAGCAGGCCGGCACCTTCATGCATGAACTCGGGCACACGCTGGGTCTGCGGCACGGTGGCGGCGACGATTTGAACACCAAGCCCAATTACAACAGCGTCATGAATTATAACTGGACGACGCCACAAGACTGGATGAAGGAGGATACCAACGGCAACGGCATTCAGGATTTCAATGACATCAACCACAACGGCGTCAAAGATCCGGGTGAACCTTTCACTGAATTTGACCTCAACGGCAATAAGCACTTTGGCGACTTTGAAGTATGGTCCCCGAGCTATTCCGACACCGTTATCAACCCATTGGACGAGAACAATCTTGTAGAGAGCAACGGCATCGGCGGCATCGCAGGCCGGTGGGAGCCGGTTGGGCCAAAAGGCAACTTCGTCCTGGAAACCGGACCCGTGGACTGGAGTCAAAGCGACGCCGATCACGACGGCACAGCGAACAACGACACGATCACCACCGGTCTGGACATCAACGGCGACGGCATTACCGGCGAAAAGTTCAACGGCTTCAATGACTGGTCACACATCCAATATTACTTTGGCGAGAACCCTCAGGCCGCCGATGGCGCGCCGGAATCGCCTGATATCGATGGCGAGTTGAATATCGGCCAGTGGGAAGCGCTAAATGCGCAAGGCCCCGGGCCGGGCCTTCTGGAATTCCAGCAAACTTCCGCCAATGTCTCTGAAGGCGATCGCGAAGCCGAAATTACCGTAATTCGCGGCGCCGGCACGAACGGAGCCGTGAGCGTGAACTATTCGACCAGCGACGGCACCGCCACCGCAGGTTCGGATTATCTTGCCGCCTCAGGGACGCTCAACTTCGCCGACGGCGAATACGTCAAGACCTTCACCATTCCCATCTTCGATGACTCCATCGCCGAGCACACGGAGACCATCCATCTCACTTTGAGCCAGACCACCGGCGGCGCTTTGCTGAGCCAGGACACCAGCACCGCGACGCTCAACATTATTGACAACGACAACGCCGGCCACTTCTTCGTCACGAACACGCTGGACAGCGGGCCCGGTTCACTGCGCCAGGCAATCCTTAACGCCAACAATCACTTCGGTCAGGACCTGATCGATTTCAACATCGGCGGCGGCGGAGTGCATACCATCACGCCGCTGTCGCCGCTGCCGTTCATCAGTGATGCGGTCACGATCGACGGCACCACGCAGCCGGGCTTCACGGGCAACCCGATCATCGAATTGAGCGGACAGTCCACCTTCGGCAGCGGACTATATGTCACGTCATCAAGCGTCACGATCCGCGGCATGGTGATCAATCGCTGGGGAGACGCTGGCATCGAAATCTTCCGTCCCAACAACATCCGCCCGTTCGCTTTCCACGTCGAGGGCAACTACATCGGTACTGACGTGACGGGGATGACCGCGCTGGGCAATCGCTGGGGTGTTCTGGTTGACGATGGCAACGGCGTGATCGGTGGCACCACTGCCGCGACGCGCAACGTCATCTCCGGCAACACGCTCGATGGTGTTGACGTGGACCTCGGATTCTTCGTTGCTGTGAGAGGAGACTACATTGGTGTCGCCGCTGACGGCACAACCGCCTTGGGCAACCTGCAGGACGGCGTGCTCATTCCAGCCAACGGCGCGGTGAACACAACGGTCGGCGGGCTTGATCCTGGCGCCGCAAATGTCATCGCATTCAACGGAAACGACGGCGTCGAAAACTGGGTGCCGGACAACGGCAACGCCATCCTCTCCAACAGCATCTATGGCAACAAAGTTGTTGGAATCAATGTCGGCGCCGGCACTGCCGCTGACCTCAATGACAGCGGCCTCACGGATACTACCTTTTCCGATCCGCAGAACTACCCTGTCCTTACGTCCGCGATGAGCAGCGGGGGACAGATCACCATTTCCGGGCATCTCAATAGCCGCCCGAATCGAAACTACCTGCTGCAGTTCTTCAGCAATCCGACAACCACTGCCTCCGGCTATGGCCAGGGCAAGACGTTGATTGGCTCCGCAAATGTTACAACGGACGGCAACGGCTATGTCGAGTTCACGGTCGCGTTTAGTGTCGCGGTTGCCAATCGCCAGTTGATCGCCGCGACCGCCACGGATCCCGGTAACAACACGTCTGAGTTCTCAGTGCGGCTCGCCGTGGGCGATGTGCTGGGCAACGTCTACACCGTGAACACGACCGACGACGTGGACGACGGCATCGCCGACGCGACGCATACGAGCCTGAGAGAAGCAATTTTCGCGGCCAACAATCATCCGGGGCCGGACACCATCCGCTTTGCCATCGGCAGCGGCGTGCAGACCATCGCGCCGCTCGTCCCGCTTCCCGCCATCATTGATTCCATTACCATCGACGCCACCACCCAGCCCGGCTACGCCGGCACGCCCCTGATTCAGATCGTCGGCACCAAAATGGAACACCGCGATCTTTCCGGCTCGCCGGGCGATGTGCATCTGGTAGGCCTTCTGCTGAGGGCCAACGATAGCACCATCAAGGGTTTTGCCATCAATAGCTTTTACAGCTTCTTCGACAATACATCTGATACGTCTCAATGGGGTGGAGTACCCTTGGCCGTCGGCGGCAACAACAACGTCATTCAGGGAAACTTCTTTGGCACGGATGTCACCGGCACGCAGATTCTCAAAAATCTTCAGGCTCCCACGGTCAGTGGCAACAACAACCTCATCGGCGGCGCCAAGCCGAATGACCGTAACATCATTTCCGGCAACTTGACCAGCGGTCTGAACATCCATGGCGACAACAACATCATTCAGGGAAACCTGATCGGCACTGACGTCACGGGAACCAAGGCCCTGGCCAATGGGCGCGGCACCGCATTTGGCAGCTTTGCGATCGCCGTCGGCGGCAACAACAATACGATTGGCGGCACGGCGCCTGGCGCCGGCAACGTCATTTCCGGCAATCTCGGGGACGCGCTGAACGTCGGTGGTGCCGGCACTCTCGTGCAGGGCAATTTCATTGGCACCGACATCACCGGCACCAAGGCGATGGCCAACCCGGGCGGCACCGGAATCATCGCCGGGAGCGGCGTGACCATCGGCGGGACCATCGCCGCGGCACGAAACATCATCGCCAACAATAGCTTCGGCATCCAAATTAGCGGCGCGGGCGTCGTAGTGCAGGGCAATTTCATCGGCACTGACATCACGGGCACCGTCGATATGGGGAACCTCAATGACGGGATTTTTGACGCGGCCAGCAATACGCTGATCGGCGGCACCGCACCCGGCGCTGGAAATCTCATTTCGGGCAACAATCGTTCCGGCATCACCGTCGCGGGGAGCTCGGGCGTTGTCTCCGGCGACGTCATTGAGGGCAACTTCATCGGGACCAAAGCCGACGGAGTAAGCCCACTGGGTAATGGCTTCGACGGCGTCAGCGTTGCCGCTGACTTCGGCTTGGGAACGAACGGATTTAGCGTGATCGGGGGAATGATTGGCGGCACCGATCCTGGCGCGGGAAATGTCATCGCCTTCAATGGTCATGCTGGTGTCAACATTCTGGCGGGCCAGAATATTGGCATTCTCTCCAACCGGATATTCGCCAACGCCAGTCTTGGAATTGATCTGAACGGCAACGGCGTCACCCCCAACGATGCGGGTGACGCCGACAGCGGCGACAATAATCTGCAAAACTATCCCGTGCTGGCGACCGCCGCCACGGACGGCGTGAAAACGACTATTACCGGAACCCTCAACAGCGCGCCGGGCGCCGCGTTCCTGCTTCAATTCTTCGCCAATGCGGCGGCCGATCCAACCGGGTTTGGCCAAGGGCAGACGCCGCTGGGCGCTCACTTCGTCTCCACTGATGCTTCTGGCAATGCCTCGTTCACATTCACCTTCAACACGGCGGTTCCGGTTGGCCAATTCATTACCGCCACCGCGACCGATCTGCTGAACAATACATCCGAGTTCTCGCAGGCACTGGCTATGACCAGCGGCGTCATCGCGCCCAATCGTCCGCCGACGGCCAATGCCGGCGGGCCCTACACCATCAATGAAGGCGATACTCTCGCGCTCGACGGCTCGCTCTCCGACGACCCGGACAGCGACCCGATCACCATCTCGTGGGACATCAACGGCGACGGCGTCTTCGGTGACGCCACTGGCCCCAAGCCGACCTTTACCTGGGCACAGCTCGCGGCGTTTGGAATTGTAAATGGCCCCAGCTCATTTGCCGTCAAAGTGCGCGTGGATGATGGGCAGGGTCACGTGGTTATCTCCTCTCCCACAACGCTTGCGGTACTGAACGTCGCGCCGACGGTCGATGCCGAGCCGAGCCTGCAGCAGGTTTTTGAGGTGGATCCGGTGAATTTGAAGGGCACGTTTACCGATCCCGGCACGCAGGATACTTACACGCTCAACTGGCACGTCACCAGTACCAACGGGCAGGTGATCGCCGACGGCAGCGGCGCGAATTTCAGTTTCGTGCCCAACGACAACGGCACCTACATGGCGACTTTCACGGTCACCGATAGCGACGGCGGTATCGGGTCGAGCACCGTACAGATCAACGTTTCGAACGTGCCACCCGTGGCACATATCATTGGCTTGCCCGCGCAGGGGCAGGTTGGCGTTCCGATCAATCTTACCGCGCCGGCTTCCGACATTTCGCCGGTCGATACCGCGGCGGGATTCCAATACTCATGGGAAGCATTCCAGGAAGACGACGAGGCTGATTTCTTTGCTTCGACGCCGGACTTCTCCTTTACACCTACCGTGCCCGGCACATATGACGTTTTCCTGCACGTGTACGACAAGGATTTCGGCGTCGCGCGCGACTTCCAGACCATTGTCATTGTCGCCGCCCCCGGTGTTGCCCCGACGGTAAGCGCCGGCCCTGATGCCACCATCAACGAGGGCGATCATTATGCTTCCAGTGGCTCGTTCATCGACCCCGACGACGAGACGTGGACTGCTACGGTCGATTACGGCGACGGCTCGGGCGCGCAGCCGCTCGATCTCAACGACGACAAGACCTTCGATCTGGATCACGTCTACAACGCCGCCGGCACATTTGGCGTGGTGGTGACGGTGCTCGATAGCTCCGGCCTTTCGGGGTCGGCGACAACGCACGTCACCGTGAAGAATGTCATCACCCCGACATCATTGGCCGCCGCCTCGGCTTCGGGAACGTATGGCGGGCAGACAACACTCTCCGCCACGCTCAGTGCAGCCGGTACTGGGATCGCGGGCAAGTTGGTGACCTTCCAACTCAATGGCGCGGCGGTCGGCACCGCGGCGACTAACGCCAGCGGCGTGGCGACGCTGCCCGCTGTATCGTTGGTTGGGTTGAACGCCGGACAGGTGGGGATCACGGCTCTGTTCGCCGGCGACGCCCAGTACGCCAGCACAAATGGAACGGCCACGCTCACGATCGCCAAAGCGCCGCTCTCGGTCGTTGTTGACGGCAAATCGCGCGTCTATGGACAGAACAATCCGCAACTCACCGGCACGCTTGCCGGTGTTGTTGGCGGCGACAATATCAGTGCCGTCTATTCCACCATCGCCACCAATATCTCGCCGGTGGGGCCGTATCCGATTGGTGCTTCGCTGCTCGATCCCAGCGGCCGGCTGGGCAACTACAACGTCTCGATCACCCCTGGCACGCTGACGGTCCTCAAGACAACGCTCGCTGGCTCCGGGTCCTTCTTCACGACCTCCGAAGGCACGCCCCTGGTCGGTACGGTGGTCGCGACATTCACCAGCGACAACCCCATCGCCACCACGGCTGACTTCTCCGCCAGCATTGATTGGGGCGATGGACACACTTCCTTTGGCAACGTGGTGTTGGCGGCCGGAACGTTCCAGGTCGTCGGCAGCAACACCTACGCCGACAACGGAAACTACAGCATGGCCATCACGATCCACGACAACGCCGGCCAGGGATCGGCATCGCAGACCGCACAGGCGACGGTGCTCAACGTTCCGCCGAACGTTACGCTTGGAACCGTGCCGCCAATCACCGTCGGAACGCCCTTCACCATCGGCGGATCCTTCACCGATCCCGGCGCCGACACCTGGACCGCCGTCGTCAACTACGGCGACGGCACCGGCAATCTTCCGCTGACGCTGGCGGCAGACAAGACGTTCTCGCTCAATCACACCTACAGCTCCGCCGGCACGTTCAGCATTCTCGTGAGCGTCACCGACGACGACGGCGGCAAGGGCACCGCCGGCGCTAGCGTCACTGCAACTATAAAGCCGGCTCAGACCTCGATCGCCGCTACTGCGGCTTCCGCAACCTACGGCGGCACAACCACGCTCTCGGCGACACTCACCGCCGGCGGCACGCCGCTTTCCGGCCGCTCGCTGCTCTTCAAGCTCAACGGCGTCACCGTCGGCTCAATCAACACCGACTCCAATGGCGTCGCGACGATTTCAAATATCTCCATCGGTACGCTCGGCGCTGGCTCGGCCAAGATTGATGTCTCCTTCGCCGGAGATCAAAACAATCTGCCTTCCAGCAATAGTGCGACTCTCAGCATCGCCAAGGGTTCGCTCTCGGTGACCGCTGATGGAAAGTCGCGCGTCTATGGCCAGAACAATCCGCCGTTCACCGGCACGATCACGGGCATCCAGAATGGCGACAACATCACCGCCGTCTATTCCACGACGGCAGGAGTCACGTCCCCGGTCGGGCCGTATGCCATCAACGTCAGCCTGCTCGACCCCGGCAGCAAGCTGGCCAACTACAACGTCTCCATCACGCCCGGCACGCTGAGTGTGCAGGCGACGACGCTGACTGCCGTCGGCAAGAGCATCAGCGGATCGGAAGGCACTGCGCTTTCCGGTGTCATCGTCGCCAGCTTCATCAGCAACAATCCGATTGCCACTGCGGGCGACTTCAGCGCCACCATCAACTGGGGCGATGGCCATACATCACCTGGCACGGTCACGCTGGCTGGCGGCGTCTTCAGCGTCAGCGGCAACAACACCTACGCCGACAACGGATCGTTCACAATCTCGATCTCTATCAAGGACAACGCCGGCCAAGGCACCGCATCACCCACCGCACAGGCAGCAACCATCGCCAACATTGCGCCAACGCCAACCATCAACGGCGCTCCTTCATCCTCCACCATCGGCATGCTGATCTCGCTCACTGGCGCGGCGACCGATCCCTCTTCCGCAGACACCACCGCCGGCTTCACCTTCGCGTGGCTGGTGACCAAAACCAAAGGCAGCCTCACCACCAACTTCGCCACCGGCAGCGGCGCTGCGTTCTCCTTCACGCCCGATGATGCGGGCGTCTACACTATAAAGCTCACGGCCACCGACAAGGACGGCGGCTCTTCCGACACCTCGCGCACGATCAACGTCACCGCCGCCGCCACCGGCAGCGGGATCATCCTGCTTTCCAATTCCAAACGAGGTGCGCTGACCGCCAGCGGCAACGCAAAGCTCCAAACCAGCGGCGCCGTCTCCGTCAATTCATCCGACGCAGCGGCGGTAGTTGTTTCCGGAAACGCATCGATCGGCGCTTCAGAGTTTGACGTAACCGGCGGCACGTCGACCAGCGGCCACGGCACCATCTCCGGCCCCATCAGCAAACACGCACCAGCTCTCGATCCACTGGCGGATCTGCCGGCGCCCAGCACCTCCGGCCTGATCGTCCGCAGCACAAAGACGCTGCAAATCAGCGGCAACACGACGATCGTTCTCAGCCCCGGCCTCTACATCGGCGGCATCAACATCAGCGGCCAGGCCCACGTCACGCTCAGTCCCGGCATCTACTACATCAAAGGCGGCGGCTTCACGGTCAGCGGCCAGGCCATGCTCACCGACCTGGGCAAAGGCGTCATGATCTACAACGACGCCGCCAGCGCCGCCGACGGCATCTCCTTCACTGGCAACGGCCGCGTGCAGTTGTCCCCGATCTCCAGCGGCATCTATCAGGGCATCACGCTCTTCCAATCGCGCAGCGCCACCGCAACCATCAGCGTCACCGGCAACGGCAATCTCTCCGTCACCGGCGCAGTCTACGCCGCGTCAGCGGGCCTGTCCGTCACCGGCAATGGCGGAACAGACATGAAGGGGACGCCGCTGGATACGTTTGGCTCGCTGCTGATTGTCGATAATTTGAACGTCACCGGAAATGGGACCATGACAGTCGGGTGATGATGCGCAGGTGAACTATCATGGACGGGGTAAATGCCAATACGTCTGATCTCGCGTATGGCCGTCAGAGAATCTCTGGAAACCATCACAAAACCAAGGGCTGTGGTCATTAAAGCTTTCAAATGCACATTTGACAACCTTCCCCAATCGTGACGCTCGGCACACCACCGCCGGCCATGGTCAGCAGCACGTTCACCTCCGGCGGTCCTTCACCAGCCCTTGGACCTTCATTCTTGCAACGCTCCGCACCCAGCTGCGGACGCCGCCGATGGACGAATGAGCACTACCGTGACTCCAATTCGGTCAGACCTCATGCAATTTGCCTGAAATAAGCGTCAGCGCGTGCTCGCGCGAGCGCGGGCGATCGTCGCGCGTCACCGGTCAACCGGCGTCAAGTACACCATTGTTCTGGCGCTGGAAGCTCGTGCCGCCTACCGCCACTTGTCGCATATCGCACCAGACTTGATCGCTGACGCCAAGATCATAGTCATCGCGGTTCCCGATGCTCTCGACCCGGCGGTGACGCGGGACTACACCCGCGACGTCATGGTTCGTCTGATTCTCCAGCTCTTAACAAAGGAGAAGTAATTGTGAGCCCATACCAAGACTCTACGGTCTCGCGCGAGCTCGATTCGCGCCGCCGCGCCGCCGTCGCGCGAGCCCAATCTTGATGCAGAACATCGCGGCATGATGTGGCGAATGCGGTGCCCCGGGTCAGAGACAATCCGCTGGTGTCGCTCACGCCGGTCGCCCTGATCTTCCCTGCCTTCGCGGATTGCTTGGGGCTGCCTTGATCGCAAGACTTGATTTGATGAATCCGCAGTCGTTGGCAGTCGTGACTCGCTGCCGGCTTGTTACCGGCGCAGCTGTGCGAACACCGCCTCAACTTGCGAAAAGACGCGATGAAATTGAATCATTTGCGAAATTACGCTGCGACGATAGAACGAGGGAAAAGCAATCGTTTCGTGAGCTTTTCATCTCTTGAAGGCCTACCGCACAAAGGGTTGCCGGATGGCGTTCCCGCCGTTCGCAACTACGGCGATCGTCGCGCACTCTTTTCTTTGAAGGCTTGTTCCGCGTGGCCGGGGGCTGACACACGGATTTACTGGAAGAAAAATGAAAGTTAATTGTTTGCCTCAAAAGAAGCGGCGCTGCACAATTTGATTCCAATCGGAGGGGAACGGTCGGCCACCGCGGCCCAAAGGTGAGGTTGATCCAACGATGACAACGCAAACGCATTCCGTGGTTGATGCCTCATCTGCTGAGGCCAAAGACCGCATGGTCCAATTTGCGTCGCAGGTCAAAAGCATCCGGCGGAGCCTCCATGAGGTTGTTGTCGGGCAGGATCAGACCATCGATCTGCTGCTGACCTGCGCGCTCACCGGATCGCATGCGCTGCTATTAGGCGTTCCCGGTCTGGCCAAAACGCTCATGGTCAAGGCGCTGGCGGCGGCGTTTCGCTGGAAGTTTGCCCGCGTGCAGTTCACGCCTGATCTGATGCCATCCGACATCACCGGCTACGAGCTGCTCGGGCGCGACGAGCAAACCGGCGCGCCGCGGATGGCGTTTCGACCCGGGCCGGTTTTCGCCAACCTGCTGCTGGCGGATGAAATCAACCGAGCCGCGCCCAAGACGCAATCGGCGTTGCTGGAGTCGATGGCCGAGCAGCATGTCACCGTCGGCGGGCAGACGCATGAATTGGAGGATCCGTTCCTCGTGGTCGCGACGCAGAATCCGATTGAGCAGGAAGGAACGTATCCGCTTCCCGAAGCGCAGCTTGACCGATTCATGATGGAGATTCACATCGACTATCCGACGCCGCAGCAGGAAGAGGAAATCGTGATGAAGACCAGCGGCGCCGCGCCGCGGCTAGCCGAGGCGACGATGGATCGCGAGGCGTTCATCGCGCTGCGAAATCTCGTATGGGCCGCGCCGATTCCGCAAAGCGTGGCGGCATACGCGGTGCGGCTGTGCGGATCGAGCCGTCCTTCGGATTCGCGCGCGGGGCAGTTCGTCAAGGATTACGTCGCGTGGGGCGCCGGCCCGCGCGGGTCGCAAAACCTCGTGCGCGCCGCCAAGGCCAGGGCACTGATCGATGGCCGCACCGCGCCGACCATCGACGACGTTGCCGCCCTGGCCCTGCCGATCCTGCGGCATCGAATTCTGCTCAATCACCGCGCCGTCGGCGATGCGATTACCTCCGAACAAGTGATCAGCAAGCTGCTGGCGGAAGTGCCGCGGTGAAGGACCGATTGTTGGGCACCCAATGTCCTTCGAACGTCGTCATGCTGAGGTGTGACCTTGCCCGCGCAAACAACATCGCGAAGCCGCTTTCTTGATCTGCGGTCGCTGGGCGCGCTGGCGCATATGCGATTTGCCACGCGGCACCAGATCGAAGGCGCCTATAGCGGCCGGCATCGCTCGCGGCAAAAGGGCGGGGCGGGAGAGTTCGTCGATTTCCGCGAATACTCCGCCGGCGAAGATTTGCGCCGGCTGGATTGGAAGGTGCTCGCCCGCACCGGGCGCGGGTTTGTCCGGCTCTTTGAAGATGAAACCAATCTCTCCTGCACGATGGTCGCCGACGCCAGCGGCTCCATGGATTTTGCCGGACGCGCCAAGCGCGGATCGAAGCTGGAATACGCACAATACCTGCTGACGGCTTTCTCGCATGTCATCAGCGCGCAGCAGGACCAGGTTGGCCTGGCGGTCATCGCCGATGGTTTGCAGGATGTGTTGCCGCCGGGCAGCGCGTCGAGCCATGTGACGCGGTTGCAGGATATGGTCGAGAAGCTGCGCACGCGGCCGGTGTCGCGGCTGGCGGAAGGTTTACGCGATCTGTTCATCCGCACCTCCGGGCGCGGCGTGCTGATGGTTCTGAGCGATTTTCTGGTTGATGATCTGCCGGCCGTCTTTGCTTCGTTGCGGCTCTTTCGTCATCGCCGGTGGGAAGTCGTCGCGCTTCATCTGATTCACCCCGAAGAAGAGCGCCTGCCGGATGGAGTGGCGTATCGTTTCGAAGGCCTGGAGAACGACGGCACGATTGACTGCTCTCCCGGCGATTTTCGCGCGATCTATGAGCAGCGGTTCGCGGCACACTGCGCGACCGTGCGCGATCTGGCGCTGGCGGCAGGATGTGATTATCGCCGCGTTTCAACTGCCGTTCCCTACTTGAACACGCTGAGCGGGTTCCTCGTGGAACGCGCCGGATAGCGATGAACCAATGACGCTTCTTCACCCATGGGCGCTGTTTGCGGGATTGGCGGTGGCGCTGCCGCTGCTGATCCATTGGCTGACGCGCCCGCGGCCGGTTGGCGTCCCGCTCTCAACGATTCGCTTCGTGCGCGAAGCCGTCAGGCAACGCCGCGCGCGGTATCGACTGCGCGATTATCTCATTTTGCTGTTGCGCGCGATCGCGGTGCTGGCGCTGGTGGCGGCTTTTTGCCGTCCGCTGCTGGGGCCGCGGCCGCTGGTGAAGGAAGAATCTGCCGCCGATACCAATCGCGTCGTCCTGGTGGATCAAAGCCTGGGAATGGCCGCCACATCGCGCGGCGTCAGCTCGTTCGATCGCGCCCGCGCCGCGGCGGCGAAGTATCTCACCTTCGCCGAGAGCGCCCGTGCCGATTTGATTCTTGCCGCGGCAAAGCCGCACGCGGCGTCGGAACGCCTGACCGGAAACTTCGCGGCGCTTCGTGATGAGTTGGCTGCCGCGCGACCGCTTCCTCAGCGCCTCGATGTGATGGCCGCGATCAACCAGGCCGCCGAGCTTCTTGCCGCAAGCCCGCCTGATCGGCAGCGCGAGCTGGTCATCATCAGCAACTTCCAGCGCTCCAACTGGGCAGCAGCGGATTTTTCGCCGTTGCCGAAGGACACGAAAATCCAGATTGAATCGGTCGCGCCGATCGATGCGCCGCCGAATGTCGCTATCTTAAAGGTGACTTCGCAAGGCCGCGCGGAAGTGGGGCGCGAGGCGAGACTGGAGATCGACGTCGCGAATTATTCATCAGGGCCGCGCGAGATCAAAATCGACGTGAACGTAGGCCGCGCCGCAACTTCGCTGACGGGCACGTGTGCTCCGGGCGCGACGACTACATTGGTTGCGACCATGACACCCGCCGAAACCGGCTGGCAGGCCGGTGAGGCGCGCCTGGTTGGCGTCGATGATGCGCTGGAAGCCGACAATGTTCGATCGTTCGTCCTCGAGGTTCGTCCGCGGCCGACCTACGCACTGATCACCCGCGAGCCCGCTGCGCCGCAGCCGACCTCCAGCCATTTCCTGCAGCTTGCCCTGGCGCCGTATCGATCGCTTCGCGCCGATGAGGCGGCGGGGGAGCATGAACGCGTCGCGCGCATTCAGCCGGCCGATCTGGATCGTGATGCGCTGGGCGGGGCGGACCTGATCGTCGTCGATCATCCCGGCAAGATTTCGCAACAGGCGGCAGGGCTGATGGTTTCGCTGGCTCGGCGCGGGCGGCCGATTCTTTACGTCGCCGCCGAGCCGGTCGATGCGACCAACCTGCGGCTTTTGTCGCAGGCGGCGGGGGCTGATCTGAAGATGCCCGTCGAGTTTCTTCCGCCGCCGCCCGCGGCATGGCGACGTGATCTGTTTCTGACAGAGTATCGCCGCAACGAATCGCCGTTTGCGGCGTTCGGCGAATCGCTACCGGCGGCGCTGGGGCCGCTGCGATTTGGCGGCGGACTGTCCTCGCGAGCGGTTCAACAAGGGCTCGCCGACGATGTGCTGGCCAGCTACTCCGATCGCTCGGCGTGCCTGGTTGTTTCATCCATCGGCGCTGGAACGCTCGCCGTGCTCAACGCCGATCTGAATCAATCGAATCTTGCGGGCTCGCCGGTTTTCGTGCCGCTTGTTGCGGAACTGGTTGATCGCCTGATGGGCCGGCGCGGCGGAGAAGCCTCGCCCAGCGGAGAGCCGCTGGCGGCGTATCTTCCATCCGAGGCCGGCGCCGCCGACGGGCTGGCGATTACCGGCCCCAACGCGCCCGGCCGCTCCAATGGGCAGATCATGGATGACGCCAACTTCGTCGTCTGGCGATGGGACGCCGCCGGCCCGCCCGGCGTTTACGCCATCAAGCGCGACGCACGCACCGTCTTCGCGCTGGCAACCGCCGCCCCCGCGCAGGCGAGCAATCTGGCGACGATCGATCTCACGCTGTTCAAAGGAAGATTGGCCGGCGGCCGAACGGTAGCAGTGCAAGCCGAATCAGAACAAACCGAACGCCGTAATGACGCCTGGGCATGGATCCTGGTCGCGTGCGCCGGATGCCTTTTGGTGGAATTACTCGTGCTGGGAACTCTGCGAACGTGATCCGGATTCGAATCACAAACGCAAGAACAGGCGTGGTCCAGTTATGAATGTCAAGCGTTGTCATCCTGAGGTACTCGCAAGCTCTGGCACATTCTCGCAAGCCAGCCAGATGCTTCGGAGTACCTCAGCATGACGGTTCTTCAATTTGGAATTCGATCGCTGACGCCGACTCATGGGCGGCAGAACCTGAAACCCGAAACTCGAAACCCGAAACCCATTCCGACATGAATCGCTGGAGCGTTGAATCTCTGATCCCTTCCTCGCTGTGGCTGGGATTGCTCCTTGCCGCCGTGCTGCTGCTGGCGTGGTATTCGCGGCGGCGGCCGGCGGTGGTCACTCGCCCTCGTTGGGCGGTGATCATGGCGCTGATGTCGCTGGCGGTGGCGCTCGTGTTGCTCCTGCTGCTGAATCCGACGCGCGTGCGGCAGCTTCCACCGCCGGCGGGCAAGTCGCTGCTCACGCTTTTGGTCGATTCCAGCGGCAGCATGAATACGCCTGATGCGGGCGGGCAGACGCGATATCAAGCCGCGGCCAGCGCCGCCGGCAAACTCTATGGCCAGCTCTCCGACCGCTTTGATCTGCGGATTCGCACCTTCACCGGCAGCGTCGCGGCTTCGGATATCGCCAATCTCTCCACCGCGCAACCGACCGGCCATCTGACGGATATTTCCGCGGCCATCGCGGCGTGTCTCGATGAAGAGCGCCCGCAAGGGCAGGCGGTTGCGCTGCTCAGCGACGGCGCGCACAACGCCGGCACGATCAGCAACGTGCTCGACGCCGCGCGGCTGGCGCGGGCGATGGGCTCCCCGATCTACACGAAAACCTACGGCGGCGATGCTGGTGGATTTGATCTGGGAATCGAGATGCGCTCGGTCCAGGATATCGCGTTTGTCGGGCAGAAGGTGCTGGTGACGGCGCGCGTCTCGCACGTCGGCCTCGTTGGCGCGCATCCGGATGTCGTGCTGCTTGAGGATGGAAAGGAAGTCGCGCGTCAGCAGGCGGATATCGTGGGCGATCTGCCGGCGGAGGTTCATTTCTGGGTCAGCCGCGACAAGATCGGCGTTTATCCGTATGAGCTGCGCGTCTCGCCGCTTCCCGGCGAGCTGACCTCCGCCAACAACGCGGCTTCATATCTGCTGCGCGTGCTCGATGAACCGATTCGCATCCTGCAGATCGAAGGTAAGCCGTATTGGGATTCCAAATTCTTGCTTCGCACGCTGACGGAAGTGCCGGCGGTGGAATTGGATAGCGCGGTGCGGGTGACCGATGGCCGCATCATGTGGCGGACGATCAGCCGCGGTGAGCAGGGGCCGGCCACGCAGAGCACAACCCAAAACGTCACGCAAAGCGTTGCACCAGCCGCCGCCCCGGCGAGCTTGCGCACGGAGAAATGGAAAGTTGTCACCGATCCTTCGCTTGCGCTGGCCAGCGCCGATGCATTGAGCCATTACCAGATTATCGTGCTCGGGCGCGACGCCGAGCCATTTCTCACCGAGGCCGCGATCGCGAATCTGCAAAACTGGATCGCCAAAAGCGGTGGCTCGCTGGTTTGCTATCGCGGCTCTCCGACCTCGCAAAACAGCGAACGATTGGCCCGCCTGCTGCCGGTCAAATGGACATCGTCCCCCGAATCGCGATTTCGCGTGCAGATGACCAGCCAGGGACACGATCTTCACTGGCTGACCGATCTGGAAACCGGCGCGCCCGATCAGGATACGCTGGCGCGCATGCCGACTCTGGCGCACGCCGCGCAGCCACAGCGTTCCAAGCCGCTGGCGGTCGTGCTGGCTAGCTCGCTGTCGGCGGGTTCAGGTGAAGCCGCGCCGGCGGTTGTTTATCAAACCTACGGCGCGGGCCGCGTCGTCGTCATCGAAGGCGCGGGCATGTGGCGATGGGCATTTCTTCCTCCAGAGTTTCAAAAGCAGGAGGAAGTCTACGATGCGCTGTGGCACAGCATGCTGCGCTGGCTCGTCTCCGGCACCGGCTTGATGCCCGGCCAGCGCCTGAGCTTGCGGGCCCAGAAGATGAGCTTCAGCACTGAAGAACCGGCCGCCGTGAATATGCTGGTGCGCGAAGAATCGCTCAAAGGCGCGCCGCCGGCGGTGATGCTCACATCCGAATCGGGCGGACCTGAAGCATCCTTCGCGCCGGTTGCGGTGGCCGACGAGCCGGGCGTTTTTCGGGCCAATTTCGGCAAGCTGCCCGAAGGCCGCTATCGCGTTCGGGTGGCAGGGGCCGGCCCGGAAGATCCCTTCAGCCGAACCGTCTTTGACGTCCGCCGCTTCGGCGAGGAAGAGCTGGACGTAAAAGCGCGGCCCGATCTCATGCAGCGCATCGCCGACGACACCGGCGGCGCGGCGCTGGGCGGAGATCCGGTCCGCGAATTATCATCGCGATTCTCCGAGCATCTGGCGCGGGCCCATCCGCCGCGCTTTGAGCGCTCCAGCGTGTGGGATCGGTGGTGGGTGCTGGCGATTGTGCTCTGCGCATGGACGGCGTCCTGGTGGCTGCGTCGGTCGGGCGGATTGGTTTAATGGTGAGTCTATGAACGATCGATCCCTGCATCATCGGCTGCATGAGATTCGGCGGCGATTGCTGGCCATCGGCCTGGGCGCGTCGGCGGGGTGGGGGCTGATCGCCGCCGCGCTCCTGCTCATCGGGTTGATGTGGATCGATCTTGCAGTTGATTTAGCACCGGGAGTGCGCCTGGCCGCGACGGCAGTCGCCGCTGGATTTGGATTGCTGATCGTCGGGCGCGTGGCATTGCGGACCTGGCAACAAAGCGCGACCGGCGCGCTGGCGCGCCGGCTTGATCGGCTTGCCGATGCGCAGGGGCAGATTCTTTCAGGAATCGATTTGATGCCCGGCGTGCTGGCAGCCGGCGCGGGCGGCGGGGTGACCGCCGGCATGGCGCGCCTTGCCGTCGAACGTGCCGCCAGCATCGCGCGAACTATCGGTCCTCCTGCCGCGGCGCCGCTGCGGCCGCTCTATCGATCTTTGATCGCGTTGGGCGCGATCGCCGCGGCTGTCCTCCTGCTTTCGGTCAGCGCGCCGCGCCTGGTTGCCACCGAATGGGATCGCTTTGCCGACCCGTACGGCGATCATCCCCCGTATTCGCCGATTGAGTTCACCGTCACGCCCGGCGATGCGAAGGTCCTTTACGGCGGAGTGCTCGATATCCGCGCCACGACCGGCGATGTTCCCGTGGAAAGCGCCGAGATCGTCCTGATCGCGCCCGACGGCGGCGGCCAGGAATCGCTGCCGATGTTTCCGGAAGATCATGGCAAATGGCACGCGACCGTCGCCAACGTGACGGCACCCTCTAAATATTTCGTTCGCTCCGGCGCAGCGCGGTCACGCAAATTTGAAATCAGCGTCATCACCACGCCGCGGATCGAATCGGTCCGCTTTCGTCTGACGCCGCCGGCCTATACGCATCGTCCGCCGATCGAAGGCCCCATTCCCGCGGGCGGCATCTCGGCGCTGCCGGGCAGCACCGTTCAGTTGTGGGCGCAGAGCAACCGGCCGCTCGGATCTGGAATGATTGAGACCGATGCGCCTCAAGGCGTCGCATCGGAAGAGAGTTCACCCGCACCATTGCCCTCGACTCAGCCTGTGCAGCGCAGTTCCTTTGCCATGAAGTCGGTCGATCGCGGCGCGACCAGTGTCACGGCGGCGTTTGTCGTACGGCAATCGGGCCGGCTGAATCTGAAAGTTGCCGATGTCGATGGGCAGGCTTCGTCCGATTCGTTCACGGCGTCGATCCAGCTTCTTCGCGACGAGCGGCCGTTTGTGCGAATCATGCAGCCGCAGCCAGAGTCTTTTGCCACGCCGGAAGTTGCGCTCGACGTGCAGATTCAGGCGGAAGATGACTACGGCGTTTCGCGGCTGGAACTTTTCCGCGGCCTCAATGAATCCCGCGTGCGCTCGACCGTCGTGCCGGTGCCGCTGCCCGAGCACACGCGTGTGCCGGCATCGGTTTCGCTCCCGCTTTCCGCTTACGCGCTGAGCCCCGGCGATGTGGTGAAGCTCTTTGCGCGGGTCGAGGACAATGATCCGGCCGGGTCAAAAGGATCGGAAAGCCCGATCGTCACGATTCACATCGTCTCCAAAGAGCAGATGCAGCAAATGCTTCTGGCGCGCGAGGGGCTGGAGACGCTGCTTTCCAAATATGAGCAGGCGTCTCGCCGCATGGAGGCGGCAAATGAGAAGATCGATCAGCTCAAGAAAGCATTGGAGAAGGCGGATGCGAATTCCGAAATCTCCAAAGAGATGCGCCAGCAACTTGAAAATGCCGCCGCGCAGTTCGCGGCTGATGCGGATGCGCTGACCAAGCTGAAGACGGAAGATCTGCCGTTCGATCTGGATCGCGCCCTCAAGGAAGAATTGAACAAAACCGCCGCGGCCATGAGCGATGCCGCCGGCGCCATGAGCGATCTGGCCAACCGGCCGGGGCTGACCGCCGGCGCCGCTAAGGATGGCCTGGAAGAGGCGCGCAAAAAACTCGGGACGCAGCGCAAGGAGTTCAAGGAGGAGGCGACCGATCCGCTGGAACATCTGGGAAAGATCTATCCCCTCATCGAAGACGAGGCACGCTTCATCGACCTGTGGCAGCGCCAGAATGATCTGGCCCAGCGGATGGACGCGCTGACCGATCACGATGGGGAGGATGATCCGCATCTCAAGTCGCGCATGCGCGATCTGGAAGGGGAGCAGCGGCGCTTGCGCGAAGACCTGCGGCAACTGCTGGACGATATCGAGAATCACACCGCCGAGCTTCCGGCGGATACGAAGCTGGATGACCTGCGGCAAACTGCCAAGACTTTTGCCGCGGCCGTGCGCAAGAGCGCGGCGGGCGACCAGATGGCCGCCGCCGAATCAGGATTGGCCGAGTTCTCCGGCACGCGAGCGCACATCGCGGCGCGCTCGGCCGCGGAAACCCTCCAGAGCTTCATCGCCCAGTGCCAGAGCGTCGGAGAGAAGGCCGGCGAAGGGCTGGCGTTTCAGCCCAAGCTGGCGTCGGGTTTGGGCAACACCGTGCAGGAACTGCTCGATGCGGCGGGTTTAGGCGCAGAACCCGGCTCCGGCCAGGGCGGGTCCGGCGGCTATAGCGCGCGGCGAAGTTCGCTGAGAAACGTCGGGTTATACGGGCAGATTCCCGTACAGGGCCGCCAGGCTGGCGCGCGCGGCGGCAGCGCGATGCGCGGCGTCGGTTCCGAAGCCAATGGTCCGGCCAAAGATCCGCTCGATTCGGCTAACGGCGATCCGGCCCGCATCCGCGCCAGCGGGCAAAGCGATGCGGCCGTTCCGCCGCGCTATCAACGCCGCGTCGGCGAATATTTTCAGCGCGTCGCCGATGAGTTGGATCAGAAGCCGCAGCAGTGAGCCGACCTGAGGAGCGCAGGATGATCGATAGCCGTCATGCTGAGGTACTCCGAAGCATCTGGCCCATTCGCGCGAAATGGCCCGAGCTTGTGAGTACCGTCTCTGAAGATGCGGCGAGCAGTGCCCGCCCTACGCGCCGCGTTCAATCGTAGGGCGGGCACTGCCCGCCGTTTTCATGCTTCGCGGGTGTGCCGCAGGCACATGGCCCCTCAGCATGACGGTCGCTCGAAACAGCGTTCCCGGTTTTCAGTAAGTCACTCGGAGTTCTCATGATGTCACAAACACGCAACCAGAATCCTGATCGATCAATCCGATTGCGGCTGGCGTTCGTCGCCGCGGTGGCGCTGCTCGTTGGCTTGAGCATCGTCGAGGCCCAGGAGCCGGCGAAGAATGCCGCCAGCGCTGATAATGGCGCGCGCGGCGCGACGGCCGCCAAGACCGATGTCCCTGAACCACGCCAGCCGGGCGGGGAATCCGAGAGCGTGGTTCAGGTGGCCAATCTCGTTTACGCCGGCACCAAAAGCAGCACCTGTTTTTCCGATCATTTCCTGATCGACACGGAAAAGAATTCGTCCATCTCCACCAGCCGCCGATTTCACGCGGTGAAGCTTTCCTCGCCGGAGTTGTTTGAGTTTCCGCTGGTCATCATGACCGGGGAAGGCTCCTTCGATCTGCCCGACGCCGAGCGGCAGAATCTTCGCAAATATGTCGAGCATGGCGGGCTGCTGCTTGCCTCTTCCGGCTGCTCCTCGCCCGATTGGGACCGCTCATTCCGCGCGGAGATGGCCAAGGTCTTTCCAGATCATCCGCTGGCGAGCCTGACGATGGACCATCCGATTTTTCACACGGTTTACGATGTGACGGAGTTGAAGGGTCTGCACAGCACGCCGCGCCCGCTGGAGGCGGTTTCGATCCAGGGCCGCGTCGGCGTGATCTACTCCGTCGATGGCCTCAACGACACCGCCCACACCACCGGCTGCTGCTGCTGCGGCGGAAATGAGATCACCAACTGTGCGCAGATCAATGTGAATATTCTGGCTTACGCGCTGTTGTACTAGCGCAAGTTTGGTAACCCAATTGGTCGACATCACTTCAATTTTCCTCGTGTCGGAACCTGTCATGCTGAGTGGTCACGTGCGGAAGGCGCACGCTCGAAGCATGAAAGACGCCACGGGCACGCTGTCGCGAGCCCATGCCACCCAATTCTGTGGTCATGAGTCATTTTGGGTGGCATGGGCTTGCGATTGCCCGTTCGCGCGAAGTGGCCCGAGCTTGCGAGTACGTGCTCTGAAACTGCGGCGGGCAGTGCCCGCCCTACGCGCCGCATTCGCCCGTAGGGCGGGCACTGCCCGCCGTTCTCGTGCTTCGAGGATGTGCGGGGCGCTGGTGACCCCTCCGCTTAACGAGCCTCGCGAGTTAAACAATACGACGATGGTGATTAGCTGGCGGATGCGGGCGCGGGGGCCAGGGTGAAAACTGTGGCTCTGATCATCCTGATTCTCGGTGCAGGCGCTTGGGCGCTCTGGTGGGGCGCACATCGTCACGTCGCGGCGTCGTCAGCGGCAGCGCCGATCCTCGTCATCTCCGGTGACACGGCGGGCTGGATTACGCCGTGCGGCTGTACCGCCAATCAATCGGGCGGCCTCCTGCGGCGCGGAACTTTTCTGCGACAACTACGTTCTGAAAACAGCAATGTGATTTATGCCGACGTCGGCGGCGCGCCGGCCGGCGATTCGCCGTATCAACGGGCCAAATTCGAAGCGGTCATTTTGGGTGAGCAGGAAATGGGACTGGCGGCACACAACATCGGTGGGCCGGAAGCGCGGCTCGGGCCGGCCTACCTGCGCGATCTGGCGACACGCCTTAAGACACCTCTCGTTTCCGCCAATGCGAAGGACAGTGACGGCCATCTGATCGCTCCGGCCGCGCGGATGGTGAATGTACAAGGCCGACGTGTCGCTTTGATCGGCGTGCTGTCGCAAAGTTTTGCGACGAGCGAGGTTCATATAGATGAGCCGCGCCCGGCGATCATTTCGACGCTGGCGGCAATGAAGGGAACTTACAATTCAGCGGTCGTGCTGGCATACGTATCCGAGCGCGAGCTTGCGCAACTGGCGATCGATGTTCCCGAGGCAGACGCCATCATCGGCGGGCATACCGGGCAGGCGATCTCGCCAAAAGAGGCTGGCCCGGTTCTGGTTGCCGCGGCCACCAACAAGGGAAAGTTTCTGATTCAGCTCGACGTCCCTCCCAAGGATTCGTCGCAGCGCTGGAAAGGAAAAGTCGCCGAGATGGATCCTTCACTGGCGGACGATCCAACTCAGTTGGCGAATCTGCGGCAATATCTGCAAACGATCGGCGAGAAGGATTTTTCCGCCGAGCAAAGCGGCCTGGTCGGGCCGCTGCTTCCAAATGCGCCTGCCGACTATCGCGTGGCGGGCAGCGAATCCTGTGCGGCATGTCATCGCGACGAAGAGCGGTCGTGGAATCAATCAAAGCACGCGCACGCATGGGATGAGCTTAAGCCGCGCGGATTTCAGGTGGATCCATACTGCCTGCAATGTCACACGACCGGCTACGGAATGCCCGGCGGCTTCGATTCGTTGCGGCGAACGCCGAGCCTCGTACACGTGGGCTGCGAAAGTTGTCACGGCCCATCGCAGGCGCACGCTCGCGATCCGAAGATGCGAACCACCTTCGCCGCCGAGAATCAGTGTGTTCGATGCCACGATGCGGAGAACAGCCCGACGTTTGATTACGCGGCGCAGTGGGAAAAGATCCGGCACGGACGCGTGAATGACTCCCGTGTGGGTAGTACCAAGCAACAGGAGCAGTCATGAGCAGATGTCGCCCTATGGCAATCTGTCAAATGAAGTTTCTGATGTTGCTTGCGCTTGTTCTTTGCACAGCGCCGGCACTTGCGCAAACTCAGCCGGCGGCGCCGACGACCGCGCCCGCATCAGTGACGTGGCTGGCGACGCTGGACGAAGGATATAAGGACGCTGCCAAGCGCCAGCGGCCGATGCTCGTGATTTACGGGGCCGATTGGTGCGTGCCGTGCCGTGAGCTGCAAAAGGAACTGGATCGCGCGCAAGTGCGCGAGAAGCTTTCCGCATGGACGCTGGTTCATCTGGATGTGGACAATCCCGAGCCGGGCGCGCAGCCGTTCACGGGGCCGATTCCGACGCTTCGCTCGCTGACCGCCAATGGCAAATCCGTGTCGTCGCATGAAGGGTATTTTTCCGCGGACGAATTCCTGCGCTGGCTCGCACAAAGCGCGCCGCAGGCGGGCATCATCGACCCTGACTTGGCGGCAACGGATGCGCCCGACGCCGCCGCGGTTGCCCGACTGATCGCCAAGCTGAGCGGCGCTGACGCCGCCTCCGGCGAAGTGGCGGCCAAGCGCCTGGCCCCATGGCCCGATCTGGCCGCGGCGGCGGTCGCCGATGCCTTTGCCAACGGCAACCTGCGAACGCGACTGGCGACGATCGATCTGCTTTCGCAGTGGGGCGCCCCGGTCAATCAAATTGACCCCTGGGATCCGGCCAGCGTGACAGCATCTCGCCTCGATGCGATTCGCAAGTGGGCCGCCTCGGCCAAAAGACCGACCACGCAGACTTCCGCGCCAAGTCAATCGGAGCTGAGCGCCGCGCAGGAAGATCTGGCCTCGCTTTTGCGCGCGACGAGCCCTGCCGAGGCAAACGTCATTCGCGATCGATTAGCGCGCCTTGGACCCGCGCTGTTGCCCGAAATTTATCAACGACTGAAGCAGACATCCTCAGATCGCGATCGCCAGCGCCTGACTGCGCTTCGCTACCGCTTGGTTTGCAGCGATGCATTGGCGCTGCAATGGTCGGGCGGATTGGAGCGGCTGGCGTCGGTGGATGCCCAGATTCGGCGCGATGCCGCCGAAGAATTGGCACACCGCGCTACAGCCGGCGATGGCCGCCTGCTGCTGGAAATGTTTAGCGATTCCGATCCGCTCATTCGCGAAATCAGCCTGCGCGGATTGCAGGCCGTCGGCGGCGTCGATGGAACGGGCGCGCTGGTTGGGCTGTTGAGCGATCCGGTGGCCAATGTTCGCGCCGCGGTCCTCAAGCAGCTCGCTGAATCGCCAGCGCCGCCGACAACGGATGCGGTCATCAAGTACGTCGCGACCGAAAAGGATCCCGATCTGGTCGTACATGCCGTGCGCGTCTTTCGCGCCGCCAAGGGAGATAAAGCCGTCACCACTTTGCTCGGCCTGCTGAGCCATGAAAGCTGGCGCGTCCGCGCGGAAGCAATCGACGCGCTGGCGACGATCTATGAGGACCGCGAAGGAAAGAAGTCGAAGGTTTCGCCGGAGGAGGTCGGTGCTGCGATCGCCAAGCTCCTCGACGATTCGGATGGCTTCGTCGCCGGCCGCGCGATGGCGGCAATGAAGTCGCTGGGTGGCGCTGAGTCTGCGCAGCTTCTTGCCGACGCCGCCAAACGCCACCCGGAATTGGCGTTGCAAGTCGTCAAGCAACTGACTGACCCGCGTCATAGCGATCCGGCCTCGGCGGAGGTGCTTCGCGCGTTCTGTACGCATGCTGATCCGGCGGTTCGCGCGACAGCGGTGCGCGGCGTCGCGAATATGGCGCCCAAGAATTGCGACAAGGAAATTGTCGCCGCCTTGAACGACAAGGTCGCCGAGGTGCGCGTGGCCGGGGCTGAAGGGATCTTCCACGCCATCGAACAACTTCGCCCCGAAGATGGGTACATCGAAAAGCCGTCATTCTTCGGTTTCGGCGGCGGGCGGGTGAAGGTCGATCCCAACGAATGGCTCGAGAAATTCCGATCCGGAACGCAGCGGCCATCCTGGCTGGCGCAGACCATTCCCAATCTGCAGGCAATGCTCAAGTCGGATGACCCGGCCCAGCGTCTGGCGGCGGCGATGCCGCTGGCGGCGCTGGGCAGTGAGGACGACGCGTTGCCCATCGTGACCGAAGCCGCCAAATCCGTTCTCGCGTCGCGGCAATCGGCCACGCGGCTTCTTCCCTGGCTCCCATGGGAAAAGCGCCTCGCGCTGTTCAAAACGATCGCGTCGCTCGCCAACGATGATCGCACACTTGATGAATTGGCCGAGGGGATGTCGGCTTTGAGCGACCCGCGCGCCGCCGAGCCGCTGTGGGATCTGCTGGCACAGCACAATTCCAAGTCGTTGGCCGGCTCCATCTACAGCGCGTTGAACCAAATCTATTTTGGCCAGCGGTATGTAACTCGTAATTCGCTCGCGCCGGATGATGCAAAGAAAGTGATCGAGGCGACCAAGGCGAAGATCGCAAGCGGCTCCGGCCAGCAGCGCGTCGTGGCGCTGGCGCTGCTTCTGGGCGTCTCGGCTCCGGATGCCGCCGAACAGGCAAAGGGAATCTACGAAGATCAGCAGGCCAACGCCGATTTCCGTGCGGTGGCGTTTCAAGTCATACTCGCGGCCGGGCCTAAAGCCGATGCGCAGCGGGCCGCGATTGCCGCGCTCTCCGCCGCCAATCCGCATGCGCGTCTATTGGCGTTGCGCTATCTGGCTGAGGGACCTCGGGCGACCCAGGAATTGCAGGAAGGCATTTACCTTTTCAATGCGGTCGTCGATCAGGAATCCTTCGTGCAGTCAAATCAGCCGGTGAAGTTTGAACCGCCGCCGGGGCTTGTTGCAGAACCGCTGATGCCCTTGCTCGGCAGCACTGATCGCGAGGAGGCGGCGCTCGCCGGCTATCTGTTGTGCCTGCTCGGCAAGCATGAAGGGCTCGCGCCTCTGGTGGAGTTTCACCAGGCATCGCACGACCGCAATTGGGACGGCCCCACGCGCCTGCTCACGCGCGGAATCAGCGCGCTGGATGATGACAATCAAACGCCGCTGCTCGAGCAGATTTATTCCTCGTTCAACAAGGAAGATTTTTACATGCGCGAATTCTACTGGACGATTCGCGGCATGCATGGAACGCAAATCCTCAAACTCAGAAAGAAGATCCGCGACGAGGTCGGAATGGAACGGTTGCAATAGAAGGCGGCGACAACCGCGCGCTTTTAACAAAGGGAGCTTGTGATGATGCGAACACAAAACTGGATGGCGGCAGTTGGTTTACTCATGCTGATATCTTGCGGCCTGCAGGCAGCCCCCGAAGGCGCCGTCACCGGCACCGGCCGCGCGGTGATTACGCGCCAGCCGGAACTGCTGCGGATGCAGATGGTCATCACCGCTGAAGGAAAGGACATTGCCGACGCAACCAGCAAGCTGAAGGAGGCCAAAGCCGCCGCTGCCAAAAGTTTGGAAGGACTTGGCGCGGCGGATAAGTCGATCGATTTTGGCCCGACGCAAGTCGGCACCGGCGAAAATCCGCAGCAGCAGTACATGCAGCGGATGGTGTCCATGCGCAACCGAGGGGGCAAGCCGCCCGAGAAGCCCAAGACTGTTACCGTCTCGTCAACGCTGAAAGCCGAGTGGCCGCTCAAGGCGGGATCGCCGGATGAATTGCTCGTGCTCGGCTATGGTCTTCAGGAGAAGGTCAAAGCCACCGGCCTGACGAAAAAGGAAACCAAGCAGCTTAGTCCTGAAGAGCAAGAGGCGTTGGAAGAAGCGCAGGCGATGCAAGCCGCCTCCGGCGCGCCGGGCGGCGCGCCCGGCGAGCCGACGTTTCAGTACGTCTGCAAAGTGCCGGATGCGGATCAGGTCAGCGCGATCGCCGAGGCGTTCAAGAAGGCAAAATCCGACGCCGCCAATCTCGCCAAAGCCACCGGCGGCGAGCTTGGCGCGCTGATACATGTCTCCAGCGTCATAAGCTCACCCTCGCCCGGCGAGGATGAAAGCAACGCTTACGCGCGCCTGATGATGCGCCAGATGACCGGCGAAGCCGCGCCCGGACCGACACCAACGGGTGAGGCAGTTTCCAACCAGGCCGGTCCGCTGGAATTGCAGGTCAGCGTCACTGCGTCGTTTGCGCTAAAGTAACGGAATTAGAAGTTCAAATTGCTCACGGACCTGCTTTTTAAGCCCCTGTAATTCAAAGGATTACAGGGGCTGATTTTTGACCTATCCAAATTCATCTGTTCATTTGGGTGCCATGTCCCACTCTTGCGTGGGCATGTCTGCCAGCGGCATGGAGCCGTTCGCGATTGCACGACATGCCCACGCAAGTGTGGGACATGGCACCCGTAACACCCACATGGACCACACGGGAATTCGATTGGTTATCTTTGCGCAGCTCCTAAGAACGGCCACTTCTTCGGTTCTGATGCATATCACCTGCGGGATGCACCGAGCAACATGTTGATCTAGGCAATCTCTCCTACGGCCGGAATCGCACAAAATTCGCGAAAATTCATCTGGATTCTTGCTCGCTGTTTCTATACATTTCGCCAGACTCAGGTGGCGCCTGTTCGTGACCGATCACATCCCAGCGCCAGGTTTGAGTTGGGGCATATGCGGCAAGGGTTGTTTGCAGCTCATTTCTGTTCGGAGGCTGGCCATGTCTAATGGTCCTGTCAAGTGGTTTGATTCGAAGAAGGGCTTCGGGTTCATCGTCGGTCCTGAAGGCCAGGACGTGTTCGTCCACTTCAGCAGCATCGAAGGCGATGGCTTTCGGTCGCTCAAAGACGGCGAAAGCGTGGAATACGAGCTGGTGAAAGGAACCAAAGGGTTCTCAGCAGCGCACGTCAAGCGTCTGGCGCCAGTGGGCGCAGGCAAGATGGACTGAGCCCGCTGGATGACTTAACCGATCTTCCCGGTAAGTCGGATCCAAGCGGAGCGTAATTGCGGTTACCTCGGCGCATGCCGCGCCGGCGGGGCGGGGGGTTGTGCGCCGGCTCTGGCGGTGGCCGCGGCAGCCACGCGCTCGTCCCGGCGAAGACGCCAGATCAGATAGATCACCACGCCGATGTTCAAGATCAGGAAGATCGCCCTCATCCAATCGACTTTTCGCGCCAGCTCATATGCTTCCCATGGGATGAGCAGAGCGGTCTGGGCGACCGTCAACCATTCCGCCCACCGTTTGCGCATGAACAGGCCGACCCCTTCGACGATGTAGATGCACATATATGTAAAGAGAATTGCGACCAGGAACTGGAAGTGACGGGTGTTGATTCGGGCGACCCGCTCGACGATGTGTGTCGCCAGATGCCCCTGGCGGTCGATACCGAAAAATTTGATCCACTTATCGGTGACGTCCACCAGATCGCGATGCAGCAGATGAAGAAACAGCAATGCCGCGCCGAGGGCCAGCAATGCCTTCATGAGTTTGTAAGTGGCGATCCACGCCAGCGCGCCAAGGGGTGGCTTGCGGGTTTCCAGTGGCGCGAAATCCCCATGCGAGTGGCCCATCGACACAATTATTGGAAGTAGTCCCCCGGCGGGCCAGTAGAAGTAGGCAGGAAATATCTAAAGGCGAAGCTCGTCTTCGTTCATTCCGCGCAGCGGAATGGGCGAACGCGAGGTTCACCTTTACACGGCCAACTAGCAATAAACTTCGTAAGCAATCGGATAAGGAATGAGATCCGGCCGAACCAGATGCAGTTTTCGCAGGCGGACTTCAGGACGGCCGGAGGCGAGATTTGTTCCGTCGGCCGGGGTGGCTGGCGAAGACAGGGGGGCTTGGGGGGCCGTCAATAAAAGACCGGCCGACAGCACGGCAAGCCGTGCGAACGGACGCCAGCGGAAGCGCATAAAACGCTGCTTTCTGACGAGGTGACCGGCGATGCGGGCAGGCACCCGCGCCGGGCAATTCTTACAGCCGGCCTCGAAGCACCACGCGCCAAGGCCGACGCTCTACAGACTACACTCATGCACGTCAAAGGCCAACGAAAAAATTCCGGCGCAACAGCAATTTTCTAAACCCGCGCGGGAAGGGGGGCAATCCATGGCGCGCTCAGGGCATGCCGGGAGGAACCGAGCCGCCCGCGCCCGCTGGGTTTGCCGAATCCTGCGGCTCGGGCGGGTGTGCCGCCGGCTTCACCAGCCCCGAAATCACGCTGATGAGGATTGGTCGAATCGCGCCGATCAACTCTTTCAGGATCGATTCGCCCCAGCCGGGATGATGCTCTTCGGCTTTCTCAGCCTTCTCCTTGGCCGAGCCGTTGGTGGCGTGCTTGGTTGCCTTGTGAAATGCCTCTTTCAGTGAATCCAGGAACTTCTCGTGAGGCTCATCTTTAGACGGAACCACGGCGGCGGCAGTCGCGAAGCCGGCGACGGCGGCGGTCATCGCCATGATCCACGGATGTTGCCGCGTCCACAGGCGCAGATCTACCGTCTCGCCCAGGTCAGACTTGAGGCTGGCGATGGTACCGGCCAGCGCCGCCTTGGCCAAAGCCGCCTGCTGTTGCAGGTATTCAGCCTCGGTAGAGGGATGCTCTGGCTTAGCCGGCGCGGCCGCGGGCGGCGGCGCGCTGCCGGGCGTCGTGGCCGTACTGCCGACGCTGCTGTTGGATTCGGGCTTCATATTTCTTTTCCGTCTGACGACGCCACGAGTTGTTCAACATCCGCAAGCCAAGCATCATGACAATGCCGACGCCGATCACCAGGCCAAAGCCAACGATGAGCTGGCCGGCCCAGACTCGCCCGCCCAGCGCCGCACCAATGGCATTAGCCACCCCCACCAAAGCGAGCACGATAGCGGCCGCCAGAAACGCCGCCGCGCCGACGAGTCCGAGAATGCCGACCGCGATCAGCAACCCAACTCGCCGAACGCTCGCCTTCATCGAGTCGATCTTGGCGGCGACAAAGTGCGCGGCGTATTCGCGGACCTCGCCCAGATGGTGCATCGCGGCGTGCATTGCCTCGCCGGGCGAGTCATGCGCCTCGTCGGTGCCTGCATACGGAGGGGCGCGCCGACCGTTATCGGCCGAAGTTTGCGTCTGTTGCGTGTCCACGGCTTAGCTTCGCTTCCAGAGGATTCCGAGCAATACGCCGACGCCCGCCGCGATCATCAGCGCCTTGAGCGGCTGCTCTTTCACATATGACTCAAGATTCTCTTCCCATTCCGAAGCAGCCTGGCGGCCCTTGTCGTAATACTCTTTTGCCTGGCCGGAAAATTCTTCGTACTTCTCGCGAGCCTGATCGCGCACCTGGCTTCCCAGATCGCGAAGATTTTCGCCGACCTCAGCAGCCTTGGAAGTAAGATTTTCGCCGCCCTGTTGTGAACTGTCTCTCATGCGTGCCATCGATATCTCCTTTCGTCAAAGCGGCGACTACCGCCGCCATGACTTCCACTAGTCCCCCTATATAGTACAGCCGCGCAATTCTGTAAGCGCATAAAAAGCAGGGAAAATGTTTTTGTCATGACGCACGCAGAGTACAACAAGGAGAAATGGAAGGTGCAGCTATGCCGCTAAAGAGCAGGATTTTAACATCGAATCTGCCCCCTGACTTTGAGTCGCTGGTTCAAGTGCATCCTCCGCGCCCCATCCACGATAACGTGTCGTACAGGAACACTCAGGAGACGGTCGATGCCCTGACTAACTTGCCCCGCCGTACGATGGGGCAGGAGGAGTACCTCGAAACGCTTACAGTGCTTATGGCCAAATATGAGGACGACACTGAAACAATCGGTGAAGGATTGAGTCCATTGGAAATCGTCAAGCACCTGATGCAGGAACACGGCATGAGCGCCTCAGACCTCGGCCGCGAACTCGGCGAACGTTCCCTCGGACCTAAAATCCTCAATGGACACCGCGAACTGAGCAAGCAGCACATTCGGAAGCTGGCCGAATACTTTGGTGTGCGAGCAGACCTTTTCCTGTAGCCTGCTGGTTCGCCTTCCCCCTCGAACCCGCCATTGATACTCAATCACGATTTAATCTGCTGGTGAAGATACCTAAGCCGCTGGCCGTTCCGGACCGTGGCGTTCTTCTTCGCTGGCGGGTTGGGTGAGGCGATTCAACTCTGCCGGCGTTAGTTCTGCCGGCGGGTCGATCGATTGGCGATGTAGTGCGATCACATTTGTCGGGCAGACGTCCACGCATTCGCCGTCCAGGTCGCATTGGTTGACGTTGCGGAGATCGACGTGGGCTTTGCCGTTGACCATGCGGAGGACGCCTTTGTTGCAGTGGGCGACGCAGACGTCGCAGCCGATGCAGTCGCGGGTGTCGATCGAGAGGGTGACGCGGGTGGCGGGGCCGCCGGCCGGGTCTTCTTTCACAAAGTGGCCGACGGGGCTGGCGGTGTCGCGGGCGTCTTCGGTGCTGAAGCCGGCATCAAGGCGGCCGAAGTATCCCTGGCTCTGCATCTCCACTGTGCCGCGCCGGCGAAGGCGATAGACCGGCTGCTTGCATTCGCCACAGAGCTGAAGCTGCTCTAATTGTTCCAGGTATTTGATGGCAGTGCTGACAACAGTCGCATGCGACCAGGTCAGCGGGCTGACCGAGAGCGGCTCGTTGGTGTACGGATTCACCTGCTCGGCGAGCACGCCGCTTTCCAGCGCGTGATTGGCGGTCCACTCGAAGATCGGCAGCGCCGCCTTCAGCTCGGCGACGCTTTTGGCTTTGGAGATGAAATAATCCGCCAGCCAAAGCGTGCAGATAAACCACGGGTTTCCCGGCACGGCGGCGATGTCGTTGCTGACGCGATGGTAATAGTCGTTCTCATATCGCGCCACGCCGCCAACGCGCGTCTTCACCCAAAGCTTCTGCTCGACCGCGCGCATGGTTGAAACGACGCGCGGGTCTTCGGCCTCGAAGAGATGGAATTTGTAGATGCCGAAGAGCGAGGCATCGACGGTTTCATCCACCTCGAACAGATCTTCAGTGCGCGGCTCTGTGACGAGCGGATCCTTCTCTTCGTAACTGCCATTGTCCGGCGGCTTGGGCACATCGAGCGAAACCAGCCGCCGCACAAAGCGGCCGAGGCGTTCGCTGTAGAGATACTTGGCCGCGCCGGCTTTCACCTCTTCGGCGGCGCGCTCGTATTCCCGCGCCTTCTCGCGATCGCCGAAACAGACGGCAAAATTGTGGGCGGCTTTGAGGCCGCCATACACCGTCGCGACAGTGAACGCGTGAATGCCCCAGCGCTCTTCCCACAGATCGTAGCTGGGCAGCGGCAAACCGGTGCGCGGGTCGCGATAGCGGACCATGAAATCCGCCGCCTTCTGCACGATATCGACCCATAGCGGGCGGATGAATTCAATGTCGCGATAGCGGAAGTAGTGCCGCCACAAGGCCCAGACGACCAGCGCCGTCTCATCTTCCTGGATCGGCATCGCGCGGTTCCCTTTGAGCACCCACGGATGCCAGCTTGAGGCGGGGGAGCCGTCCGGGTTGTACTTGTGATAGAAGTAGCCTTCTTCGGTCAGCACTTCGGCGCAGTATTTGTAGAAGCAGCGGGCGATGTCGGAGAAGCCCGCCATGTCCAGCGCGTTGGCCACCAGCGCGCCGTCGCGCGGCCAGACGTACGAATACGTGTCGCGCGAAAACTGCATGATGTCCGAGTCATTGGCGGCAACAATCGCGCCGCCATTATCGATCTGCGTGCGAAGCACCAACAGCGATCGCTTAAACAGCTCGACGACGCGCGCGGGAAGATTTCCGAAGTTGATATTGGTGCCGCCGACCCAGAGCCGCCAGTAGCTGCTGGTGCGATCGAGCACGCCCTGCGGGCCCATCTTCAGCAGCCATTTGTGGAGCTCGAGCAATTCCTGCCGCGAGTGGCCGGCGACGACGACCATGTACAGCGTCTTTTCGCTCTCAGCGCCGACAGTCAGATGATGCGAGATCGTTGAATCGACCGATCCCTGCGCGATCGGATTGCCCTGCAGATGCCCGTCCTCGGCGTCGCGCCACGTGCCTTCCGCGCCGTGAAAGCCGCTGGTGCCGGTGGCGTATTCGTCGATGCGCTGCTCGCCGTTGGCCCAGAAGCAGACCATGATGTACCGCTTGCCGCGATAGTGAACGATCGAGCGCAGCTCCGGATCGAAGTAGGCGGTGTCGCCGATCTTCGATCCGAACATGTTGAAGTCCTGATGGTGAACGATCTGCAGCGCGCGCTCATGGCCGGCGGTGTTGCGCACCTTGATCTTGCGTACCAGAATATTGCGGTGGAAATCGACTGTGTCGTTGCAATAGAGAGAGAGGCAAAGATCGCGATGCTCGAGGCTCACGCTGGTCGTGAGCGTGTCGCGCAGATAGCGCTGGCGGATGTGCCAGCCGTTTTCGCTGGTCCACGCGAGCTGGCGGCGATTGGTTCCCGGCACATCACAATGCACGCCAAAGCGGCAAGGCCCGGCGCCGGCGTGGTTCTCCTGGCCGACGTGCGGAAAATACAGATCGCGAATTTGATAGCGGTTATCAAAGGTAACGAGCATCTGACCGTTACCCACCGGAATGTCACGTGGCATAATTCCCGCTCTCCAGGGTCCTTAGCGGCCATGAAGATCTGGTCAAGACACTGGGTCCGCTACCTGTAATGTCGGCCTTGCGGGATAGGGGGCTTCACCCGGATATGTCGTGGATCGCGCGATTCATTCTCCGCCGCGCGCGGCAGAAAAAGAACAGGCCGCCCGGAGGGGGCGGCCTGTCTCAGTTCTAATTTGTTGTCACTGATATTATCGGCGACGGCGACGGAGGAGCATTCCCGCTCCGCCAACCGCCAGAAGCCCGATCGAAGCCGGCTCGGGGACGCCGACACCATTACGGTTGTTGTCCGTGAAGGCGGCAACGTCGCTGGCAACCATCCACTTTCCGCCCTTCAGATTGAACGTCACAATCCGATGCTCGCCGGCATTAATGGCGTAGTCGTCATGCCCGTTGGTCGGGATTGACGTCTCGAACGTTGGGATGCCGCCAACTTTTGGAATGTCGATCACCTGGTTCTTGGTGCCCAAATTGCTGATCAACACGACCAATTGCCGAGTCGTGCCGGTCGTGTCGTAGACGCCCGACCAGAGCACACCCACCGATTCGCTGCTCACTTGAACAAACGGATTGACGATTGCCGTGGTGCCTTGGTTGGCAAGCGCATAGTGCCCGCGATTGAACACGGCGGCAGCCGCACTTTG
Source organism: Humisphaera sp. (assembly GCA_036276235.1). Taxonomy (GTDB): domain Bacteria; phylum Planctomycetota; class Phycisphaerae; order Tepidisphaerales; family Tepidisphaeraceae; genus JANWHF01. The sequence goes on along the minus strand of DATBDZ010000403.1, from coordinate 22,933 downwards.
ATTCCAGCCGGTCAGCGCATCCGAACGTTCCGTCGAACTGGTATAACCGACCACGCTCGAAGGGGGATTGCTGTAGTTGAACAGGCTGACTGAATCGGCGCCGCGCATGCGGTAGTGAAGGATCTGTGCTTCAAAGTCGCCGCGCGACAGAAGCTGGCCATTCGCGGGGTTGGCGGCTGCCTGCACGAACGAATAACCGTCGGCCGCATTGTGGTCCGTATCCAAGCCGCTGTTGCCCCAGTTATTGAAACGGCTGACCCACGGAATCAACTTCTGCCCCGAGGGAAGAGCCTGCTTCGTGAGCGAAAGCCGCTGGATCGGCAGAACAAACAGCGAAGACCGAATGTTGGGGGCGGTCGGCGCATTGCCGTCAGCCAGATTGCGGAAATCCGGGGCGCCGGGGTACAGCGCGGGATTGGCCATGTTCACTTTCGCCTGCTGATATTGCGATGGCGTAAAGAGCGAATGCTTACCGCTGGCGACGGGCGTCGTACTGCCCAGTCCGCTGGGGCGGGTCGGGTCGCTGCTCAACGGCGCCATGCTGAAGTCGCCGATGAACGCCGCACCCGATTTGGAAGAGGCTTTGACAGTCGTGACAAGAGTCTGAGTATTCGCCAGCGCGGTCGTGCTTTCAAAGTCAGCGAAGACGTAATTGATTTTGTACTTGTTGAAAATCGCCTTCGCGCCTGCGCTTTTCAGCGGCGAAACCACTTTCACCGCGAGCAAATTCGCAGGATTGGCGGCGCGTGCCGCGAGGAATGCATCGACCGACGCAAAGTTAGTGTCATCAAGGAAAGGAGCCGGCGTGTAATTCGCCCCGCCCGATTCAGCCGGCACACTCCAGTCAAAAAACTGGGGCGTCGCCGCTTTAACAGTCGAGTGACCCACGTTGGACAGGATCATGCCTAGGCACAATCCCCCCGCGAGCAGGCCAACTCGCTTTTTGCGCATTTTTCCGCTCATCTTAAAGTCCCTCCGGGGCAATACATCGCATTTTCTCGCCGGAAGTGATTTCCCGCAGCCACACAGCCCGCTGGAAATGCCAAGGATTTCACCCTTAGCCCACTTCTAAAACTACTCTGGCCGTCCCATCGCATCAACAAAAAAAACAGGCAAAGGCGGCAGTTCAACTGGCCTCCAACCACTGAATCTGCATTCTATAGCGCCTGCAACGCCGCCCACAGCAACAATACGCAATCGATACAAGGGATGCGCACTGTACGGCCGTGGGGAGTCTACCCGATAATCCTCGCCAGCACAATTTGATTCTTGGCAGATTTTGCGCTAATGGCATGTTAACTTCGGAGCCGAATCAAGTGGGGCGGACTCAACCGAATCGGCCGCTAAACCTTCAATTCAATACTTTGTCTGCTTGCCTGACGATACCGATCGGCCACCGGATCAACCACCCCCTTTACAAATGCTTCCACCTGCTGCGGTGCCCGGCCAATAAACCGGCTCGGCTCAAGCACCTCTTCAAATCGAACGCCTGCAAAAGCTGCATCCCCCTTAAGCCGATCCAGCAGATCGTTGGACTTCCCGTGCATCTTTACTTGCCGCGCCGCTTCCTGCGAATGCTGACGAATCCGCTCATGCTGCTCCTGGCGATCGCCGCCGGCGAGCAGAATCTCCTCGGTTGCCATGAACGGCAGCTCGCTTCGCACCGCCGCCTCAATCGTCTTTGGATAAACCTCCAACCCGCGCGCCACATCGATCACAATCTGCAAGCATCCATCAATTGCCAAAAATGGCTCCGGAATCGCCAGCCGCTTGTTAGATGAATCATCCAGCGTCCGCTCAAACCATTGCTCGGCCGCCGTCTGAAGGGGTGAACTGGCCAAACTAATGGCAAACCGGGCCAATCCCGTCGCCCGTTCGCAGCGCATCGGATTGCGCTTGTACGCCATCGCGCTCGAGCCCACCTGCTCCTTCTCAAACGGCTCCTCCATCTGCTTCAACCCCGCCAGCAGCCGAATGTCATTACAAAACTTATGCACGCTGGCGGCTATCCCCGCCAGGCTCCCCACAATCTGCGCATCGATCTTCCGCGGATAAGTCTGCCCCGTGACGGCAAACGATTCCGCAAACCCAAACCGCGCCGTCACCATCCGATCCAACTGCTCGACCTTCGCATGATCTCCCTCAAACAATCCCAGAAACGACGCCTGCGTTCCGGTCGTCCCTTTCACACCGCGAAATCGCAGCGTGGCGATTCGATGCTCGATCTCCTCCAGATCGATCACCAGATCCTGCGCCCAAAGCGTCGCGCGCTTACCGACGGTCGTCAGCTGCGCCGGCTGAAAATGCGTATACCCCAGCGTCGGCAAATCCTTCCACTTCATCGCAAACTCGCCCAGCGCCACGATCGCCGCCGCCAGGCGCTGCGCGACGAGCTTCATCGCATCGCGCATGATGATCAGATCCGCATTGTCCACTACATATTGCGAGGTCGCCCCCAGGTGAATGATCCCCTTGGCCGCCGGGGCGGCTTCCTCGAACGTGTGCACATGCGCCATCACATCATGCCGCAGCCGCTTCTCCCAATCGGCGGCTCTGGCAAAATCGATATCATCCAGATGCCCCTGCATCTGCGCGATCGCCTGCTCACTGATCCGCGCCGCGCCCGATTTATCCGTGATCCCCAATTCCCTCTCGCAGCGCGCCAGCTCCAGCCAAAGCCGCCGCCAGAGCCCAAACTTATGCAGAGGCGAAAACAGCCGCAGCATCTGCGCGCTGGCGTTTCGCGTCACCAAAGGAGATTCATAAATGTCATGAGCCATCCCGCGCGATTGTAGAGGCGGGGGGCCAAGCGGGAAAGACGATCGGCAAAGCGAAGCTTGCTAAGGGGTTTCAGGTTTCGGGTTTCAAGTTTCAGGATCGGACATGGCCTCGACCCAATGCATCCTTTCGCACCGTTTTCTGCACCATCCGGTTGGCGCGCCGGCCAAAGCCGGCGAGGTGTTGTGGATGAGAGTTCCATACGGTGAAGGCGTAGCGAGCCACACCGGCCCCGAGTCATGCGGGTGCATTCGCAAGGATGCAGTCGAAGCGTTGACAGGGGTACGTGCGGGCTGGCCATTGAGCCCCGAAATGGTGTCCTCCGGGATGCCGAGGTTTTCAACTGAGATCGAAGGCAACACCGGTCGCTCGCCACGCGAGAGCGATTCGGGTCCCGCGGGGTCGAAGACCCCATGCACGCACGCAAGCACCTCGCGAGGGGAAACCTCTGTTTCCCCGACGGAAGCCGGGAGATCCCGCCACCGACCTGCGCTAAGGCACAGGTCCGCGCCGTGAACCCACAAGGACACGACGGCGATGCACGGCGGCGGGAAGTCGGACAGGCTCGTAGTACCTGCGAAGTCCTCGAACAACGGCGGCGCGCCGCTGCCCGCGGAGAGGATGGAGGGAAGGGGCCTGGCCAAAGAGAGTGCCCGACGGCAAAGCAGGTTGATCGGACACAGAGCCGAATAAAGGCTGCCGCGAGGCAGCCTTGAAGATCTGCAACAAGAGCCGGAGCGGGCCGCGCGTGACGAGCAATCATCATGCGTTTGATCCGAGGCAAGAGCCCGGTGCGGTAATTCTGCACGCCGGGATCCGTGCGGGGGGCGGCGGGCAACCGCCGTCCCTACCGCGACCGATTACACCCGTTGCACGTTGCATGGGACAAGAAAAGAAGCCGGGAGCCAGAAGCCAGGAGCCAGAAGAAAACCTTCGCAATCCCCGCCCCTCGGTCGCCTAGCGCAGAGTTTGGGGAAACCCTTCGATACCCGCATCCCAACCGCCACGCCGGGAACGAGCCTCGGGCGAGGGCCCGGATTCTCCTAGCGCAACGTGGAACGCCGAACGCAGTTTCCCGCGGCGTGGACCGCCGACGAAACAAAGTGAATCAAATCTTGAATCATCTTGATTCATACACTCCTGTTGCATGTTTCCCGACACGGAAGAAGAGACCTCACGCAGAGGCGCAGAGGCGCAGAGGCGCAGAGTTTGAATTCTTCTCTGCGCCTCCGCGCCTCTGCGTGAGACATCTCTTTCTGAATCGCCAACGGGGTCCAGCGCAACATCCTTCAACAATCCGCGCAACATCGGCACCCTGTTGCGCGCAGCTTGCCGCGACCAGCAGCAAGCGATCACCAAGGGCACGAAGGGCCACGAAGAATGCGAAGATCGGAACGACGACCCTTCGTGCCTTCGTGCCTCCGCCCCTTTGCCCCTTCGTCCCTCGTCATTAACAACCTCCTCTATAGTACAGACACGGCGTCATCCTTTTGCTCAGCTAACTGACGCAGCCTCAAGGAGTAACAGATTTTCGCTCGCTTTTCTGATTTTGTGCCGCACAAGTATCTGAAAAATAAAGAGTTATGTCGATGAGGAAAATCTCCAACCAGGCTTTGGAAAATAAAAATCCAAAGATTTTTTCGCCGGTAAAACCGGAGCGTGTTAGGATTAAGTTAACTATCACGGCGGCCAGGAGTTGCGGTCGACCGCAGGGCAACGCCGTCGCGCAAAAATTTTTTTTTATAATCGGGCATCCGGTCGCTCGAAGACTCGGCTCCGCCGTATGACGGACAACTGGCAACGGACGACTTGTTGACGGAAGCAGCCGGTCCACCCGCTCCGTTTTCGGCGCCTAAAAGACAGCGCACTGACCTACGCTGCGAGCAGCGTAGGCGTTCAGGAAAACGTGGACGCATTTGAACGCCGCTGCTGCTTGCAGCATCGGTCAGTGCGCGTCGAATGAGCCCACTTGCGGGAAGCCCTCAATCGAAGAAGCAGTCGCTGAAACTGCGACGATTGCGCCCCGTCCGCCGGCCGGGGTCGCCGGAATATGGAAACCGGTTGACGCGCGTTAGTATGCCCGGCGTGAAACGATTGCGGCAAATCGTGTGGAACGGGTTGGCGACCATATCAGCGCTGTTCTGTGTGGTGACCTGCGTGCTGTGGGTCTCTAACTTCCGGCAAGAAATGTTCATTGAGCATACGTCGCTCTCGCCGTACGGCAAGAATCTGTATTGGCTCAATTGGCAGCTTTGGTCACAAGATGGCATTCTGCGTTGGTCGTCCGAAGGTGCGGAGACGAACAACCCTAAGTTCAACAAGGACTGGGTAGAGCAACCCGGACAGTGGCGATGGAAGATCCAACCACGAGGTACGAGCGGCCCGTTGCAGGGCTTCCCTGCGAACCTGCGCCCCGATTGGTACGTCGGATCACATCCCTTCTGGGGATCGCGAGCAGACGTGATGCAGACCAGAGTCGTGAACGTCGGCATACCATATTGGATTTTCCTGGTGGTTTTCGCGCCTCTGCCAATGACCTGGCTGCGGCTACATCGTCGCCAATCGCGCAGGCGTAATCTGTCTCTGTGCTCCTCGTGCGGCTACGACCTCCGAGCTACGCCAGGCCGCTGCCCGGAATGTGGGACGGTGCCGACCGGAGTATAGCGGGTAATATTCGGGTATGCCGACGCCGGTGCCACTGGACTACGCAACGCCAGAGAAGCCGCAAGAGCGAAAAGGCGGCAAGCTTAAAGCATTGGCGATAGTGTTCGGCGCTTGGGCTGCGCTGGTGGTGATAGCCTTCGCGGTCCTCGGCGGCATACTCTTGCTCGCTGTCTGGGCCGGAGTGTAGCAAGCAAAACTAAAAGATTATGCCCCTCGATCCGTCGCCCACCGCAGTCATCGTCGCCGAACGGGTTTCACCCGGCTTCGCTACCGACCTATCCACCTGGGTGTTCGTGGTGGAACCGGACGGGACCGCGACGCAACCAGCCGTAGTAGCGAACGTCGACAACATGTTTCGTGGCGAGCAACGCACCTTTGCTGCGCAACTTACTGAGACGGATGTCGCGGAGTTACTAGCAGCTGCCGAGGTTGGCGGTTTTGGCCGGCTTGCTCCAAACTACTCGGCGGACAATGCGGAGCGTTGCGTCAGCGATCTGTCAACAACCGCGCTTTCGTTTCGACTGCGCGGCGAATTGAAGCGCGTGCAAGTTTACGGTGCGGGCTTCCTGGCTTACGAAGGCTCGGAAGAAATGAAGGTGTTCTGCGATCTATGGCAGAGGATCGAGCGTCACCTGCCATACGGCGGCGCATAACCCCGCACTGCAAAGGACCGGCCGCACGGATGGGTCCTTGTGATTCAACTCGGCTCGGCGTCCGGGCAGCCGTTGAATGCTGATCCGTTATCCACATGGCAGACATGCCCTCCATTCAGTTCCACGCCATGGTTCGCGTTCGAACTGCGGACCCGGCGAAGGCCAAGATCAACGGCCGATTGGGTCGTATCGCCGGCAAGACCGAGCAACGGAACGATGACGGCCGGTACGGCTACGGCGTTTTCATCTATGACCTGGCCGGCGTGTGGTGCTGCAACGACGCAGAACTGGAAGTCACTGGTGAGTTTGATGAGGATGCAATCCGCATCTCTGAGCAGCAGCGTCTGCGGCTGGCGGCGAAGAATGCGAGATAAATTGCTATCATTCACCACCACAGGAGATCATTTCATGACTGCTCGCAGCCAGAAATCTTTTGCCATTCTTGTCCTGCTGGGAATCAGCGTATGCGCCCTGCTGGCGGCGGACCCGCCTGCCACGCCGGACCCGGTGGTTCTGCAACCTGCCGGTGATGGCTGGCTCCCTGTCTTTAATGGCAAGAATCTGGAAGGCTGGAAATACCAGGCCGAGTTCTGGAAAATCGAAGAGGGCGGAATCCTGCACGGTTACACACCCGGCGGAAAGGAACATCATTACTCCTACACCGAAAAAAACTACGATGACTTTGAATTGCACGCCGACGTAAAACTGGTTGGATACAACTCCGGCATCTGCATCCGCATCGCGCCCGCCAACTTTGATGATGTACCGGGCTACCAGGTGGACATGGCCGACAACTATTGGGGCTGCCTGTGGGAGGAACACGGGCGCGGCTACGTCGTCAAATACCCCAAGGAAAAAGCCGACCAGATTCTCCACAAGGATGAATGGAACCATTACTACGTCAGAGCGCAGGGCCACCATATCCAGATGTGGCTCAATGGGGTAAAGACCGCCGACGTGGTCGATGAAAAGGGCCGGCTTTCCGGGCCGATCGGCTTCCAGCTTTGCCACGGCAACAAGCCGACCGATGCCTCGTTCAAAAACGTGGTGTATCGGCCGATCAAGGGAGAACAGAAATAGCGCGCATCCCTCCGGGGCATTCAGGGCAAACGGCCAGCGTTTGCGAGGTCATTATGTTGCGTTTCAACTTGCGGATCGCGGCAATTCTTGCCGTGCCTGTGTTGCTTGCGGGAATACTGGCCATTCACTCAGCGGCATCGCCGCGGGAAGGTCAGATGGCACAAACGCGACAAACGCCACAGATACGTATCGCGGCGCAAGATGCACCGGGGCCGCCGGTGGCGACTTTTTCCATCCTGGGATTCGATCCGGCGACCGGCGAAGTCGGCGGCGCGGTGCAGTCGCGCGTCTTCTCCGTGGGCAATGGCGTGCTCTGGGCCGACGCCGACGCAGGGGCGGCGGCGACGCAGGCGATCGTCGATGTCTCCTACGGGCCGCGAGCCCTTGCGCTGCTCAAGCAGGGCCTTGCGCCGACGGACATCATCAAACAAATCTGGGAAAAGGATCCGGACCCGCGGCCGCGCGACTGGTCAAAGGATGGACGGCAGTTTGCCGTCATCAATCTCAGGGGCCAAACCGCCACCTTCACCGGCACCAAAGCCACCGCGTGGGCGGGGGGCAAGCAGGGGAAATTCTGCACGGCACAGGGAAACATTCTCGCCGGCGAAGCCGTCGTGAATGAGATGGTCGAGGCCTTCGAGAAGGCGCCCGCGACCGGAGCCGCCGGCCACCTGTCGTTCCGCCTGATGGCGGCCCTGGAAGCCGGCCAGAAGGCCGGCGGAGACAAGCGAGGCATGCAGAGCGCCGCAATGATCATCGTAAAAAAAGACGGCGGCGTCTGGCTCCACAACGATACCGTGCTACGCCTGCAGGTGGATGACAACCCCGAGCCGCTAAAGGAACTGCGGCGACTTGTGGAGAAGGCGGCGACGCAACGGCCGCGCGGACGGGGGTAATTGCGTCTGGCGCGTGGCGAACACTGTTACGGGACACGACATCGGAGATGCCATGGTCATTCACGTTCCAATTGGTGTGAAGCATGTGGCCACCGTGCAGGGCGAATTCTTGAGAATGCTCACCTGCGCCCACTGCCATGAACCGTACGCCGTCGTTCTGAAACTGGAAGCCCGCGGCGAGAATCACGATGTCCTTTTTGTCGGCGGAGAAGCATCCGCCGATCTCGCACGCCAAAAGGCCCAGCAGAACCTGCTGAGCAAAAGCCAAAACGTGGTGCATCCGGTTCCCTGCCCGACCTGCGGCTGCTACCAGGACGACATGGTCCGGATACTCAAGGAAGAGCGATCCATTAACATCCTACAGATTGTCGGCGGTGTGATCAGCTGTCTTTCGCTGGTGCCGCTGGCGTTCTCCCTGGGGACCGTCAGTGTCAGCCTCACGGTCGTCATGGCGCTGCTTGGGCTGTCCCTCCTGGCGCGCGGGCTGCTCCAAGCCTTGCGGTTCGATCCCAACGCCGGCGACCCAGAATCCAGAAAAGCCCTGGGGCGCGACCAGGCGGTGTGGGGCGAGCGGCTGATTGAACTGCTGGCTTCCGATAGGGCCCGGGAGTAAAAAACTGGACGGGCGGGGCGAGTTGAGGATTGAACGCAATGGAAGATTTTGAGTCACCGCTGTTGTCATCAATGGCCAGACATTTTCTCGTTCGCATGTCCCATGTCGCCGGAGCTAGTGAAGCAATTGCATTTTACGTCCAACGCAACGATGGCGATCCGGATGGCGTCAATTTGCAAGTCTTGTCCCATGTTCGGCCAGGGAAAAATGAACAGGCTTCAGTGGTGGATGAGGCAGTTAGAAGATTCAAGGCGTTCGCTCGACCATGCGTGTTAAGGCGCACAAATGGTCTGACCGAGGCGTTTCGTTATCCGGAGGGCGATGCTTCACTCTACGCGTTAGTTTTGCCCTTTTGTGATGAGGAAACCATACCTTTTGTTTTCTGTTTTATTGTCAGGGCTCAGGATCGTGAAGAGGCGCGCCGTGCATTATCAAGGCTTCGCGGATTCGAGGTGACGGCCGCCGCTGGATATGATTCTGATGGAAAGATCGCGAAGATCTCCCAACTTGAGAAGAGTGAAATGGGAAATGCGAGCAGCACTGAAAATCCGGACAGAAGACGGAAAGGAGATGGTGGCGAAAAAGGGGATGAGTGGGGGAAAGGGGGACTGCTACTTCACCGGACCGGCTGCAGCAAAGGCACGGGTCCTCTCGGAGTACGGCGACTGACCTCTACGCGACATCTGATTCGGCTGGCCCGACGACGGCATCAACAACAGAGCGAAAAAGGGGGAACGGAAACGGGGACGGGAGCGGAAACGGGGACGTGTACATATTAAGCCCCAACGGCCCGGGCGATTTATCAAAATATAGCTTGACAATTAATGTGTTACGAGGTGGAATTCATCGGACCATAAATAAGTCAGCCCAAGTCTTGCAAGCAGTTGTCGCAGAACGACTTAAGAATGTCGTCAAGCAATGATTAGACAAATCGAGCAGGCTCGGCGCGCTACATTTTATACAAAGTGTTACATCGCTTTCGAGCCTCTTCCGAACGTGTCGTCGTCGGCAGAGGTCAGCCGTTGGAAACGGAAAAAGGGGACGACTCCACTCGGAGTACCGCGACTGACCGTTACTCATCCACAATCACCAGCGTACACGGATGCTTCATCGCCGGGCTTGTGATCGTGCGCAGCACTTTCTTGTCCGGCGAGAGCACTTTGATATCCGCGCCTTGCGCTTCGGAGACATAGGTGTTGCCGTCTTTGTAGCGCACGAATCCTGAAGGCCAGTTGAGCTTCTGATCGTCCGGGGCATCGGCTCCGCCGAACTTCCAGACGGTTTTGCCTTGCGGATCTACTTCGATGACGTAGTACCCGCGCGGGCTGCCGTAGCCGTCGCCGCTGCTCATGAGGGTGTTGCCGTTTTCGAGGCGGGTCGCCAGGTAGGGGAACGGAATCTTGTATCGCCAGACGATCTGCTTCTGCGGATTCACTTCCCACACTTCATCTTCGGTGCTGGCACAGATGAGCGTGTTGCCATTGGGCAGTCGACGGACTTGCCGCATGGTTGGCTGCGGGCGTTTGTTGTTGTTCGGCACATCAAATCGCCACACTTCCTGATTCTTGTCGTCGATTTCGATGACCGCATGCTGCCCATTGTCGGCGATGACGGTGTTGCCGTTGTCCAGCCGCTGCGCCGCCTCGGCACTGCGAATCGTCGGGCGGCCGATGTGCCACACGATCTTCTTGTCCGGCGACACCTCCTGCACTTCGCCGGTCACGATCAGCAGATTGCCATTCTTAAGCAACTGCACATCGTGGCCATTGTTGTTGGGGAATTCCCACAGGAGCGTGCCATCCTCCTTGATCTTGATCAGCTTCTTGTTGTTGTGATCCGCGCAGTAGATATGGATCTCGGCGCGGGCGGATGAGACGCAAAACGTGAAGAGAGCCGCCAGCAAAGTAATGCGAACGCGCAAGGATGCCTCCAGATCGAATGAGTTTCGGGTTTCAGGTTGGGCATGAGTTTCGGGTTTCTGGTTTCAGGTTTCAAGTTGGGGAAGGGGAAATGGGTTTCGGTTTTCGGGTTTCTGGTTTCAAGTCCGAGGGGAACAATTGAAGGTGACGCGAACCTTTCCACGGAATTCGCGCGAAAATTCAATTAAAGGTTCGCGTCACCTTTAATTCGGAAACGAATCGAGCCGGGAAGGCACTTGCGCCTTCCCGGCTCGCGGAATTTCCCCTTTTTTGGGCTGCGGCTATTGGATCAGCACATTGTTACCGGTGCCGCCGTCGAGCAGGTCGTTGCCGGGGCCGCCGATGAGCAGGTCGTCGCCGGCGTCGCCGGTGAGGGTGTCGTTGCCGGCGCTGCCGATGAGCACATCGTTACCAGCGCCGCCGTCGGCACTGAACTGAATGGTGTGGGCACCCAGGTTGGAGGCCTCAACCACGTCATCACCCGCATTGCCCCGGACAATCAGGCGGTCATTGGCTGCCTCGGCGTTGGTGATACGCACCAGCGTCGCCAGCCCTTTGAGGGATGCCGCGCCCGAAGTACCGGACGCCGAGATGACATCCTTGCCGGCGGTGCCATTGACGATGACGGTGTCGGCGCTGCCATCACCGGCGCCCCCGCCACCGGCCCCGTTGCTGCCGAGGTCAAGGTTCACCGCGGTTACGGCGGTGCCGGCGAGGTCTTCCACGGTGATCGCGTCAGCGCCGCCGAGCGCGCGGAAATTCACATTCTCAATGCCGTCGGCGTCCATGACGATGTTCGCCACATCGCGCGTGAATCGCAGGCGCGTTCCATTGGCGGCGATATCGACTTTTTCGGCGACATTGGCGCCATTGAAGAGCATCGTGTCGTCGCCGGCCTGGCCTTCGATGATGTCGCTACCATCGCCGGGGTTCCAGATGAACGTGTCATCGCCTGTGCCCAGAAGCGCCGTGTCATGACCTGGGCCGCCGATGATAACGTCGTTGCCGTCGCCGCCGAGGAGCATGTCGTTACCCTGCCCGCCGGTGATGGTGTCATTGCCATGGCCGCCGACGACGGTCAGATGCGTCGTCACGGCCGCGAGCCCCTGCGCGTTCACGATGCTATTTCCATCTGATGGGGTGACCGTTAACTGGTCGGTTGCTTCCGAGCCGGTCACGGAGACCGTCTCAGAGAGACCAGTGACGCTATAGCTGCTTCCAGCACCGGCGATCTGAATGTGGTCGTTCACATTGCCATTGCTGCCGAAGACGTTCACGAAGTCGACTGCTCCGTCGCCGGTGCCGCTTCCCGCCGGCGACGCCAGGTCGAGGTTAACATGCTTCACATCCGTAGCGCTCAAGTCACCGATTCGGATGACATCAGCGCCACCGAGCGCTTTGAAGTTGACATTTTCGACGCCGACGGTGTCCATCGCGATGTTCGCCACGTCTCGCGTGAAATGCAGATGAGTTCTAATTGCGGAAAGGCTAACGCCCTCGGCCACGCTTGCGCCATTGAATTGCATGGTGTCGTTGCCGCCCTGGCCGTCGATGACATCGGAGCCGTCGCCCGGGTTCCAGACGAAGGTATCGTCGCCGGCTCCCATCTGGGCGACGTCGCTCCCGCGGCCGCCGATGACCAGGTCGTTTCCGTCGCCGCCGATCAGCAGATCATTTCCATCGCCGCCGGTCAGCGTGTCATTCCCGGCGCCGCCATTCAGCTGCGCGGCGGGGAGTGCTCCATGGGTTTGGTCAAGCGTCAAGGCGTCGTTCCCGCCCAGCCCCGACACGGCAATGCTGTGCGTATTGGCGACGGTCGCGATGCCGCCGCTCACATTGACCGTCCCACCGTTCACCAGAATTCTGCCGGCCGCATCGCGGCTGACGACGATCGCATTAGAGGCGTTATCGCCGGTCACATTCAGCACCCCCGTCACCGGCGCGAAAACCGCCGTCACGGAAAAATGGGTGCGGCGTTCAAGCGATTCAAATACAACGGAGCTCATAACACATCTCCTCTGGCCATCACGATGGACGGCCCTTGTTTTCTTTCGTCGATCTGCCCGGGCTTTTCTGCTGGCAATGGCCACGCAGCCCGAACTGACATGCGGCGACCGGAACGGTTCGTCGCATGTCATGAGGAGGTTTTAGGCGGGGTGGGAAGGGCGAGTCATAAGCTTGCGGTAATGATTTGGTAAAATCGTGGTTGCAGCGTGCTCATGGTTCGGAGGCCGGCCCGCGATACGCCGTATAGCACTAAAGTCCAATATCCATAGCGATGACTGGGCAGGAAGATGATATGCGGTGCCGGAAGGTCCGGCCGCTTCATCCACTCTGATCTGAGGAGATCGACCATGCGCTCATTTGCACTGCGTTGTTCGTTGGCGGCTCTAGCCCTGATCGCCTTGGGCGGTTGCTCGACGGCGCCCACTTCACATTCCGACCGGGAAGAGCTTCGCTCGGCTTCGTCGGACGCCTTGAAGGCGTTCTATAAAGATGACAACACACTCCAGGAGCTGGTCAACAAATCGTATGGCTACGCGATTCTGCCTTCCATCGTGAAGGGAGCCGTCGGCGTCGGCGGCGCCTACGGGAAGGGCGCGGTCTACGAACAGGGAACGCAGGTCGGCTGGACCGACATGTCGCAGGCGACCATCGGCTTCCAGGCCGGCGGGCAGGGATATAGCGAGCTGCTGATATTCCAGACCAAAGAGGCCCTCGACAAATTCAAGAGCGGCGACTTCGCCTTTTCCGGAAACGCGTCGGCGGTCGCCGCCACCGCGGGTGCGGCCACCACGGCCAAGTTTGAGAACGGCGTCGCCACCTTCGTCCGCGTCAACGGCGGCCTGATGTACGAAGCATCCCTGGGCGGTCAGAAGTTCAGCTACAGCCCCAAGGAATCGACGGCATCGTCAACAACCAAATCACCTTACTAGTGATCGCCTGCGGCTGATCTGTTTGTTGTCGGTTGTTTGCGGTTCGTTGTCCGTTGCGCGGCAGAGGCGCTCCGCCGCGCAACGGGCGACCTCGGTCGAGTTCGCGTGCATCGGCGGTTCATATCTCTCGACTCTCGACGCATTAAGTAAAGGTGACGCGAACCTTTACATGGAAATTCGCCTGGAATTGAATTAAAGGTTCGCGTCACCTTTAATTGTTTGAGAGGGCACAGGATCAATTGCGCGGTAAGCAGTGGCCGCCGGCGATCATTTGGACGCCGGCTTGTAAGGCCCAATCGCATTTCCCTTATCATTCAGACATCCAACGAGCGGCATGTCGGGGAGCGCTTTGAGACCGGCGATGAACGTCTGGGCCTGGGCGATGGCGCCTTCGGTGCTGAAATGTGTGCGATCGACGGTGTGATACTTTTGAACTGCCGCGCGACCGAGCCGCTCATAGAGATCTGCCGCGATGTTGCTGTGATCTACGAATGGGACTTTCTCCTCCTGCGCTACCTGTCTGGCCCAGACGAGCATGCTGCGCTCGCCGTTGGAGAGCACTCGGCCCATGCCGCGCTCGACGCGGTCGTCGGCAGGATTGTAATTCGGCTTCTGATCGACGATTCGAGCTTCGTTGAAGGTGGCGTCGGGATTCGTCCAGATATTTCGAACACTGGTCGATGAGATGATCGGCGTGGCCCCTTTACTCCTGCCGTCGTTGATGAACTTGCGCACATACCACCCATACGTGTGAATGGTCACGGTCGGTCCGCCGGCGCCGGTGCGCATCGGGCCTTCGCGCGTTTCGTCGCCGATTCCATCGAGGTGGCCGCCGTTGTGGCCAAGTTCGATCACGACAAAATCACCCGGCTTCATTGCCGCCACCATCTTCGGCCAGCGGCTCGCATAGAACGATGGAAACGATGCCCCGCCCTGCGCATAGTTCAGCAGGTTGATGCGGCTGGTGTCGAAGTAATCGACGATCACCGCCCCCCAGCCGCGATGGTCCGGATCGCCGGTGGCGGCGGTGGAGTCTCCGGCAATAAAAAGCGTCGGCAAGTCAGGCTTCAACGCCGCAAAATCAGAATTGGAAAACGGCAGCCGATCGCGCGGCGAACTCGAAACCGGCCCACGCCCGCCACGACCGCCCACGCGCGCAGCCGGCTGAGTCGTACCCTGCGTGGCCGGGCGGTCCTGCGCGAAGGCGCGGGTTGCGAGCAGCATCCCGCCAATCACTGCGCAGATGAAAATTAGGGGGTGCGAAATTTTGAATAGACGTTGAATCGACATCATCGTCAACCTCTCATTCCCAATTGGTTGCAGTGTCCCTCTTTCCGTTTCATTATCCGGTTAGGCGTCACAAGCTCTGACCAACTCGTCACAATGCTCGTGAATCCGGCTTCGATCTTTGCCAAGAACGGTGACAAGAATAATCCTGCCGTCTCTGATGACTGCCGCCTCTCCCCAACCGTGAATCTTGCCGGCCAACTCCGGTACGCCGTAAAGTTCCGGATGGAGATCAACGTCCAAAACGTGCAACTGCTCCAAGGGAAACCCGCGCTGCTGCAGAAACATGACCAACTGTCGGTGCGCCCACTGTGCACCACCACTCCACTCTGCCATCAGAAAAACAATGCCCCGCTTGATCGACTGAATAGTAGTGGTGGTCATGACATCTCCAAGGGTGAATAGGACAAACTCACTTTTGTCCTGCCGTGCAAAAAAAGAGTCGTGTAGCAAGTCATGCTTCGAAAGCTTACCGCTCACGCTTTGTCCCGGCGCGCCGCGCCCGCGCCTTGCTCGCCGACGGGGCGCCTTCCTTGGCCTTTCGCGCCTGCCCCGCTTTGGTCATCAAGCGCGATTGTTGTAGATCTCGATCCACTGCTCGCTCGAAATCGCCGAGATCAGCTTGCCGATCGTTTCGAGCGGCAAATCGTCGGGCGACTGAAAACGAACGCACGCCTTCCCCATGTCCAGCTTCTTCCCCGCTGCCTTGAATGCCGCCTCCAGTTCCCTGAGCTGACTCGCACTCCCATCATATGTGTACGCGCCCATCAGGTAGAGCGAGCAGTAGTTCTTCTGCGACGAGACCGCGACGTAGCAGAGCGGCTGCTTGTTGTAAGTGTCTGGATATCGCGACAGAGGAATCACCCAGCCGATCGTTCCCCAGACGATGCACTCCTCGTAGCCGCGGGGAATGTGCTTGTTCACGAGCGCCCGCACCGTCGCGATTGTCTTCGCCCGATCGGCGGGAAGTGTGGCGATGTATTGCGCTGGCGTCTTCACGTGAGAGGGTGGTTTCATGGACGGGTCATCCTCCAGGAACAACACACAAAAACGGGATGGGGCCATTATCGCAATTTCTTGCGCGGTTGGCCAAGCTCGCGCGACCCTCGGTCGAGTTGTTGGGGCTTGTCGCACAACTATTACGATTGCGAAAATACCTGTTAGCCGTGCCCGGAAGGGCCGGACTTGCTCTTCCATCCCACGTGCAACGAGTTCACATCCTTCCAGGATGAGTGTATCTGTTCTCACATGAATCGCCGCACCACTCGTTTACCCGCTGTTTCCGCGCTGCTGTTTGCCGCCCTGGCAGTTCCCGCTTTTGGGCAGACCACGCGTCCCACGACGCGCGATCGCTACCTTAAGTATGCGATGACACATCAGGGCGATGCCGAAGCGGGAAGGAAGCTGTTTCTTGAGCCGCAGAAAATCGCCTGCGGAAACTGCCACACCATTGATGGCAGCGGCAGCAAGGCCGGGCCGGATCTCTTCGCGATCGGCGATAAATATGGCCGCGACGATTTGATCCAGCAGGTGCTGGAGCCGTCGGCGACGATCGCCCCCGGCTACAACACCACCAACATCCGCCTCAAGTCCGGCGATATGCTTCAGGGGATAGTCAAGGAAACGTCAGCCGACTCGATCAGCATCATGGGCTCGGATGCCAGGCTCGTGAAGATCAAGACAGCCGATATCGATCGGCAGGTGACGACCGGCCTCTCGCTGATGCCCGAAGGGCTCGAAGGGCAGATGAGCCAGCAGCAGTTTGCTGATCTGATCATGTATCTCACAACTCTGAAAGCGCCCCAATCCACAGCCCAGGAATTTCATGGCCAACCGCTGGAGATTCCAACGCTGGCGACTCCGGTGGCGCTTAAACAGGTGAATTCGCCGGAGCACAAGTTCAAGCATCCGATCTGGTTCGGCAACATCCCCGGCGCCGATGACGCCTACTTGGTGCTGGAGCACGAAACCGGCACGATCTGGCTCTTCCGCAAGAGTGCCACGGAAGAGACAAAGACCGTATTTCGCGAAATCGGCAAATCCGTGCAGGGCACGAACGGGCTGACCGGGATGGTCTTCCACCCGAAATTCAAGCAGAACCACAAGTACTATATTGTTAACCATACAACCGAGGGGAAAGGCTTTCAGACCCAGATCCTGCAGGGCACGACCAGGGACGACCTGATCACGGATTCGGGTGAGCCGCTGAAGGAAGCGATCATCATCCATTCGATCACCAACGATCATCCGGGCGGCGCGCTGGATTTCGGACCGGATGGCTACCTGTACGTGGGCATGGGTGACTCGGGCCCGCAGACAGATTCCTCGGGCAACGGGCAGAACCTGTCGCTCCTGCAGGGGAAAATCCTTCGCATCGACGTCGATCATCCGGATGCAGGCAGGGGATATTCCATTCCAAAGGACAACCCGTTCGTGGGCAAACCGGACGTTCGCCCGGAGATCTGGACGTATGGCCATCGCGAAGTGTGGCGATTCGCGTTTGATCCCGTTACCGGCGATCTCTGGGAAGGAGACATCGGCCAGGATCTCTACGAGGAAGTGAACATCATTCGCAAGGGAGAGAATTACGGCTGGAACGTGTTTGAAGGATTTGAGCGCTTCTCGAATAAATATCGCCGCGACGGCGAGAAATATGTGCCGCCGGTCTTTGCATACACGCGAAAGTACGGCCAATCGGTCACTGGGGGATACGTCTACCGCGGCAACCCCAAGTCGAGCTTCTACGGCGCCTACATCTTCGGCGACTATCAGCAGAAACGCCTCTTCGCGATGACCGCAAAAGACCGCGTGCTGGATAAGGTTCGCGTGCTGACCAAAACGACGCAGTCGGTGGTGTCGCTGGGGCAAGACGCCAGGGGCGAGATCTACTACGTGGGATACGAAGGGAACATCTACAAACTGGATTTGGAGTCAAGTCGGTTTGATTAAGTCCATTGCCATCGCGGGTTGCGGCGTTGCGGGGCTGACGGCGGCGATGCTGCTGGCGCGACAGGGGCATCGCGTTTCGCTGTTTGAGCAATGCCCCGAGGTTGGGCCGGCGGGGGCGGGCGTGCTGCTCCAGCCTTCAGGGCAACTTGTGCTGGCGCGCCTCGGGCTTCTGGATCGCGTTGTGGCCCGCGCGCAGCGCATCGATCATCTGCATGCGCTCACGCATCGCGGCAATACGCTGGTGGATTTGCCTTACGGGCGGTCGCGCCGGATTTGCATGCGTATGGATTGCATCGCGGCGATCTGTTTGCCGTCCTGCATCAGGAGGCGATTGAATCGAACGTGCGGCTGGTGCTCAATTGCCGCATCGCGCGATTCACCGAGCGCGCGCGTCATGTCGAGCTGTTTGACGAACACGGGCAATCGCGCGGCAAATTCGATTTCCTGATTGCCGCCGATGGATCGCGCTCGCAGCTTCGGCACGCGAGCGGGCTTGCCGCCAGCGTCTATGAGTATCCGCATGGCGTGCTTTGGGCGCTGGGCCATTGCAGCGCCATCGGCAACAAACTCCATCAAATCACGCACGGCACACGCCTCCTCGCCGGCCTGCTGCCGATGGGTGAAGGACGTTGCTCGCTCTTCTGGTCGTTGCCGCGGATCGAAAAAGATGCGCTGATGCAAAGCGATTTCGCGAAGTGGAAGGCGCTGGTCGGCGCGGCGATGCCCGAATCGCAGGAACTGCTGGCGGGCCTGAATTCATTTGCCGACACGCGCTTCACGACGTATCTGCATGTAAGAATGCCGCGCTGGCACACGCAGCGATCCCTCCTGATCGGCGACGCCGCGCATTCAATGTCGCCGCACTTGGGGCAGGGGATCAATCTTGCCCTGCTCGACGGCTTCACGCTCGCGCAGGCAATCGGCGCGACGCAAAATCCGCTCGAAGCATTCTCGCTCTGTTCGCAATTACGCCGCACGCACACCGATTTTTACGCCGCCATCACGTACCTACTGACGCCGTTCTTCCAATCGCGCGGCAAATTAAAAGGCTGGGCGCGCGATATCGTGCTGCCAATTCTCCCAAGCATGCCATTCATCGGCCCGCAGATGCTGCTGACGATGTGCGGATGTAAGAGATCGTATTTGGGTGGCTGGATTGAACTGCCGGACGCAGGTTCGCCCCAAGATGCTTTATCGTTGCGTACGTGAACCGTCATGCTGAGGTACTCCGAAGCATCTGGTCGAGTCGCGCGGCAGCCAGATACTTCAGGGTTTTGTAGGGTGGGTGTACTCGCCCACCATCTGCCGCTCGTGGTGGGCGAGTACACCCACCCTACACAGCTGCCAGACGAATTCATTTCACCACGGAGGCACGGAGACACGGAGGCGCGCTCGAAATCTGCACCGATCGCGAAGCACAGTTGATCGTTTGTTCTTTTCTCTTTGAATTCAGACCGTTGTTCGCGATATGCCGTTCAAACAACGAGCGCGCCTCCGTGTCTCCGTGCCCCCGTGGTGATTCCTCAATTTGTCCGGCTTCAAACCGGCGCCAAAACTTGCGCTGTTCGATTCGGCAGATAAATCCGCAAGCTCTGCTGCCGACCTTCCATCGGTGCGGCTTGTTTTGGATAGGTCATGTCTGATTTGGTCCTCCCAAAACCGGCGAAGCGCTGATCGTCGCTGTCTAGGACGACCCGATAATCCGCCGGATCGGGAATCGGAATATGCAAATCGGGAAACGATTGCGTCGGATGCAGATTGAACGCGAAGACCAGCGGCCCGCGGCGGTATACCAAAATTTTGTTGTCCTCATGCATCATCAGCAGCTCGATCAACTGGTCTTCCAGCAGATTGAATTGCTTGTCGAGCGAAAGCATCGCGCGATCGAACTCATTCAGCCCGCCGTAGCGCAGCTCGGGATTGTCGGCCAATGACCATTGCCGCCGGGCAAATTGCATCGACCAGCCATTCCCTTCGCGCGGGAAATCGATCCACTCGGGATGGCCAAACTCGTTGCCCATGAACGTGAGATACCCTTCGCCGGCGAGGCTGAACGTGAGCAGCCGAAGCAGCTTGTGCAGGGCCATGCCGCGATCGACGATCGGGCTGGCACTCCCCTTGTTCATGTGCCAATACATTTCCTTGTCCATCAAGCGGAAGGCAATCGTCTTATCGCCCACCAGCGCCTGATCGTGACTCTCGGCGTAACCGATATGCTTTTCCGTGCGACGGCGATTGAGCAGCACGCTGTATAGCTCGCTGAGTTGCCATTGCTCGTCGGCTTTCTCCTTGAGGATTTTGATCCAGTAATCGGGGACGCCCATCGCCAGCCGGTAATCAAAACCCAGTCCGCCCTCGCTCACCTTGCGCGCCATGCCGACCATTCCCGAGACATCCTCGGCGATCGTAATCGCGCCGGGATTTATCGCGTGCGCCAGCTCGTTGACCATCTTCAGATAAGCGACGGCGTCTTCGTCGATATTGCCGCCGAAGTATTCGTCGTAGCTGCCGAAACCTTTGCCCAGTCCATGATCGAGATAGATCATGCTGGTGACGCCGTCGAAGCGGAAGCCGTCAAAGCGGAAGTCTTCCAGCCAGTAGCGGATGTTGCTCAGCAGCAGCCGCTGCACTTCATATTTGGAGTAGTCGAAAAGGAGCGAATCCCACGCCGGATGCTGCCCGCGCGGGCCGGTGTGGAAATATTGGTGGTCGGTGCCGTCGAAGTTATTCAAGCCTTCGAGCGTGTTCTTCACCGCGTGGCTGTGAACCACATCCAGCAAGACCTTCAGCCCCAGGCTATGCGCGGTGTCGATCAGCTCCTTCAATTCCTCCGGCGTGCCGAAGCGATGCGAGACGGCAAAGAAGCTGCTGACGTGATACCCAAACGATCCGTAATACGGATGCTCCATCACCGCCATCAACTGCACGGCGTTGTACCCGAGCTTGGCAATGCGCGGCAGAATATCGCGCGTGAACTCCGCGAATGATCCAATCCGCGCCTCCTCGCGCGCCATGCCGACGTGGGCTTCGTACACCTTCAGCCCGCCACGCAGAGGCGGCGATTCATGTTTGAAAACAAACTGCTGGGGCGGGTTCCAATACATGCCGCTGTAATCATTTGATCGCGGGTCTTGCACGACGCGGCGGATGTACGCCGGGATACGATCGGTGCCGCTCCCATTCTCCGCGATCACATGCACCTTCACGCGGCTGCCGTGCGTGAGCCGATCCGCATATCGATCATCCGGCAGAAACAATCCCCACACGCCGAACTTATCGCGCACCATCGGATCGGACCATCTATTCCACTGATTGAAATCGCCGATCACGCGCAACTGCAGCGCGCCCGGCGCCCACTCGCGATACCAGACCCCCGGCTTGCCGAGGTATTCGCCGCGATTGAAGCCAAAGTAATGATGCCCCTGGCTGATCTGCCCCAGCAATCCGCCGGTGGCGTCGATCTGCCGCATCGCGTGCAGATAATGCTGATGCCGCGCAACCAGGCGCGAGGCATAAGGCTCAAGCCACGGATCAAGCCGCGTGATGCCGGTGCCGGGAGTCAAAGTTTCGCGATCGCTCATGACCCGCCATCATCATCGCGGAAGGCGGGGATGCCAAGCATCTTGCACGTCCGTAAACTCGCGCCTCTCCCGCGCGCCGCGCTCTCTTTGCAGCAATACCGCCCAACGTCCGATGACATTTGAACTGGTATACCTGCTGGAGTAGGATGAATTTGTCGATGGCTCATGTCCTTGGAGAGTTGCGAACGGAGTCGCGCTCAAGCGCCGGCTCTAATTCACGTGGCAGCCGCTTCAGCGGTTTACGCGTTCACTTCATCGGTATCGGCGGCTCGGGAATGAGCGGCCTGGCCCGCATGCTGCTCGATTGCGGCGCACTGGTCAGCGGCTCAGAACCCAAGCCCAACGCCCAAACCTTCGAACTCGCCCGGCGCGGCGTCAAAATCTCCCGCACCCAGGGCGGAGAGCTTATCTCACGCGATCTTGATCTGGTCGTGCGAACCGCCGCCGTCCCGGAAAACAATCCCGAGTTCAGCGCGGCCAAAGCTCACGGCTTGCGAACGGCCAAATATGCCGAACTGCTGGGGCTGGTGATGTCGGAACGCCTCGGCGTCGCCATCGCCGGCACGCATGGCAAGTCGACCACCACCGCCATGACCGCCTTTGGCATGCTCGAATGCGGTGCCGACCCAAGCTTCGTCGTTGGCGGCACCGTCCCCCAACTCGGCGGCGGCAGCCGATCGGGCAACGGTTCGACCTTCGTCGCGGAGGCCTGCGAATATGATCGCAGCTTTCATAATCTGCATCCGCGCATTGCCTGCATCACCAATATCGAAGCCGACCATCTGGATTGCTACAAGGATCTGGATGACATCATCGAATCCTTTCGCACCTTCGCGCAGCTTGTGCCGGCGGATGGATTGATACTTGCGAACGGCGCTGATCCGAATGTGGGCAAGGCGATCGCCGACATCACCGCGCGAAAGCTGACGGTTGCCGTCGGCGCGCCGGCGAGTTGGAGCACGAAGATCCTCGGCGAAGAAGCCGGATGTTATCGCGGCGAAGTCTTCTTCGAATCCCGCGCGGTGGCCAAGCTCGAGTTATCGGTCGCGGGACAGCACAATCTATTTAATGCCACGCTGGCGGTTGCCGCCTGCAGTGCTTGCGGGGTGGATGCTGCCGCGGCCGCGTCGGCAATCAGCCAGTTCACCGGCGTCGATCGGCGGATGACTTACGTCGGCCAATACAACGGCGCGGATGTCGTCGATGATTACGGCCATCATCCCACCGAAATCCGCACGACCCTGGCCGCCCTGCGCACGCGCTATTCGCCGCGGCGGCTCATTTGCGTCTTTCAGCCGCATCAACACAGCCGCACGAGAAAGCTGCTGGATGGATTCGCGACCTGCTTCGCCGATGCCGATGAAGCGGTGATCGCCGATATTTATGCGGTGCGCGATAGTGAAGAAGACAAGGCGGCGATCAACAGCGCTCAGCTCGTGAAGCGCATCAATATAAATGGACAAAAGGCCCGCCATCTGCCTGACTTTCGCGCGATCCTCGATTATCTTCGCGCCGAAGCCCGCGAAGGGGATCTGATCGTCACGATCGGCGCGGGCAGCGTGTGGGAAATCGGACGC
>DATBDZ010000402.1:0-35484 GCA_036276235.1 Humisphaera sp. | reverse complement strand
CCCACATCGCCGATCCAGACATTGCCGGTGGCGCGATCGATACTGAACCGCCAGGGGTTTCGCAGGCCGTAACACCAGACTTCGCCGCGGGCGCCGGGCAGATTGACGAACGGATTGTCGCGCGGAATCGAGTAGGGCTTGTCGCCGTCGGCATGGTCCACATCGATCCGCAGGATCGAAGATCGAAGATCGCTGATATCCTGTCCGGTGTTATAAAGATCCGGCGGATCAGGGTCGGCCTGATCGCCCGCGGAGATGTAGAGATACCCATCCTTGCCGAATCGCAGGCAGCCGCCGTTATGTCCACCGGCTTGCCATTCGATGAGCGTTTTTCCGCTAGCCGGATCGATGCGCGGCGGATCGCCGCCGACGGTGAAGCGCGCGACGCGCGTGCCGACGGGGTCTGTCGATCGCCGCAGAAAGCTCAGAGCATAACAGATATAGATCTGATGGTTCTGGCGATAATTCGGATGAAATGCCAGGCCGTAAACCGAATCGAATCCGCGCGCTCCGGGGGCGCCGCGAATATCGGTGATCGCCTGTCGCATGTCGATCACCAGGTCGGCGGTCTGTGGATCGCCATTCGTCGGAAACGAAAAGATTTTCCCTGGTTGCTCGGAGATAAACATCCGATTCGTCCCCGGCTCAAAGACGATTTCGGTGGGCTTCTCGAAGGTAAGCTTCGGGAACTCGCGATGGAGCACAAACGCCGGCGGCGGCTCGGGTGTGCCGGTGACATGCCCGCTGGTCCAGGGCACTCGTTTTTCCAGCGCCGCGGCAGTCGCGCGGCGCTGCTGCGAGATCGCGATCAGCACGCCCGCGAGACAGAGAATGACCAACACGCACTTCAACACACAGCGCCGCCGCGCCAGCCGGAGGGTAAGCAAAGGGAGCATCGGTAATCGCCTCAACAAATTCCGCCCCATCCGCGGGCGGCCAGGAACGTGCAAAGGTTAACGGGAGCCGTGCGGCATGGAAAGCGCGGAGCGGACGCTGGCGCTGGCGGCTGGCTCTGCCGCCTGATATACCTTCGCTGCACCGTCTTGATCTGTCCCCGTGGCGAGAGGAAACATTGCACCCGTCGATTTGCCATCGTGCGAATCGCACACAGCCAGATTAACTCCCAATGAAATCCCAACGCTGGATTCGAATCATCCCGGTCGCGCTGATCATGTACACGATCGCGTACGTCGATCGCACGAACATCTCGCTGGCGCTGGACCCGAAAATCTCGACGATGATGTCGGAGCTGAAGATGGACGACCAGATGAAGGGCCAGGCCGCTGGCATCTTCTTCCTGGGGTACATCCTCCTGCAGATCCCCGGCGGTTATCTGGCAACCCACTGGAGCGCCCGCAAGCTGGTGGCGATTCTTCTGGTTTTCTGGGGTTTGTGCGCGATTGGATGCGGCTACGCAACGACGTTCAAACAATTTGAGATCTGGCGGTTTTTGCTCGGGGTGGCGGAGAGCGGCGTCTTTCCGGCAACGCTTGTTTTACTAACCCATTGGTTTCCGCGCGCAGAGCGTGCGCGCGCAAACGCCTTTTGGAATCTGTGCATGCCACTCTCGGTGGCGTTCTCTTCGCCCTTTACCGGGTGGATGCTCAAGAAGTATCAGTGGCACACGACGATCGCGATCGAAGGATTACTGCCGTTCATCTGGTTGCCGATCTGGCTTTACTTCATCAGCGATCATCCGCGCCAGGCGCGTTGGATTTCAGATGAGGAACGCGATCATCTGGAAACCACGCTGGCACGCGAGGGGGCGGAGCGCCCGCAAGCCAAAGGCCAGTCGGTCTGGCGCATCTTTTTGCTGCCGGCTGTGCTGGTGTTGCTGGCCGTTTATTTCCTGCAGAACTGCGCCGCTTATGGATGCATGACGTTTCTCACCGAGTGTTTGAAGGGTGCGCCCGGAACAGAATCGGGCTTTATATCCGGCGTCTTGTTTGCGATTCCTTATGTGGTGACAGCGTTTGTGATGCTGCTGGTTTCTTGGGGGTCGGACAGGTCCGGTGAGCGGCGCGGATATGTTGCACTGGTCTACGTCGTGAGCGGCATCGCCCTCGTCGCCAGCGTGCTGCTTAAAGAGCGCTCGTTCTGGCTCTCGTATGTCCTGCTTTGCCTGGCAGTGCCCGGCCCTTATGCATCGCTGGCGCCATTCTGGGCGATCCCGGCGGAAATTCTGCCGAAGAACGTCCTGGGTTCTGTGATGGGATTGATCAATGCGATCGGCAACATCGGTGGATATGTCGGTCCATCCATCGTCGGTCTTTTGGTCAAGCGATCGCACGGCGTAAAAATCCCGTTCAGCGTGCTGGGCGGTGGACTGCTGCTTGCCGCGCTGCTCATTGCGAATTTGCCGATGGTCCGTCAATCGCTTTCAGCCGAGGTAAAGCCCGTCGTCGCGGATTGAGGGGTTGGGTGCCGCAACTCGGTGTACTCGCCGACTGTGCTTCTCTTGCAGCGGAGTAACTCAGGTCTTCTCCGAAACTGCGGCGGGCAGTGCCCGCCCTACGGGCGAATGCGGCGCGTAGGGCGGGCACTGCCCGCCGTCTTCGTCTGTCGCCGTGCGCTGCCGCGCGACGACTCAGAGTACCGCGACCTGTAGCACCCGATGAGCGGATCTGACGGAGCCACCGGCGCGATTCACGCCTCCGGCGAATCCGCGAACAATCCTTCCATCGGCTCAAGCCGGGGGCCGTCGGCGTCGCAGACGGCGTAGCGAAGCGTTTGCCGGCCTGAGCGGGCGTAGAGCGAGACGCCGGCGTGCTCGCCTTTCACGTTCAGCGCATAAAAGCTCACATTGAAATTCGGCTGGCCGCGGCTGTTGAGCAGGCGCTTCTCGATCGTGTTGGCGACGATTCGCTTGCAGGCGGCGATCGCCGCGTCTTTGGGGGACATGCCGTTGCGCATCGCTTCGACGATCATGAACGAACAGAGGGAGAAGAGATTAGCTTCGCCGCGGCCGGTTGAGCCGGCGGCGCCGATCGGGCCATCAACGTAAAGCCCCGCGCCGATGATTGGCGAATCGCCGACGCGCCCGGGAATCTTGAACGCAAGCCCGCTGGTCGTCGTCACGCCCGCCACTTCCCCCCTCGCATTGACGGCGTTGCAGTTGATCGTGCCGTAAAAATGATCCGGATCGATCAGACCTTCGGCGACCATTTCGCGGCCAACGCGAAAGCCCGCCTGCGAGCGAGTTTTGGGGTCGATGTAATGCAGGGGATCGGTGCGGCGTTTCCACTCGAGCCAGAGCTGGCGGGATTTTTCGGTGTTCAGATCGTCTTCGATCTTAAAGCCGACATCGCGGGCGAATCGCTGCGCATCTCTGCCGACCAGCAGATGATGATCCGTCTGATCCATCACCGCCCGGGCGACGAGCGAAGGCGTGCGCACGCCTTCCAGACACGCCACCGCGCCCGCGCGCTTGAGCGGCCCGTGCATGACTGAGGAATCGAGCTGCACGATCCCGTCGGCGTTGGGAAGCCCGCCATAGCCGACGCTCGTGTCCTGCGGATCAAGCTCGACGATGTTGACGCCGGCAATGACCGCATCCAGCACATCGCTGCCGCCGGTGATCATCTTGAACGCTTTGCTGACGGCGGTGTCGCCGTCGGCGTCTTTCGATTGATTTCCGTTCGCGGCGGAAATGACAACTGGCTTGACAGATGATCGGGTGAGTGCCTGCGGAGCCTGGGCGAAAGCCGCGAAAGTCGGCGCGATTGCGCTCGCGCCAGCGGCGGCAACGAAGCCGCGACGTGTGATCTTGGTTTTGGTCATTGCGGTCCTTGAAAAAGCCACGAGAGATTGACCGTCATGTTGACATGCTGCGAAGCATGTGGCCACTCAGCATGACGGTCCGGCGAGCAGCGATTCTCTACGGACAATCACGGCGCGCCCAGCTTCGGGGAGTGTCAAGGCAAGAATTTAACACGTGTCAATTACTTCACGGTAGTCGCGCCGCACTCTGGACATCGATTGGGCGTTGCCCGCAAATCGTAGCCGCAGGAACGACAATGCCCCTTTGCGCTGCGCAATCGCGATCGACGGCGCTGGATGATCCACACTGCCGGAATGAGAGCCGATAGGACTGTGACAGACCACGTCGGCGCCGACATCCAGTATTGCCAGGCTTCGCCGGGCCGATAGTCGCCGTGCTGCCAGGGCGTGAAGCCGAGGCGCTTGATGAGCGGATCGCCGGGCGATAAGCCCAGCGGGAGCTCGCGAGGCGGGCGCCGGGAAATCCATCGGTGGTGATTTCCCGTCGCGGAATTGCGGACGCCGTTGAAATCGATCTGAAGTTCGCCGCGGCTGGAATTAAAATTGTAGTTCGTGCCCCACGGATTATCCCCGCTGCCGCGTTCGCGCGAGATGTAGAAATGATCTCCAGCCCAGTAACTGCGGACCCAAACCCCGATACTCGCAGCGCAGATCAATGCGGAAATCAGTGCGACCGTGGTCCACAAGATACGGAGAATGCGTTTCACTTGGTTAGCTGACCGCGCCCTACACACTTCTCCGCACCGGCTCCCCATCCTGGAACACCCCATCGTACATCGCGGTGGTCTTGGTGATCTTGCGGCGCTTTGTGTACCAGTAGCCCAACAGCATCGCATCGGCCGCGATGACGGCGGCGGTGATCGCCCAGGCGCGGGTGTTGGAGGGCGTGGCTTGCGCGAGCGATGCTGGGAAGGCGATCTGTGCGCTTTGACGCGCGAAGGCGGCGAGTGCGTCGCCGAACAGGCCTTGCGCGTCGATTGGCGCTAGATGGAAAAACGCCCGGGCGGCGGACGTGGCGTTGGCCGTCAGAATCGTGGCAGCCGCGGCGACGGGCTCTGAGAGCGTGACGATGGTGCTGCCGCTTTCGCTTGAGTCACTGGAATCGCCGGGCGTGCCGGTGATGGTGCGGGTCCATTGGCCGACCGTGGCGATGTCCGCCATCATCGCTCGCGCGATGAAGCTCATCGCCGAGCCGGCGGAGAAGGCGAATTGCGAGCTGGCAACGGCCGATGCGTGAATTGCAAATCCGCTCGAATCGATCGCGACGGCAGAGGAAGATCCAGGATGGATCGCTGATGGCACGCCGACGACGGGTGACGCGGTCGTCGCCCCATCGACAGCGCTAGCGCGATTGGAACTGCTCGTGCCCGTTTGCGCTACGCGGGATGCCGGCGTTGCTGTCGCCGGCGGTGCTGTCGCGGGCGGATTTGCCGGCGGCGCGACAGGATCGGAGGCGCCGCCGTCGTGGTCATCGGGACGCGGCAGATGCTGGATCGACGGATGGGCAGAACCCGTTGATGTCGATCCGGTGGTCGTCGATCCGCTCGAAGTCGATCCCGAACCTTGGTTGGCAGGAGTAACGATCGCCGCGCCGATGCTCAGCAGAATGTTGATCACCTTCGCCGCGTTCGGGGTGCCTAGGCCCGTAACTTCGTCATAGCCCGGATGCGCGCGGGAATAGAAAGAGCGGAATCCGCCGCCGCCGGTGATGTCGTTGAAGGTCGTGAGATACGTGCTGGCGGTGTAGACGCTGTAGAGCGCGGGAAGGGTGTTGGCCGAACCATCGAGCGCGGCTTTGTGGAGCAGCGCGCGGCCCTGATCGGCGATCGCCACCAGGGCGGCCCACTGCGGCGTGCCGGCGCTGGTCCCGCCGATCACCTGCCATCCACTTACGCGGCCATAGGGAATCGAATCATAAACCGCGAAGCCGGTATTCGGATTCGCGTTGTAAGAAACATCCGGTGCGGCGCGGCTGGAGCTGGTCTGCGCTTTGGCCTGATAAGCCGGCCGCGCTTCGATGCGGCTCAAGCCGCCGGAACTGTCGGACCAGGGCGATTCACTTCCATACGTGCCGGAATTATCGAGCGTGTAGAGGCTCGTGCCGCCGACCGAAAGAACGTTTGGCGAGCTCGCCGGCCATTCCGCGCCGCCGAAGCTTCCATCGTCGCCGGATGCGGCGACAAATGTTTCGGGTGTGTGTCCCTTGGGCGTGGTGAAATAGGTATCGTCTGCTTTCTGACCGAGGAATTCGCCGCCGCCCCAACTCATGGAGATGACCGACACGCCCGTTTGCTTGCGTGCAGTATCAACCGCCGCCAGCAGATCAGTCGTATTGCTGGAATTTGCTTCGACCAGAATGAGCTTCGCTTTGGGCGCGATCGCGTGCGCCCATTCAACGTCGAGCGCAATTTCCCCCGCCCATCCGGCACTGGTGGGAACGCTGGTGACCGCGCCCCCTTTCTGATTCAACTTGAGAAAACTCGGCGGCGCGGGAAGCGAAAACTTCGCGTCAAACGTCGCGAGATCAGCGGCAATGTTGGGATCGTTGTAGGCATCGACGATGGCGATGGTCTGTCCGGTGCCGTCACCGGCAACGCCGTTGAATTTGACGGTGTCGAATCCGTAGGCATGACGGATTTGCGCCGGGGTGAAACCGGAAACAGCGGCGCCGGCGGCTGCGGGAATCGCCGTCAGATCCGGCACGACGTTTACGTTTGCCGAGAGAAGCTGGCGCGATTCCAGAGTCTCGATCGGATTGGCCGCGGAACGTGGCGGCAGTTTTCGGGTGGGGATGTTCTTTCGCGGGTCCATCGCTTCTTCTCCTGGATACCCGAATGACCGGACACAACTTGTCGGCAAGAAAGACGCCGTGAATATAGCCGAACCTGCTCGAGAGTGTTACGGCAGAATTATCGCGCCCGCATTGGCACTGGAAACCGGAACCGACCCTGAAGACGGCGGCGGATCAGCCAGCGGCAATCCTGCCTCATGCACATTCCGCTGCCGCAGAATCCGCTGATAAGTCGCGCGCTGGGTTGGGTTGAGCATCTTTTCGGTTTCTGAAACCGCCTGCCCAAACGCCGCCTTGCGCTGGGCATCCATCGCGGTCAGTTGAGCATTATAGTCGAGATTGACCTTTTCGAACTTGGCTTTTTGCTCATCGGTCAAAAGATTTTCCATCGCCTTGTCGCGCTGCAGCCGAAGCGCGGTGCCGCGTGTTTCGTACTCCTGCGCTGAGTTGCGCACCGCTTCCCAAATCCGCCGCATTTGCGCCGTCTGATCGGCGCTAAGCTGCAACTCATCCAAGGGAGACGTCTGGGTAACGGTTGTGGCCGGTATGGCGCGGGCGCGCGAGAGCAGCATTCCACCCGCCAGGCCCGCGGCAAGCGTCAGCGCGAAAGCAACAAACAGCATCGCCTTGGAATCAGTTGGCTTTGGCATGCGGCCCTCCTTCACGCAGGTTCTCCAGAAAATAATCCGCTAAATCCGCGTCGGCAAAAGCCGGCTCCTGAACGCCGGGAATTTTCTCTTCCCCAAACATAAGCGACGCCCACTCCGGCATGGAGGCCGGCTGAACGACTGTTACGGGAGCTCGCTGCCCTTGCGCCATCCAAGCCGCCGCGATCACAACAAAAGAAGCCGCCGCGGCAGAGACTGCCTTCACCCAGGGGAACATCAGCAGGCGAGGCTCATTCTCGTTGATGACCCGATCCACGGCGGCATGAAGCCGCGCTAATTCGGCGGCATTCATGTCGCCGCTCTGGTCCGCGCGAAACCATCCGGAAAGATCTTGAAGCTCATGTAGATCGCGCGAGCAATCGCCACAGCCGGCGGCATGCTCGCGCACTGCTTGGGCGCGGCTGTCATCCAGCTCACCATCGTGCAATCGCTCGATATCGGGTTGGCAAATACATTGACTCATAAACGCTCCCGTCGGCTAAGAACCGCGCCCCAGAATCGAGCCGGCTCCAAGCGCCTTCGGATCACGCACACTCATCTGAAATAGTCTCCAAGCCTGCGGCGCAATTCTTCGCGCGCCCGGTGCAGGCGGGATTCAACTGTTCCCTGCGGAATTTCCAACGCACTGGCGATTTCGGCGTACGACATGCCGTTCATCTCCCGGAGCATAAGGATCTGCCGATGATCCGGCGCGAGGCGCTCCAGCATACTGGCCACATCCAGCCGCCGATCGACCGCGACAGTGGACGATCCGACCGAGCGGCCGCCTTCGGTGGCGTCGCCGCCGTCATCATCCAGGCGGGCGGTTCCGCGCGCCCGCCGACCGCTTCGCCAGGCATCGGCGGCACGACGCATCAGGATGCGCATCAGCCACGTCTTCACCGACGCCCGCCCATCAAAGCGGGCCAGCGACTTAAACGCGCCGGCGTAGGTCTCCTGAACCAGGTCCTCCGCGTCGGCACGCGTCGCCGACAGCGAAAGCGCAACGCGAAACAGGTTCTTTGCGTGCCGATCCACGAGTGCGTGAAACGCCTCATGATCGCCCGCGGCGGCCTTCCGCACCAGTTCCAGGTCGCTAATTTCCAATTCCCACAGTCTCCAGACCTTCGCTACGAAAGAATAGTCCGAGCAGGTCGGGGAAATCTTCCCTGGAATCGGGCCAGGATGCATTGCGTGTGATGCGTCGGGGGCTTCGCCTGATATAATCTGACCGTGATTCGTCGTCTTCCCCTGGTATTCACGCCCCAGCCAGAAGGTGGTTTCACCGTCACTTCCCCAGTCCTTCCGGAGTTGGTGACTGAGGGTGATACGTTTGAAGAGGCTTTTGCCAACGTTCGCGACGCCCTGTCCGCCGTGCTGGAGCTTTATGCAGATGCGGGGAGAACCCCGCCGCCGGGGATCGAGTGGCCCTAGCTGGGGTTGCCTGAGGTCTGAGGGAGATCCGCGTGGCCGCGCTTCATGTCGAAATTACGCCTGAGCTGCAAGCCTTTATTGTGGCGCAGCCCATGTTCTTCGTAGCTTCGGCGCCACTGTCGGGCGAGGGGCATGTGAATTTATCGCCGAAGGGGTTGGATACGTTTCGGATTCTTTCGCCGACTTGTGTGGCATATCTGGATTTCGTCGGCAGCGGGAACGAGACGGCGGCTCATGTGCTGGAGAACGGCCGAATCACATTTATGTTCTGCGCGTTTGAAGGACCGCCGAAGATCGTGCGATTGTATGGCCGTGGCCGGACTGTGCAGCCGCGAGACGCGCAATGGGCCGATCTTTCCAGCAACTTCCCGCAGTGCGACGGCGTCCGGCAGATTATGATCGCGGAGATTTCCCGGGTGCAAACCTCCTGTGGTTTTGGCGTCCCGCGAATGCGGCTTGAAGATCAGCGCGATGCCTTGTTTGCGTGGGTGCGGAAGAAAGGGCCGGATGGATTGGTGGAATATCAGAGCCGGAAAAATCGCGTGAGCATTGATGGGTTGCCGACGGGGATGTAGTTGCGTCCGCGGCATGGGCGGGGATAATCCCTTCGGGCTATGGCAGAACTCCCGGGGAAAGAAGTGGTATTGGTACGAGGCCGACGAGCGTCAACCCAACTTGCCTGCAGGCCACTCCGACCGTTTTGACCAGAAACTGCTATGAAGATAATCAAAACCGGCGACGAGTTCACGGCGGAAATGGAAGCGATGTTCGGACCGCCACAGGCTTTCCAGCCGACGGCCACTTATATCCGCTCCGGCGACTGCATCGAATTCGTTGCGCGGCCGGGACGATATCGTGCCCAGCGCCTCGACGATCTGGTCACGGTGTACATTAGTGAAGAAGACGACGAAATTGTCGGATCCCTCATCAAGGGCGTACAAGCACTGTGTCAACAACTGACGCAGAAGTTTCCCGGTTTCAAGATCAACATTGAAGATGGTCGGATTCGGCTGGAACACTTATTTTTGGCACATGTCTGGTCCGAGCCGATCCCGAGCAAGTTCGTGCAGCGAACGTATAAGCAACTGATTGAGGTTGCCGAAGAAACTGGAGTGGAAACTGAGCTTTGTGTCGGGACCTGATCTGCACCCGTCTTACCAGTTCTATTTCTCCGTCTCCCTCAACAACTCCACCAAATGCTCCTTCCACACCGCCGCCAGCGTGTGCGTGCCGTGGCCGCGCGTTTGGGGCGATTCGGGGATGAGCAGCGCTTTGCCGCGCGGCACGCGCTTGATCTGCCGCTCGAGGATGCCCAGGTCCGGCGGGTTGATCAGATCGTCGGCGAAGTTGATCGCCAGCAGCGGCGACTGGATCGATTCCAGCGCCGGCGCAGGATCGTAATCGCGCGAGCTTTCGATCGCGTAGAGCAGATCGTTCGCATCGTACGTCTTGAGGATATTTGCGGCGTACGCATCCAGTGCCTGGTCGGCTTGCTCGCCGGTGGGCGCTTCGTGGTAACGCTGCGCCGGGTTTTCGCTCATGAAATAGAGCATGTACGCCGCCTGGCGCAGGCCATTGGGTTGAGCTGTGTAATCGCCGTTCTTCCATTGCGGATCGGAGCGGATGGCGTCGGCGATCATCCGTCGCCACACACGATTGCGGCCGGAAATTTGCTCGGGGAGGCTGGCCAGCGGGAGCAGCGCGTCCATCATCGTCGGATATTTTTCGCCCCAGAGCCAGGTGTGCATGCCGCCCATTGAGGTGCCCATCACCAGGCGCAGATGATCGATCTTCAGCCCGTCGATGATGAGCCGATGCTCCGCCTCGATCATGTCGCCATATACATAGCTGGGGAATTTCATCCGCAATCCATCGCTCGGCTTGCTCGATTTTCCGTGGCCCAAATCGTCGGGAATGATGATGAAATAGCGATCCGCATCGAGCGGCTCATCCTTCCCAAACAGTTCGCCGGCGAATTCGTTGCGGATGAACGTCTGCCCGGTGCCGCCGGTGCCGTGAAGAATGAGCACGGCATTGCGGACGATTCCCGAGGCATCCCGCCGCGGCGTGCCGAGCGTGCGATAATGCATCCGCATTTCCGGAAGGGTTTGGCCGTTTGCGAAGTGGAAGTTAGGGATGACGTAGTCGGATTCGGTCGGTTTGGGATACTCAGTAGCGGGTGTTGGAATTGCGATCGCGAAGATAACGATTGATGTGATGATCAGGAATCGCATGAGCGTATTGTTGCGGGAGGCCGGTGCCATGTCACGGGTGGGTGGCCAGGAGGCAAACCCGCTTTATGACCCCGGCAAGGCCGTTTGGGGCCGAATTCGCGGGACAAAATGGGGCGCGCAAAACTGATCATTTTTATCTGTATCTTGCCATTGTGGTTCCATAAGCCCTTGTGCACTCGCGACTTATCGAGACCGGCCCGGCGGGGCGCTTTCGGGAGGACGACCATCCCTGTCCCATGACGCTTGTCAATCGATTTTTCAAATTATCCCGCTATAGGGTGTGGCGCCCGAGTGTGGCGAACCGCAATGATGGGGCAGATCGACCTGCGTTTGCGTTTTCCGCCCCACGCGCACCCCGGCATGCTGAGGTACTCCGAAGCATCTGGCCTGTTCGCGCGAGCGGCCAGATGCTTCGGAGTACCTCAGCATGACGGGGTATTCTGACCTGAGCTCCTCCCCCAACGATATCGCGAAAAATAAAAATTACGCCCCCGCTATTGGCGAGGGGGCTCAATCATTGCTCAGCCCAATCAAATGCCGCACCACGCTCCGCCCCAGCGCCAGCAGATTGTACCCACCCTCGAGCGTGCTGAGGATGCGGCCATTTGTGTGAACGTTCGCTGATTGCACGAGCAGATCGGTCATCTGGCCGAAGGCTTCTTCGCTCAGATTGATCTGCGCCAGCGGATCATCGCGATGCGCATCGAAGCCGGCGGAGATCAGGAGCATCTGCGGCTTGAATGCATCGAGCGCGGGAAGCACGCGGGCGTGGAAGACGCGGAGATAGGCGTCGTCGCCGCTGCCGGGTTCCATGGGGAGGTTAAGTGTGGTGCCTTTGCCTGCGCCGGTGCCGGTTTCGTAATCGTGGCCGCTGCCGGGGTAGAGCGTGCGCGGATTTTGGTGCAGGCTGATGAACAGGACGCTGGGGTCGGCTTCAAACGCCGCCTGCGTGCCGTTGCCGTGATGAACATCGAAGTCGACGATCGCGATTTTGCCGACACCGTGTTTGCGTTGCAGATATCGCGCGGCAATCGCGATGTTCGAGAAGAGGCAAAACCCCATCGGCCGATCCGGTTCGGCGTGATGGCCCGGCGGCCGCACGGCGGCAAAGGCGCGCTTAACCTTGCCCGACATGATCGCGTCGGCGCAATCCAGCAGCGCGCCGACGGCGGTTAACGCCACATCAAAGCTTTTGGGGCCGACCGGCGTATCGCCCTGATCGAGCACGCCGCCGCCGACCTCGCAGATATGGCGGATGCGCTCGATGTAATCTTGCGAATGGATCAGTTGCAACCATTTCTCATCCGCGCCCAGCGGGTCGGGAAGCTCAAGCAGCTTTTTTTCAACCGCAGGCAGCTTGCCAAAATCAAGCGCAAAACCGGCAAACGGGAATGGCGAATCGATCAGCCCCGCATCGCGCACCGCCTTGGCAACCGCGCGGATTCGATCCGGCCGCTCAGGATGATGCGGCCCCGTGGCATGTTCGACAAAACGCGGGCTGGAGCAGTAGGCGGTCATGTTTTGCATGAGTAGTCAGAGGAAATAAGAGGGAATGAGTAGTCAGAGAAATGCTCTTCCCCTCTGACTACTCATTCCCTCTTATTCCCTCTGACTACTAATTCCCATTCACGCATTCGCATACATCATGTTTTTCATGCCGATCCAGTAGGTCAGAAACAGGTATACCGCCGACAGTAAAACTTCGCCGCAGAGCACGTACAGATAAATTGGCCCGGATTGAGCCGAGACCGTGTTAAACCTGTCGAGCAGATGATACCCGACGACTGTTCCCGCACCGATCAATCCCACCGGCAGATAATGGGCGGCATGATAATCGAGCCCGCGCAAGACCACCGGCAGCGGCAGCCGCAATCCGCGATAGCCTGCTTCCCAGGTCGTGAGCGTGGCGGCGAAGCGCGTGGTCACCAGCAGCAGCAAATAGGAGACGCCCGTCAGCGCCAGGATTGCCGGGACGGGTAAATCCAGCTTATCCGCCCACCACGGCAGGCTTCCCATTCTTCGATACCAGTTGAAGTGGTAGTACGCCGCGATACCGAAAAGCAGCGACACGATGACCCAGTGAACGCCTGCAAACTGACGCGAGCGTTTGCGTGTCTGACGAGTAGCGAGCGTCCGATAAAACGCGGTCGGCCGAAAGAGCACCGCCAGCGTAGTAGTTATGAAGCTCCCAATGATGCCGCTCGTCGAGTTGACCCGTTCCCAATTCGCGGATTGGCGAAGATTTGGGGCACTTTCGGCGGTGGGCTTGGCGCATTCGGGGCACAACGCCCCCTCCGGCAGGCCATTGAGCGTGTAGCCGCAACCTTCGCATAAAAGGTCCGATTCCGCCGGAATACTCGTCAGGGAATGGGTCATTGGTGTATGCTATACTCCTGTTGATGATACGCATGCACAAGCGGGGGTGATCGTTGTGGCGGAGTAGCGTGCTTCATCAATCGGTCGTTGGAAAGTGGAGGTCGTCGTGAAGGCAAAACCCTGGCTAACGGCAATGCTTGCAGGCGCGCTGCTGTCGGGATGCGACCGCGATCAGACGGCGTCCACCAAGCCGCCCGCGACACAGCCCGCCGCGGCTGCGTCCACAACACAATCGGCCGATGCTTCCATCGTCATCGATCCGTCGATCCTTCAACCGCCTCCGCACGTCTCGCTGCCCAAAACTTCCAGCTTCCTTGTGCATGATGGGGTCAGCGATCGCATTTACGATTTCCCCGCCGCCATTTTGCGGCTGACCAAGCATGAAGAGGGGAAATATGACGCCGTCTTGTACAGCAACGATCCGAAAGCCGCGCTGAATCCCGGCTACACCGGCAACAGCTTCTATCTTCAGATGAAGCTGGACATCGACGATCCGCACAAGCTCGTGAACGTGCCCTGGGGCTACCGCACGAACAGCACCGAGCACGAGGAATCCGGCGATGGAATCTTCCTGCAAGGCAACCGCATCCACCTCCAGCCCTCCGATGTAGCCGCCAGCTTTAACGGCGGCGACAACAAGCTCGTGCAGGTGATCGTCGCCGGCAAATTCCTGAAGTTCGATAATCAGGCCGAGCCGACGGCGCTTCATACTCTGGTCGAAGTGCGCGGCGAATTCACGGCAATCGTCGAAATCGCGAAGTAGAGCGCCATCGAGCCCGTCCCAGAAATTGATTGCGAATTTCCTCGCGCCGCGATACTTGTTTCGCCCATGCCCTGCGCACATCCGCGGCGTCTGCCCATTGCCTCGATCGCACTTCTCATCTGTGTCCTTCATTGCTCCCCGGATCGCGCGGCGGATGAGAATGCCCGCCCCGACCTCAAGCCGGATCCGATGATCCAGAAAATCGTCGGCCAGATTTCAGAACAGCGCGTCGCCGACATCATGCGCAAGCTCGAAACCTTTCAGACGCGCAACACGATGTCCGACGCAACCCAAACCGGGCGCGGCGTCGGCGCGGCGCGGGAATGGATTCTCGAACAATTCAAAAGCTACAGCCCCCGCCTCCAGGCGAGCTTCGATACGTACACCATTCCGCGCGGCGGGCGAATTTACAAAGACGTTGAGCTGAGCAACGTTGTCGCGATCCTTCCGGGCAAGCAAACGCCGGATCGCTGGATTCTGGTTTCAGGGCATTACGACACGGTGAATCTCCGAAATGTCGCCGCACTGCGTGGTCATCCCGAGCAGGCGGCGGAACTGCCCGCGCCGGGCGTCAGCGATGATGCGAGCGGAACCGCCTGCGCGATGGAATGTGCCCGCGTGATGAGCCAGTACGAATTCGATGCGACGCTCGTCTTCGTCGCCTTTGCCGGCGAGGAGCAGGGCCTCGTCGGCGCGCATGCGATGGCCAAACGCTTGCGCAGCAAAAATCAGGAAATCGAGGCGGTGCTCAACAACGACATCATCGGCAACGAAACCGCCGGCAACGGGAAGAGCGAGCCGCATCGCGTCCTGCTCTTTTCCGAAGACCCCGCCGACTCCCCGTCGCGCCAGCTCGCGCGGCTCATTCACTCCTGCGCCGTCATGTATTGCCCGGATATGAACGTCGATCTGATCTTCCGCCACGATCGCTTCGGCCGCGGCGGAGATCACACGGCGTTCAACCAAGAGGGCTATGCCGCGGTGCGTTTCACGACGCCCAACGAGAAGTTTACCGATCAGCATTCGCCGACCGACACCTTCGCGAATGCATCGCCCGCCTATGCGGCGCGTGTGATCCGAGTGAACGCCGCCGCCGCGGCGACACTCGCGCTGGCGCCGCGCGCGCCGGTCACGCGTGTCGCCGGACGCGCCTTAGCCAACGGCCCCGGCCTGACGCGCGGCTCCGGTTACGACGCCGTCCTGCGCTGGCAACAGCCCAACGCCGAGCCGGATCTCGCCGGCTTCATCGTCGTCATGCGCTCGACGATCGCTCCGGATTGGGAAAAGGAATTCTGGGCCGGCAATGTCCACGAGTTCACGCTGAAGGATACGCCGATCGATCAGAT
Source organism: Humisphaera sp. (assembly GCA_036276235.1). Classification (GTDB taxonomy): domain Bacteria; phylum Planctomycetota; class Phycisphaerae; order Tepidisphaerales; family Tepidisphaeraceae; genus JANWHF01. The sequence goes on along the minus strand of DATBDZ010000402.1, from coordinate 20,113 downwards.
CGTCCTGGGGGTCAAGGCGGTAGACAAAGCCGGCCACGAAGGCCCGGTGGCCGCGTATGTGCTCCCCGCGCCAAGAGTCGGTGCGACGACGGAGCAGCAGTAGGGCGTGTCGGGCAACACACATTTGCGGATAAAGTTGATCCGTGATCGTCGATATGGTTTTGACGCTGATTTCAATAGCGCAAGTTAATCTGCCCCACGCCGCGGCAGAGTCGGATGAGTGCAACGAATCCGCGCCGCCGCGGATCCCGGGTGCGCGCATCTGAGTGCATTCCCGGGCGACGCTTCCATACTGATTGGCGCGCTTTGGAACCAATGCGCGCACGCAGGATCCCGCGGTGGCTCGGATTCGTTACGCTCACCCGACTATGCCGCGGCGTGGGATCGGGGATCGTGCATCGGCAGAGCTCGTTACCCGTGACTTTCCCGCGAATATCCCGCCAATTTTCTTGTGCGCCCTCCGGCAAATCGCTACGATTTGGCCGCTTGCCCAAGCACGTCTTTACGGGGACTTCTGGGGCGGCGGGACGCGCAGGTTGTTCACTCCGTCCCTTCTTGTATGAGGCTCTAACGGAGGGCGCTATGAACGTTGGGCGGCGGCGGTGCGCAAAGCGGAACGACCAAATTGAGCGGCTTGAGTCGAGAGTATTGCTGTCCACTGTCTATGTGGATGCAGGCAGTGCTGCGGCTGCCCCGGACGGAAAAGCGTGGGGCAGCGCGTTTCCTGATCTGCAGTCGGGCCTGGCCGCTGCACAGTCCGGCGACACGATTCTCGTCGCTGCGGGCACCTATAAGCCGACCAGCGGTACGGATCGAACGGCCACGTTCACCCTCACTAACGGCGTCGAAATTGATGGCGGGTACGCCGGCAGCGCCAATTCCGCAAACCCCAACGCACGGGACGTCGTCAATACCCCGACGACCCTCTCGGGCGACATCGGAACCGTCGGCGACAATAGCGACAACAGCTACCACGTTGTCACTGGCCAACAAGTCAATCAACTGACGATACTCGATGGCATTTCGATCACGGCGGGAAATGCCAACGCCACCGGAATTTCCAACGGGAACATTGGCGGCGGCCTGCTCAACATCGCCGGTGCCCCGCTCGTGCGCAATTGCACGTTTACCGGCAACTCGGCCAGCCAGGGTGGTGGGGCCATCGACAGCACGATCGGATCGGCGACTCTTCTGGATTGCACGTTTACCGACAATTCGGCCGTCGGCCCCTTCAGCGCTGGGGGAGCCGTAAACGCCCCTAACGCGCTTGGACTACAAATCACTGGATGCCGCTTTACTGGAAATACGGCTAACAAAGCGGGCGCCGTCTACGCCTTCGGCCAGAGCGTCTTTGTTACGGAGACGCTCACTGATTGCACCTTCACGCGCAATAGTTCGGCGACGATCGGCGGAGCGGTGCTGCTTTCCCAAGCCCAGGCCCGCTTAGTGCGATGCGGATTTTTCGGGAATTCGGCCAGCCAGAACGGCGGAGGGATCAACATTGGAGGGTCTACCGCAACATACCTGAATTGCGTTTTTAGCGGAAACACGTCACCTGAGGGCGCCGCACTTGAATCGTTTTCTGAGAGTGCGACGGCGACCAATTGCACATTCGTCAGTTCCGCGCAGCCTGATGACATCGTAGTTGCCTTCACAAAGGCGCTCGCGCTTTCAAACTGCGTCGTAGCGGGAGATGGGATTGCTACGTCCGAAAGTACCTTGTCGATCAGCTACAGCGACATGCCGTCCAGCACTGTGGGCACCGGCAATCTCAGCGCCGACCCGCATTTCGTCCGCAACCCCGGCCCCGGCCCCGACGGCAAATGGGGAACGACCGACGACGACTACGGCGATCTGCATTTGCAGAAAACCTCGCCCGCGATCGATGCCGGAGATAACTCGGCGGTGCCGGCCGGCACGACGACGGACATCGCCGGCAACCCGCGGTTCTTTAACGTCGGCGATGTTGCCGACACGGGGCATGGGACCGCGCCGATCGTCGATATGGGGGCGTACGAGGCGCAGTTTGCCTCGGCGCTGACGCCGATTGCAAAAGCAGGCGGGCCGTATTCCGTCGTTGAAGGGGGCAAAGTCACGCTCGATGGCGGCGCCTCTTCTGAAGCCGGCGGATCGATCGCCTCCTACGCGTGGGACTTTAACTACGACGGCAACACGTTTACCGCCGACGCTTCGGGCAAGACCGCCAGCTTCAGCGCGGCGGGGATCGACGGCCCCGCCGCCCGCACTGTCGCGCTGCGCGTGACCGATAGTCTCGGACATAGCGCCATCGCGAGCACGACTGTCAACATCACCGATGTCTCCCCGACCGCAAAGCTGACCGGCGGCACCATCATGCTCGGCTCGGCCGGCAGCGTTGCCTTCTCCGGTGCGGCCGATCCTTCGCCGGCCGATGTGACCGCTGGATTCAAGTACAGCTTCGATTTCAACAATGACGGAACGTTTGAGATCACGGACGCCACGTCTTCATCCGCAACGGTTCCGGCGAGCTTTCTTTTGACGGCTGGCGCGCACACGATCCGTGGCCGCATCAAGGACAAGGACGGCGGCTTCACCACCTACACCACGACGATTCAGGTGAATGCGCCCGCATCAATCTCGGGAACTGTTTTTAAAGACGCAAACGCCAACGGCACGCTCGAGTCCGGCGAAGCCGGCTTGGCTGGTCGCACCGTCTACATCGACAAGAACAAGAACGGAAAGTTCGACAACGGCGAAGCGACGACAATTACTGCCGCTAACGGCACTTATTCATTTAAGAACGTCCTCGCCGGCAGCTATCGAATCGCGGATGTAACGCCCGCGGGCTGGCGGCAGACAGCGCCGCTCGCCGGCTTCTTCGATCTCACCGTTGCATCCGGCCAGATCATCAGCGCAAAAAACTTCGGGCAGACGCAGAATGTCCTGATCTCCGGCAGCGTCTTTAACGACGCCAACAGCAACGCGGCTCGCGACGCCAGCGAGAAGGGAATTGCCGGGCGAACGATCTACATCGACAAGAACAAGAACGGCAAGCTGGATGCAGGTGAGCCGACAACGCTGACCGCCGCGGATGGGACATACGCGTTTAAGACGCTGGCTGCGGGGAGCTATCGCATCGCCGAGGTATTGCCGGCCGGCTGGCGGCGGACCATTCCAACGGCAGGATATTTCGATGTGACGCTCACTGCCGGCCAGACCGCCAGCGGTAAAGTGTTCGGGGAAACGACGACTGCGCTCATCTCCGGAACGGTTTTCAAGGACTCCAACAGCAATGGAAAGCAAGACGTTGGCGAATTGGGATTAGCGGGCTGGGTCGTCTATCTCGACGCGAACAACAACGGAAAGCTCGATAGCGGTGAAGTCAGTACGACGACCGACTCAAAAGGCAATTACCGATTTGTCGTCGTGGCGGGGAAATACAACGTGCGCGAGATTTTGAAATCAGGTTTCACGCGGACGACTCCGACGACCGGTGTTTACGCGATGACGCTTACCGCGGGGCAAGCGGCGGCGGGGAAGAATTTTGGAGATCGGTAAACGGAGACTGGCCAAGGGAGATGAATGAAGCGCGCCGTGTCGGACGCGATACATTCGCTCACAAAGGTGGTCCTTCGACTTGCGGCTCGATCGATGTTGTTCGAGCCTGGCTGTCGCGGGCCTCTGTTTACTGCTCGCGATAGTTGGTCGGCGAAGCCGCAAGCGGCGTGGGGGGTGAATGCTCCTACCTTTGGATCCTTTATCGCGCGATGAAGCTGTAGCGATGACCGCTCAATTCATCGCATCACTCTGGCCACGCGGCTTGCCCAGTGGGTTGGATAAAAACCCTCGATGACATTTCGCGCAAATCCGGTGCTCGAAGCGCCGATGGACGCCGTCCTGGAGTTGCTCCGTCGTCATGCTTTTCATTTGATCGAGGAGCTCGGCCATGTTTTTGCCGGAGTCGATTGTTTGCAGCTCCTCCTGCGTAATCGGCGGGAGCGACGGATCGGCGAAGACATCGATCCGCACCACAAAACTCTCATGCAGCGGCAACTGGCAGCCGCACAAATCGCAGGTTACCTGCTCGGGCATGGATCTATTGTACGAAGACTTTGTTGCGAACAGGTAGAGTTCGTGATGAGACCATGAAACGTGAAGACGTGAAACGTGACGGATGGGCCGCTCTCTGTCACGATTCACGTCTTCACGTTTCATCGCTGCCCGTTTCATGCCCGCCCCGTCTATCCTCGCCTGTTTGCGTCCATCGCCTCCATCGCTATCATTTGGCCCCTTGATATTGCCGGCTGGGGCGGCGCGTCGGAACCGCGCTGCGTTGGGCGGCACTGCAGATTGCCATGGCTAAAGCCCGCGCTATTGTCAAACGCCGCAAGGCGGTGCGGAACATCCGCAAGATCACCAAGACGATGCAGTTGATTGCGACGGCGAAATTCCAGAAATCGCTGAAACGCGCCGTCGGCACCAAGCCTTACACACAGAAAATCCGCGAGATGGTGGCCGAGCTGGCGGCAAGCGTCGGCGATGTCGAGCATCCGCTGCTGCGCCGGCCGAGCGATGACAGCCGCAAGAAGCTGATCGCCCTCCTGGTCATCACCAGCAATCGCGGCCTGGCAGGCGCCTACAACGGCAGCGTGCTACGCGGCGCGGCGGCGTTCATCCGCGAGCAGGAAGCCGCCGGCAACAAGGTCGATCTGTTCGTCACCGGCAAGAAGGGGGGCAGCTACTTCCAATTTCAGAGGCGGCCGATCACCAAACGCGTCGAGGTATCGGATCAGCCGGCGTTTTCCGAAGTGGAAGCCACCGCTAATCAGCTCATCGATGATTTCGTCGCGGGCAAGTATGACTCAGTGCACGTGGCGTTCATGAACTTCGTCAGTGCCAGCACGCAGAAGGCAACCGTGGCCGCGGTGCTGCCGCTGGCGGGAGTGTTGAAGGATCAGAAGGCCGGGGACAAGCCGCAAAAGCTGGCGATCTACGAATTCTCGCCCGATCCAAAATCGCTGCTGGATGTATTGCTGCCGCAGACCGTGCGGACCGCCATCTTCCAGGCTTACATCGATGCGACCACCAGTGAACACGTGATGAGAATGGTCGCGATGAAGAGCGCCACCGACAACGCCGACAAGATGGTCAAGACCCTCACGATGCGCTACAACCGCGCGCGGCAAAGCCAGATCACGACAGAACTGTCAGAAATCATGGGCGGCGTGGAAGCGATGAAAGCGTGACGCTGCGCGGAAAGCCGAAGCCAGACTCGCCCGAGTAAGACGCGTATCGTCATACTGAGTGGTCACGTTCCTTGGGCACACCGGCGAATCTTGAAAACGCCACGGGCACGCTGTCGCGAGCCCATGCCACCCGACTTGATTACTACTGCAAATTGGTCGCATGGGCTTGCGTTAGCATGCCCGTGGCGTTCGCAACATTTCAGAGCATGTACTCGCAAGCTCTGGCTGATTCGCGCAATCCGGCCAGATGCTTCGGAGTACCTCAGCACGACGGTTCTATTGGATTTGGGAACTGGACTGCGCTTCAGCGATCACCCGCCCGTGCGGCGGGGGACGCCGCTGCGGTTCACGTCTGCGCCGAAAGTTTGATTGCGGCCGACTTGCTTTGATCCGCCGAAGGGGGAACTCGATTTCTTTTGGGAGGCCGTGTTCTGCAGGAAACTCGTCGGCCCGTGGGCGGCGGGTTTGTTGATGCTTTCCTTGAGCTGCTTGAAAGCGGAGCTTTCCTGGGCTCCTTCAGTTCGAACGTTGGCCAGCTCATCGCGATGCGCGACCAGCCGCGCCGCGTTTTGGGCGGCGAGACCCGTATCGATCAGCGGCATGCCGCCCGGCGCGGCCGGCTTCTTCGCCTCCGGCGCTTTACGAACGGGCTTCTTGGGGCCTTTATCCGCCGACGCGGCGGGCTTATCAGATTCTTTCTTGCTGGCTTTGGCCATGTGCAAACTCCTCCGGCGCGATTCTATGCCAAATCGGTGGCGGGGCAAGACCGTCGGATTCGAGAACTCGTTCCGCCGCTTGTGAAACGTGAAGACGTGAAACGTGACTAAAGGCGGCGTATCCGTCACGTTTCACCTCTTCACGTTTCATGCGTTCGGATTTCACACCGGGTACGCTTCCGTCTTCACGTTTCATGCCCGCCAAGATTTTCCTTGTATCCGCGGCCGCCATTCGCAAGATTATTGGGCCTTATGAGCGACGATCCCCGAGAGAACGCACAGAGTGGTGAGCCGGAGTCGGCGAAGCGCGATACGTTTGCGCCGCCGCCGGTGCCGGTGGAATGTTTCTGCATGCACTGCCATCGCACGTTCATGAGCGATCAGATGTGGCTGCAAAAGGCAGTCAACGGCGGCGATGGCTTCGATGGCTTCTGGATGTGCCCAACGCCTAATTGCTCCGGCGCGGGATTCACGTTCGACATTTTCCCGACCGATCCGGGGCATCCGGCGAACGATGGCTGGTTTGACGAGGACGATGACGAAGAAGCTCGCGCCAGCCGCGATTGGAATTGGGAGGAGGATGAGTTTTCGGAAGAAATGCTCGACGACGACGAAGCCGAATCAGAATGGGATCCGGAGGAGACACAGTACAAGATGCTCGATGAGATGAGCCCTGATGATGACGACATGGAAGGCGAGGAATGGAAGCACGGGATTGAGCCGCGCTTTGAGGCAGCGGAGGATCGCGATGCGCCGATTCCGGGGATCGAGGATGATGAATCGGCGCTCTACGACCAACCGGATCAGCGTCCGCGCGAGGTGGATATGAGTGATCGCGGTTCGCCGGGAACGACGCCCGGGACGTTGGGGGAGGAGGATATACCGTTTTGATTTACAGCTCTTCCAATCGCTGCTGTTTATCCAAATCCAGCAGCGCGTCGATCAGGGGGTCCATGTTTCCCTGCAAGATTTGATCGAGGTTGAAGTTCTTTTCGCCGCCGCCTTCGCCTCCTAATCGGTGATCGGTGCAGCGGTTTTGGGGGAAGTTGTAGGTGCGGATGCGCTGCGAGCGGTCGCCGGAGCCCATCATTGCCTTGCGAGCACTGGTGTGTTGAGCATGCTGCTTGGCGCGTTCGGCTTCATACAGCGTGGCGCGGAGCAGGGCCCAGGCGCGCTCCTTGTTTTGTGCCTGGCTTTTGTGCTCGGTCATTTTGAAGACCAGGCCGCTGGGCCGGTGCTTGATCATCCAGCCGGTCTCGACCTTGTTGACGTTTTGCCCGCCCGGCCCGCCGCCGCGGCAGCCGAACTCCTCCACGTCTTTCGGATCGATGTTGATCTTTACATCCGCCAATTCGGGCATCATCGCCACCGTCGCAAGGCTCGTGTGAATGCGGCCCTGTGCCTCGGTTTCGGGAACGCGCTGCACGCGATGTCCGCCGCCGTCGAAGCGGAGATGGCGGTACGCGCCTTGTCCCTTGATGCTGATGATGATTTCCTTGAAGCCGCCGCGCTCGCTGAGGGAGAAGTCGCTGGTTTCAAACCGCCAGCGCTTCTGTTCGCAATAGCGGCGATACATTTCGTAAAGATCGCGGGCGAAGAGGGCGGCTTCGTCGCCGCCGGTTCCGGCGCGGATTTCCAGGAAGAAGGAATCGACAGCGTTATCCTCGGCGGCGACAAACTGGTCCTTCAGCGATTCGAGAATCTGGCTGGCGTTCTGAATCGCCTGCGGCAATTCCGCGGCCGCCAGTTCCGCCATGTCCGGGTCGGCTTTGTTTTCGCTGAGCTGTCGAAGCTCCTGCACGGATTCCGTGGCTTTGCGATAGTCGTGATAGCGACCGACGATCGCATCAAGCTGCCCCTTCTCCTTGCTGATGGCAACCAGCCGCTGTGAGTTGGAAAGGACAGCCGGATCGCCGAGCTGGTTTTCCAGATCGGCGCGGCGATTCGAAAGCTCTTCAAGCTTGCGAATGAGTGCAGGAGGGGCATCGGCGATTGCTTCCGCCATGGGGAGTTCCGGTTGAATATGAAATTTGAGATCCGTAGGGTCCGCCTTGGCGGACGCGTTTCGCCGGGGATGCAAATCCCGTCCGCCAAGGCGGACCCTACGTTACGGTCACTGGGAAATCGGGTGGATTGTTATGGTGAAAACGATGCGCGCGGAGGTTTGGCAGCTAACGTTTGGCGAATCTGCGGCAGGGGTGAAGCATCACAGGATTATAGTCGGGCGGCCGATGCGCCGCCACGGCCCGTCGGGCCGGGCCGCGTTGCGTTACCGGGTGCCACAGGTCGCGGTACTCCGAGACCTGTGCATCTTAGATGGTCGCAAGGCACAGGTCTGCGAGTACGCCGACCTGTGGCACCCAAACTAACCTATGCCCGCCACGGCATCAGATGCGCAAATATCCCTTGGCGTGCATTTCTGCCGCCAGCTTTTGCGACAGGGCATCGCTCCATTGCGAATTGGCCAGCATGGTTTCGTCGTTGATCGCCGCCATCTGCGCGATCAGCTTCGCGCCGACCGGCGATTCGTAGAACGCGATCAACTGGCGGACTTCATCGTGCGTGAAATGCCGCGTGTAGATCGGCGTCAGGTAGTTGAACAGATCATCCGGGTCGATCTGCCGACCGAAATCCTCGAAGAATTTCTGCGGAACGGTAGGGTTGCCGCGCTTGGAGGTGACGACGATCTGATTGATGATTCGCAGCCCCATATCTTCCGAGCCATTGATCTGAAGCAGATGGCGGACGTCCTTCGCAAAGGCGGCATCTTCGGCCTGCTGCGGCGTCATCGGGGTGCTCTGAGCATTTCCGGCGGCTCCCGAGCAGCTAGAAAGAAGCACGCCGGCGCTGCTTAACCCCAGCGCGAGAAAAAGAATGTGCCATGGTTTACGCATGATTATTCCCTGTAATAGTTGATCCGGACACAAAGCGATGGTGCAGCCGCCATGAGGTAAGTTGCGGACGGAAGATGAAAAACGCCGGCGCGAACGCCGGCGTTTTCACGATTACGTTTGGAATTCAACGCAAACACCGCGGCGCTTTTCGAACGCCATTGCAAGCAAACCGTCATGCTGACGTACTCCGAAGCATCTGGCCCATTCGCCCGAGCCGGCCAGATGCTTGCGAGTACCTCAGCATGACACTACTCGCACATTGGCAACTTGTATTCAACCTTACGCCAGCGTCCCCAATTCCATCTCATGCAATCCCTTGCCGGACGGCACCATCGGGTACACGTGCTCGTTGGGCTCGACGTAGAAATCCGCCACGACCGGGCCATTGTGAGACAGCATCTGCTCGATGCACTTGGGGACATCTTCCTTGTGATCGCATCGAATGCCCTTGATGCCGCACGCTTCGGCCATCATGGCGAAGTTGGGGTTCTTCATTGCGGTCTGGCTGTAGCGGCGGCCGTAGAACAGATCCTGCCACTGCTTCACCATTCCCTGGAAATCGTTGTTGAGAATCATTGCCTTCACGGGAATGTTGTATTCGGCAATGGTCGGCAGCTCGAACATGGTCATGCAGAAGCTGGCGTCGCCGTCGATATCGACGACGATTTTGCCGGGGCAGCCCAGGGCCGCGCCCATGGCGCTGGGCAGGCCGTAGCCCATGGTTCCCAGCCCGCCGCTGGTGATCATCTGCCGCGGGAAGCGCCAGCGGTAAAACTGTGCCGCCCACATCTGATGCTGACCGACGCCGGTGGTGATGATCGCTTCGCCGTTGGTCTGGCGATGCAATTCTTCGATCACGTATTGAGGCTTGGAATTCTTCGTGTCATCGAAATATTTGAACGGATATCGCTTCTTCCAGGCGTTCACCTGGTTAAACCATTCCTTGCGATCGCGATGTTCCAGATGCGGCAGGATCAGCTCAAGGCTCACCCGCGCGTCGCCGACCACCGTACAATCAACATCGACATTTTTGCCGATCGATGAAGGATCGATATCGATGTGGATGATCTTGGCGTTCGGCGCGAAGGTGGCGAGATTGCCGGTCACGCGATCGTCAAAGCGTGCCCCGACCGCGATCAGGCAATCGCATTCCTGCACGGCGTAATTCGCGTAGGCGCTGCCATGCATGCCGAGCATATAGAGGCTCTTGGGGTCGTGCTCATCAAATGCGCCCAGGCCCAGCAGAGTGGTCGTGACCGGGATATTCGCCTTATCCGCAACTTTCTTCAGCACATCATAAGCGCCGGCGATGATCGCTCCGCCGCCCACGTAGAGAACGGGCTTCTCGGCGGCGTTGATCAGCTCTGCAGCGCGATGCGCCTGATTCTCATGCTCCGGATGTGTAATCGCATGCTTGCGTCGCGAAACCACATGTTCGCGCGGCGTGTCATCCACTTCTTCAGTGCAGATGCCGCTGGTCACATCCTTGGGAAGATCCACCAGCACCGGCCCCGGCCGGCCGCTGGTTGAGATCAGAAACGCCTCATTGATGATGCGCGGCAACTCGCGAACATCCTTCACCAGATAATTCCACTTGGTGCACGGACGGGTGATGCCGGTGACATCGGCTTCCTGGAAGGCGTCATTGCCGATGACTTTGGTAGCGACCTGGCCGCTGAAAACCAGGATCGGGATCGAATCCATCTGCGCCGTCGCGAGCGGGGTGACGGTATTGGTCGCGCCCGGGCCGCTGGTGACGATGCAGACACCCGGCTTGCCGGTCGCGCGGGCGTAGCCGTCGGCGCAATGGCCGGAGCCCTGCTCGTGGCGGTTAAGAATGAACTTGGCGGGCGTCCTGTAGAGTTCATCGAACACGGGCAGAATCGCGCCGCCCGGATAGCCGAACATCACTTCCACCTTGTGCTGCTGAATGAGCATCTCGTGGAAGATCTGGGCGCCGCTCTTTCCCTTAAAACGCGGCTTGCCGGTGGCGGCGGATGCGGTTTTATGAGCTTCGGTTTGCAAAGTGGACATAGGTTATCTCGCTGAAATCCCCGCCGGCGCTGCGGTTTGGCCCGCCGAGAGGGCTAAAAAAGCCAAACCGACAACTCTATCGGCCCGGCAACATCGGTTCAACTAAAACTTGTAAATTGTTAAACGATACAGGAATAACGCACAATCCGGCCGAACGCCGCTCAAAAGCTGCGTCGGCCTATCGTACGACCACCGTGCGTGGGAATGAAATGACGATCTCGCTCATTTATAAGGGTGGATGATACGGATCTGCCGCCGAATTTGCAAACTGATTCCGAACGCTGAAACGTGAAAACGTGGAGATGAAACGTGAAGACGTGAAACGTGACAAAACTCGGGCCTCCGTCACGTTTCACGTCTTCACGTTTCATTTCAGCCCATTCCATCGATGCGGCGGCAATGACAATCGCGACCGAAACCGATAAACTACCCCAACTTCACCATGTACCGAACCCTCGTCATCGTTCGTCATACGTTTCTCGAAGCCATCGTCCAGCCGATTTATTCGTTGCTGCTCGGAATTGGCTCGGCGATTCTGCTGATCTTTGGCCTGCTCCCGTTCTTCACGCTCGGCGAAGACACGATCATGTACAAGTCGGTGGCACTGGACGTCGTGCTGCTGCTGGCATTGATCATTACGCTGTTCGCCACCAGCCGCTCGATTTATGAGGAGATCGAAGATCGCACAATGCTCACGCTGATGAGCAAGCCGATTCAGCGCTGGGAAGTGCTGGTCGGCAAATACCTGGGCATCATCCTCTCGACGGCGTTGGTGATCGCCATCTTCGGCGCCATCATCATGTTCTGCACGTGGGTGCGAATTCCGATGGACTACCAGCTTCGCGCCTGGACGCTGGATGATCGCGAGTTGAAGGTGTTGCACGACCATCGGCTGATGCACGAGGTGACGCTGATACCGACGCTCATCCTGGTCTGGCTGCAAGTCAGCGTGCTTGCCGCGATCGGCGTCGCGCTCTCCACGCGATTCTCATTGGTCGTTAACCTGCCAACTGTCATTCTCATTTACATCGCCGGCAACCTGACTCGATTCCTCTTCCCACTGGATGGGCGTCCGCCGCTGGTTAAAGCCTTTGCATACACATTTAGTTGGCTCCTGCCGTTTCTCCAGGTATTCGATTTGCGCAGCCTGGCGCTCTATCACGATGTCGCGGTGCCGGGAACGGACTACATGAACACGCCCGGAGTGATTTCGTTAGGCACGATCTGGATGGGCGTGTTTATCGCCGCGGGGTATGGGATTGCGTATGCCACGTTCGCGTTGGGGGCGGGAATGTGGCTATTCCAAACGCGTGAGCTCGGCGGGGCGGAAGGGTAAGCGCGCACCTACACATTTCGCACTGTTTTAGTCATCGTTTGGTTGCATTTAGACCCGTTGCACGTGCATCGCGATCGCGCAGCGGATGCGGCCCTTCCGGGCACGGCTATCACCGATACGCCGCATTCGATGGCGTTTTCAGAAAACTCCACGTTTGCGCCGGCAAACCCTCTTTTGCCGGATGGCGCTGGACGTACGCGATCGCTGCGGCCAGTTGGGCGGCATCGTCGATGAATACCTTCCAGCATCCCGCTCCACGGCGTCGGGAGACCGCCACGCTTTCCGATGTGACCGGCAAGAGGGTGAATATCGCGATTGCTCAATTCACGTGTCGCGTGCGATTTCAGGTGACCCACGATCACCTGTGGATCGCGCGCGTGCCGCTCGATGATCAGGTGAGCGTGATCATGACCGATGCAGCAGGCGAAACAGGTATAATTCCCCTCCTCCAGCGCGCGGGCAAATCCATCTGCGATCGCGCGGCGTTGCGAATCATTAAAGCGTACGGGTGGAAACTTCAGGGCCTCTTTCGCAGCGCGGCGCAGTGCAGCATCGTGCGGATCATGAGCGTAGGATCGTCGGCCGGTCACCGTGGTCGCCGGGCCAAATTTGCGGAGTTCCCAGGACCCGACGAAGTCGGACCACGACCCGCGCGGATCGTTTGGTAACCAGAAACCGTACGCGCTCATGATCACGTGCGATGCGATGACCATTTTTACAGCTCCCGTTTTTTAGCCCGGTCGCTTGCGACCGGATTCCATGGGTTTGCGACCGGATTCTCTGGGCTTACGACCGGAATCCGTCGGATTGCGTCGGATTCCCTGAAGGTACATGAAATTGCTATCGGGATGAAGTGGAGACGGGAAAACCGACAGTGGATCCGGTCGCAACTCTGAATCCGGTCGCAACTCTGAATCCGGTCGCAAGCGACCGGGCTAAAAGGGTCAATGCGATGGTTCGCATTTTTTGCGCATTACCTGGAACGGACCCTCTCGGTATGTCGCAAACGCAGATCGTCAAACACTCGGTTCCACGGTCTCATTTTCGCGCCCACCACGAATCTCCACGCTCTTCCCGCTCGCAGCGCTCTTATAAATTGCTTCGATCATCTGCATAAGCGCCACACCGTCCCCCGCGCCGAAAACGGGCTTTGAGGTCCCCGCGATGCACGCGCGAAAATTTCGCATCATCGCGTGATATCCTATGACCTTCGGCGTTTTCAGCGGCGCTTCATTGGCTTCGCCCTTCGCGCCAAATTTTCGATAAAGCACCGGGCCATGAGGCGTATACACCTCGATCGCCCCCTGATCCGCGTGAAGCCGACAGACCGTGCCCTGACGACGCGGGGGTTGGTTGATCGCCCAGGTCACATCGAGCTCCAGCGACTTGTCTCCGTCGAACCGCATGAGAATTGAAGCAGCATCTTCCACGTCGTATTTAACTTCTGCCGGCGCAGCGTCGCGGAATCGTCGGTTCGTGATCGCATACACGCTCGTGGGGCGGGGCTGGCCCATCAGATGCCATGCGAGATCGAGCATTTGCACGCCCAGGTCCATCACCACGCCGCCGCCGGAGCGGGCGTTGTCCAGGTACCACCAGTCGCTGCCAGCGGGGACGCTGCGCGTGCGCATCCATGAGGCGCGCACGTGTTGGACGTTGCCGATGTAACCTTTTTGGATCGCTTGTGCCGCGGCTTGTTCCGGTCCGCCGAAGCGGCGCTGGAAGGCGTATGTCAGGACCTTGCCGGCCTTCGTCGCGGCGGACGCTAGCTTGCGCGCTTCGCCGGCGCTGATGGTGGGCGGTGTTTCGCAGATGACGTGTTTACCGGCTTTTAGCGCTGCTAACACGATTGGGGCATGAAGCGCATTGGGCAGACAAACGCTGACGGCGTCGATCTGCACATCCTTGAGCAGTTCGGTTGCGTCGGAGTATTCGCGCAGGTTGCCGAAGGTTTCGATGAGTTTTTTGCGCCGGGCGGGGATGAGGTCGGCGACCGCCGCCAGCTCGAATCCTCCCGCCGCCTTGTATCCCTCCGCATGTTTCCCGCCCGGCCACCCGCCGCCGATAAGCCCAACCCGAATTGCCTGAGGCATCTATTTCCCTTCCATGTGTTCGAGGGGAATCATACGGAATGAAAAGTGAAAAATGAAAAGTGAAAAATGGCAGCCAAGCTCCCGCAACCGATGAACCATCAGTCTTCGCCTCCTCATTTTTCACTTTTCATTTTTCACTTTTCATTGCGCGCTGGCGTTCGCCAGTGGGCCTTAACAGGACTACAATCAGGCCATGCCCGAGCTTTCACGCGAGCGGTTTGTCGAACAGGTCTTTGCGATCGTGAAAGCGCGCTTTCCGCTGGTCAAACTGGCTCGGGCTGAAGAGCCATTCACCGTCAGCGTTAATGACCATATCGTGTCGCTGGAGAACCTGTATCGCCTTGCGACGCTTGCGCCCGAAGACCTCAAGCACAACGTCGAGCGATGGGTCGTCGAGATCATCCGCGCCTCCGAAGGCGCGCCCGATCGTGAAGGCTCCTTCGAGCAACTCAAGGACCGTATCTACCCGATGATTCTCCCCGAAGGCGTCGGCGAAGCACATCGGCTCACCGTCACTCAGCCGCTTCTTGAAGGGCTCAATGTCGCGTACGCTATCGATAGCGATCGGACGATCGCATACCTGTCGCAGGCACAGTTCAGCTCCTGGAACATGTCGGTCGATCAGTTGCACGAGACCGCCATCGGCAACCTGATCAGCCGTAGCGAATCGATGGCGGCGACCGCCGCCCAGGATGAGGACGGCAAGATCAACCTGATCATCTTCCAAACCTGCGACGGCTACGACGCCAGCCGCATCCTGCTGCCGACGCTGCACGAACGCCTGTCCGAGCATCTGGGTAGTCCTTTTGCCGCCGGCATCCCCAATCGGGATATTCTACTGTGCTTCCGCGATGATGAAGAGACTGTCACGCGAATTCGCGATCAGATCGCCGAGGATTACGAACGCATGCCGCATCAGCTTTCCGATAAGCTGCTACTGGTTACGGCGGATGGGATTGCCCGAAAAGACTGAATGGTTTTCACGTGGCATGGGTTTCCAACCCACGACTTGTGGTACTCCGCAAGTGTCGGCCGTACTCGGCGGACATCAGCAAGAGCGCAGCGTTCTTCCTCTCCTTTGGGATTGCTTATATCGGCGGAGTACCACCGATCCGTGCGGAGCACCGCACGACATGGGCGGGAGGCCCATGCCACAAATGCCACGCCAGAAACTCAACCTCTTTTGACGTCTCTGTCGCATCTCTGGACATCCGCAGCCCGGTCACTATACTTCTGTCCCCTCCGTCGGCGGGTTGCCGGCGGGGGGAATTGAACGACAGGAGTGATTTAGCCGTGGCCCATTCGCTTTCCGCCAAGAAACGCATCCGTCAGAATATTAAGAGCCGTGCACGTAACCGTGCGCGCAAGGCCGTATTGAAGGACGATCTCAAGAGCTTCGCCACCGTGCTGGCCAGCGGGGACTTCGCCAAGGCGCAGGCGGAGCTGAGCAAAGTCGTCAGCCGCATCGGCCGCGTGGCGGCGAAGGGGACGATTCACAAGAACACTGCCGCCCGCAAGCGCAGCCGGCTGGCCCGGCGGCTCAATGCGATGCGCGCCGCCAAGAGCGGGGGCGCCGGTACCAGCGCCGCGAAGGCCTGACCGCGGCAACCCCGACATATCCGGAAAAATCGATTCGGCATCAGGCATTCGATCGCGTTCCCAGATTGTGGGAAGATCGCATGCCTGATGCCGATTGTGTTTAAACTGGGAGTTTCACAATGGCTGACACGTCTGTCATGGAAAAACTCGTTTCTCTCTGCAAACGCCGCGGGTTTATTTTTCCGGGGTCTGAAATCTATGGCGGCCTCAATGGCACCTGGGACTACGGGCCGCTGGGTGTAGAGCTTTTGCGGAACGTGAAGAATGCCTGGTGGCGCGATAACGTCACCAGCCGCGATGACATCGTTGGCCTGGACGCGGCGATTCTCATGAACCGCACCGTCTGGCAGGCGTCCGGCCACGAAAGCAACTTCACCGACCCGCTGGTGGATTGCAAAGTGTGCAAGGCGCGCTTCAGGCAGGATCAGATCGCCGAGAGCCAATGCCCCAAGAAGCCGAGCAAGCATCCGGGCGAATTCACCGAATGCCAGCTCACCGAGGCACGCAAATTCAATCTGATGTTCAAGACCTTCGTCGGCCCCGTCGAGGAAAGCGCGACCATGGTCTACCTGCGCCCCGAAACGGCGCAGGGCATCTTCGTGAATTTCAAAAACGTCTGCGATTCCACGCGCATCAAAGTCCCCTTCGGGATTGCGCAGATCGGCAAGGCATTTCGCAACGAGATCACCCCCAAGCAATTCATCTTCCGCTCGCGCGAGTTTGAGCAGATGGAGATCGAGTTCTTCTGCAAGCCGGAAAACAGCGAGGAGTGGTATCGCAAATGGCGCGATGAGCGCTTCACCTGGTATCAGGGCCTTGGCCTCAAGGGCGCCAATCTCCGCCTGCGCGAGCATGAGAAGGATGAGCTTTCCCACTACTCGCGCGGCACCAGCGATGTCGAGTACAAATTCCCCTGGGGCTGGGGCGAATTGGAAGGCATCGCCCATCGCGGCGATTACGATCTCAAGCAGCACATGCAACACAGCGGCAAAGACCTCAGCTACTACGACGATGAAACCAAGGAACGATTTGTGCCGCACGTGATCGAACCATCGGCCGGAGCCACGCGCTCGGTGCTGGCGTTCCTGTGCGAGGCGTACGCCGAGGAACAAGTCGAAGGCGAGATGCGAACCGTGATGCGCCTGCACCCGCGCCTCGCGCCGGTGAAGGCGGCAATCTTCCCGCTGGTGAAGAAGGATGGCATGCCGGAGAAATCGATGGCCCTCTACACCGAATTGAAGCGGCACTACAACGTCTTCTACGACGAGAAGGGCGCCGTAGGCCGGCGCTATCGCCGCCAGGACGAGGCGGGCACGCCTTTCTGCATCACCATCGATGGCCAAACCAACGAAGACCAAACCGTCACCCTCCGCGAACGAGATTCGATGAAGCAGGAACGCGTGGCGCTGGATAAGGTGAAGGGGTATTTGTTTGAGAAGCTGGGGTGAGGAAATAATAAGTTGTGAGTTGTCAGTTGCCAGTTGTCAGTGGAAGAGCGGAGGCTTGCTCGGTTTTCAGTGCATTTCTACTGACAACTGACAACTGGCAACTGACAACTTATTTGCTTCTTCAATGCCGACGCAATTGGACATCCTCGCCCTAGAGCCGTTTTATGGCGGTGAGCGCCGGGCCATGCTTGATAACGTCATGCGGTGCAGCCGGCATCGCTGGACGTTGCTCAAGCTTCCGCCACGCCGGATCGAGCGGCGGCTGGCGGCGGCGGCGAACTGGTTCGCCGAGCAGATCTCCCGCCACTGGTCCGGGAAGCTCGACATCCTCTTTGCCAGCGAAGCGATCAATCTTGCGGAGCTGTATCGCCTGACGCCCAGCCTCTCGAAATATCCTTCGATCATTTACTTCCACGACAATCAACTGAACGCGCCCGCCTCCCCGCGCGGCGGGCCGGTGGATTTCATCAACCTGCTCACCGCCAGCGCCGCTACCGAAGTTTGGTTCAATTCCTATTCGCATCTGAAGCGTTTCCTGGCCTTGGCGGCAAAGCTGGTGGAGCGGCATCCGGAGCTTTCCAGCCGCAACCCGATGCCGCACATCACCGCCAACGCACAGGTCATGCATCCGCCGATGGATCTGGGATTCGTGAAGCGGGTGAAGGAAAGTCTTTCGTCGCTGCCGAAGCGCGATCCGCGGGCAATTTTTATCGAAACCCGCGGCGCGGATCTCAAGCTCCTCAATGATGCACTGGCGGAGCTAGAGCTGCGCGATGAGAACTTCCGGTTGATCACGGTCGGCCCGATCGACAAGCTCGGCGAGCGCTGGGCCCGCCGCACGATCAGCGAGAAGGACGAGCCGGGCCAGATCGCCGGCATGCTGGAGTGCGGGCTGATTGCCAGCGCCAAGCGCTCGCCGGCATTCGACTACTTAGTGACGCGCGGCATCCTCGCCGGCTGCCGCCCGGTCCTCCCCGATACCGGCGTCTACCCCGAACTGCTTCCCGAATCGGTCCACAACATGTGCCTCTACCCGATGAACGATGAGCCGCTGGCGGACTTGCTGATGTTCGCAATGGAAGCCGGCGACTCGTGGCGCGCGCCGGAGTTGCCGGCATCGCTGGAGCGATTCGATTCGGTAACCGCCTGCCGGGCGATCGACGATCGTCTGGAAGAACTCGCGATGGCCGCGGAAATTGGGAAGGGGTAGCAATGGACCAACCAGTCGCCATCATCACCGGTGCCGGAAGAGGAATCGGCCGCGCAACCGCAATCGAGCTGGCCAAGCTCGGCTATCGCCTCGCCCTTCTCGCCCGCACCGAATCAGAACTTCGCGCAACTGAGCGATCAGCTCGCGGCGCGCTGATCGTTCCGACCGATGTGACCAATTCTCGCGCCGTTCAAGAAGCCGTCGATGCGACGATGAAGCAGTTTGGCCGCATCGATGCCGTCGTTCATTGCGCGGGTGTGGCGCCGGTCGCGAGCATCGCGGAAATGTCTGTCGAAGAGTGGCACGCCGTCATCGATACGAATCTTTCAGCGGCGTTCTATCTATCCAAAGCAGTCTGGCCGATCTTTGCGAAGCAGCAGTCCGGGGTCATCGTCAATGTTTCTTCGCTCTCGGCGCGCGATCCGTTTCCCGGTTTTGCCGCATACGGCGCGGCAAAGGCGGGGCTCAATCTTTTTGGCCTGTCGGCGGCGCGCGAAGGGGCGGCCATTGGCGTGCGCGTTCACACCATCGCGCCGGGCGCCGTTGAAACCGGCATGTTCCGCAAGATCGTTTCTGCCGAGCAGTTTGGCACAGACCGTACGCTCGATCCGGCCGACGTGGCGAAAGTGATTGCGCAATGCGTAACCGGCGACCTACGATATACCAGCGGCGAGGTGATTTACCTGCAAAAAACGCTGTAACTCCGCTTGCCGCCGGTGCATGATACGATTAGGAACGCAGGGAGAACCTTTTCGTTCGCCTTGCGTCGAACTGGGGACAGGAGCCAATCCATGAATCGAACCATTACCGCGGCCATCTGGGGAATGATGATGGTCGCGATTGCTACACCGATCAGCAGCGCGCAGCCTCGGCCTGCAATGCGCAACCAACCGGGCGTGGGCGGCGTCGTCAATCTTCCTTACGTGATCAACGACGCCAACGGCGGAATCTGGCGCATCTACCAGGGCGGCTGGATGCAGCAGCAGGGGAACATGCCCGCCTACAGCCAGGGCGCGATGCTGATGATCAACGGCCAGCAGGCCGGTCAGAATAGCAACCAAGCCAAGCTCGACGAAAAAACCGGCGAGCTGGTTCTCAGCGATGTCAACGGCAACGGCCTGGTCGTCGAGCGGCGGATTCTTTTTGATAAGACGAACAGCTTCGTGCGCTACATTGATGTTCTGCGCAATCCGCAAAATCAGCCGCAGACATTTAACGTGATGATCCAGTCGAGCACCAATTACGGGATCAACGCGGCGCAATACGTTCCCGATCCCAAGAAAAAAGAGCAGAACATCGGCTGGGTGGCACAGACGGGCGCGGGCGTTGCCGTGGTGGAAGTGTTCGCGGGGCATAACAGCAAGGTCGTCCCCAACATGAGCTGGCCGCAGGGAAATAATTTCGTGCAGGCGAGCTTTTCGCTCGCGATCGCCGGCGGCAAGGAAGTGGCGATCATGCATCTGCATCGCGTTGCCGCCAGCGCGGATGCGGGCGTGCAATTCATCAGCGGCCTCAAAGATAACGTGCTGCTCAAGTCGATCCCGGCCGCGCTGCGAAA
>DATBDZ010000401.1:0-10658 GCA_036276235.1 Humisphaera sp. | reverse complement strand
AGACGTGCCATTGATGGGATGGTTCACGCGCCAACACGGCAAGAAACCACGGCAGCGCGACGAGCAGGCACACCACCACGCCGAGAATCACGGGTGATATCGCGGAGAGCGATGGCCGACGAGCCGAGGCCCAGCGCGCTTGCCAAAGGGCGTAAGCCGCAAACGGAACGACTGTTTCCGTCAAGGCCACCGGCCCTTTGCTCATGAACGCCAGCCCAATTGCAACGCCAGCCCCCGCGCACCCCATCCACAGTCGTCGTCGCAGCAGGGCGGCGGCCAGAAAGGCGTTTGCCGTCGTCACCCAAAGCGTCAAATGAACGTCAACGGACGAAACCCGCGCGTAGCGAAGGAAATAGAACGTGCTGGCGCAAATGATCGAGGAAGCCCACCCCAACCGTGCGCCTCCGATCATGGCTCCAAGCACAAAGACGGCGACGAAAGTCGCGCAGCAGGCTAGCAGCGCCGGCCAACGAACGTCCCATGCGAGTCGGCGATAGCCGTCGGTTCGAACCGCAGCGCTATGGTTATTGAGCGCATCCAGGGTTGAGCTCCGAATCGCCGCCGCGGTAAGCCAAGCGGTAAGCGGCGGCTTGCGGGTGCGCGGCTCCCCGTCCAACGTCGGGAAAAGCCAGTTGCCCGTCCGCCGGATTTCCAGCGCCGTCGCAACATTCAAATTCTCCGGCGTGTTCGAAAATTCCATCCAAGACAACACGGGGCAATACGCGGCAAAGAATGCCCCAGCCAACGCCGAGGACAAAAGTCCTTGCCGCACAATTCCCTCTCGTCTTATTGATGGATTATCGATTCTCATTTACGGCAAATTTATGCCCCAACCAACCAGGGACAAATCAGCTTTCGGGCACAACGATGTCCGCGAGCTTGATGACCATGTATTTCAACTTCATCCCCAGGATTCGAAGGAACGTGTAGCGCAGGAAGACCAGCTCTGCCAGGATGATCAGCAGCGTCCCCCACCAGGGAACGAATGCCGCCGCGACGGCAGGGATCACAAACAGGGCGACAACCACCCCGAGGCCCATCAGGAAAAATAGCGCGTACATCAGCCTTCAGATTACTTCGCTTTTACGTCATAGCAAAGCAGGACATCCTGATCGCGGATGTACATCTTCCCATTGGCGATGACCAGGTGCGGCCACGCGGATTCTCTCGTGCGAGCCGGCGGATCGACGCGGCCGCGCTCGACGTAGCCTTTGGGGCTCGCATCCGCCAAGTAGATCGTGCCTGCGCCGGCTTCGCTGCGGCAATAGAGCCGGTCATCAGCATAAACGACCGAGCCCTTGCCCGGCTGGCGCTCGCTCCACATGATCTTTCCGGTCTTCATCTCGACGCAGGTGAGGATGCCGGGTTCGCGGGAGAGGTAGAGGTAGCCGTCCACTTCGATGATGCCGCCGTGATGATTCTTGAGGCTTGGGCTGAAGTAGGCTTCGGTTGCGGTGATGTTGCCGCTGGCGTCTTTGGTCAGCTTGACCGCGCCTCCGCCCGCGGTGTACGCCGAGGCAGCGAAGACCATTCCGTCGCAATAGACCGGCGTCGAACAGTTGATCCGGTCCCGGTTGGCGGCGCGATCGTATCGCCACAGGAGTTTGCCATCGGATGAGACGCCGACGAGCGTCGTCGCGGTGAGTTGCACGTATTGATGCACGCCTTCGAAGTCGATCGCGATGACTGAGGAGTAAGCCGCGCCGGATGTTCCGAGGAAGCCGCGATCGCCGGTCGGGCCTTCGGGCACGGCGCATTTCCAGATGGGCTTACCGGTTGCCTTATCGAGCGCCATCATCGTGGCGTCTTCCGCGCCCGGCGTGCAGACGATCTTATCTCCTTCGATCAATGGTGACTCGGCGAAGCCCCAGACCGGCATGATGCCGCCCAGCTCCTTGATGTAGTTGATGCGCCAGAGTTCCTTGCCGTCGGTCGAGAAGCAGACGAAGTCTCCCATCTGGCCGAGGATGTAGATGCGATCGCCGTCCACGGTTGGCGTGGCGCGAGGGCCGAATGGCTTGAAGATGTTTCCCGGATTGCCGCCGGGGCCAATCTTCGCGCTCCACGCGGGCTTGCCGTCGGATTCGTTGAGCGCATAGAGCGTCGCTATTTGCTGCGCATCGTCGCCCGTGGTGTAAATGCGGCCGCGGCTGACGGCGACGCCGCCCATTCCCTTGCCGATGCCGTTCACCTTCCAAGCAAGAGGCGGCCCGTCCTTTGGCCATTCCTTAAGAAGACCTGTTTCCCTGGAAACGGCGTCGCGGTCCGGCCCTTGCCATCGCGGCCAATCGGCGGCGTGGGCCGCGGAAGTGAACGATATAAACAGGGTGATCACTCGAGTTGTCCGCAATACGCGAACACGTGTCTTTTTGAACATGAGATATTCCTACTGATGATGTTTTCCCCAGAATGCGATGGCCTGCTCAATCCAGCCATCCGCGTCACTTCCCTTTCCCAGACCAAACCCGTGGCCGGCGTTCTTGAAGGGGCGGTAATCAACTTCCACGCCGTCGCGCTTCAAATCTTCGACACGCTTGTCCATCGTGGGGACGTTCACGATCGGATCATCCGCGCTGACCGCCATGAACGCCGGCGGAAAATCTTTGGACGAGCCGGATTGTCCGGTGTATGTGATGACGACCGTCGCCGGCCTGGGAAGATCGGCGCCGCCGTAATTCGACATGCCGCGCAGAGCGATGTTGCCCACCATCCGACCGCCTGCGGAGGCGCCCCACAAGGAATAGCCTTGCGTGGCGACGCCGAGAGTCTCCGCATTCTTGAACACGTAAGAAACCGCAGCCGTCAGGTCTTCCGTGGCTGCTTGTTCTTCGACCCGATACCTGATCACGAAGGCGTTGAATCCCTTCCTGCTGATTTCCAGGGCGAGCGGGAAGCCTTCGTGAAGTGAGCCGACGTATTTGAATCCACCGCCCGGGCACACGATGGCGAACGGAGCTCCCGGCTTACCCCGGAAGAAGAATAGCCCCGTCGCTCTCTTCGCGCGATCCTGCTTCTTTTGTTGCTCGGAATAGAAGTCGTAGAAAATCGTCTTCCCCGAATCGGCTTCGGTAATCAGATGGTTCAGCGCAACGACGACATCGTTGGCGTCAACGTGGCTGTGGTACGGCATGAGCGTGCCGACTTCATCGAGCCGCGTGTCGTAGTATTTGCTGTTGTCGTCCCAGGGCAGCAGGAGTTCGCCAAAACCTTTAAATGCCGGTTGCTTCACGATGTCCCCGACGCGATGTTTGGTGCTTAAAAGATTGTTTCCTGACTGCACTTTCTCATCCGCTTTCACACGGCAGGGGAGAAAGCCCATCAAGAGCAGTAGCACTGCGGTATTGAGAGTAACTCTGATCATTATTTCGCCTTCACGTCATAGCAAAGCAGCACATCCTGATCGCGCAGGTACAGCTTGCCGTTGGCAATGACGGGGTGTGCCCAGTCTGGAGCGTTGCTGCGGGCGGGTTCCTGAAATCGGCCGCGCTCGATGAATTGTTTGGGGCTGGGTTCGACCAGGAGCATGTTGCCGTCTTCGCAGCGGTAGTAGATGCGGCCGTCGGCGAAGGTGACGGAGCCTTTGGCGACGGTGGTATCTTCGCGCTGGTTCCAGAGGACGTCTCCGGTTTTGAAATCGAGGCAAACGGGGGCGCCGCCTTCATTGCCGCCGTTGGCGCCGTATAAATAGCCTTCAAAGAGGATGACGCCGCCGTGGTGGTTCTGCATTCTCCTTTGGGCCCAGACTTCCGTGGCGGTGATATTGCCGCTGGCGTCTTTGCTGAGTTTTACAAGGCCGCCGCCCGCGCCGTATGCGGAGGAGGCGAACACCATCCCATCGTGAAAGAGCGGCGTGGTGCAGTTGATGCCAAAGGAGTTGGCGGGCTTGGCGTAACTCCAGAGAAGTTTGCCGTCGTCGGCGGCGACGCCAATCAGTGCCTTGGCCGCCAGTTGCACGTATTGGCGCTGGCCTTCAAAATCGATGGCGATGGCCGAGGAATAGGCGGCTCCGGAGCCGCCCATGCCGCCGCGTCCGCGGCGGCCGCCGTCACCTTGTGCGGGGACGCTGGTTTTCCAAACGGTAGCGCCGGTGAGTTTGTCGAGGGCAACCATCATCGCGCCGCTTCCGCCGGGCGTGCAGATGACGTTCTTCCCATCCACAAGCGGCGACTCGCGGTAGGCCCAGTTCGGCGCGGAGCCGCCCAAGTCGCGGGTCATGCTGTGATGCCAAACGATCTTGCCGTCGGGCACTGTTAGGCATGCGATCTCTCCAGCGGTGCTGATGACATAGAGGTGATCGCCATCCACGGTCGGGGTGCAGCCGGGGCCTTCCTGTCCCTGCGGCATGCCTTGTGAGGCCGACTGTTCCAGCGGCGTCGCCCAGAGCGATTTTCCATCGGCTTCTGAAAGCGCCCAGACCACGTCGCTGCCGCCGCGCTTACTCATGGCGAAGATTCGGCCCGATGCGATGGAGGGAGCGCTGTAACCGCCGCCCAAGTCCTTGAGCTTCCACACGAGCGGCGGGCCCTCCTTGGGCCATTGTTGAAGTAAGCCTTTCTCCTTGGACATGTTGTCCCGATTTGGACCCTGCCACTGCGGCCAGTCGAAAGTGCCCGGGGAATCGGCAAACGCTGTTACTGCGGACAAAAACAATGCAAGGCAGCAGGCGATGCGATTCATGGTCAAACTCCTCATGGATGGACAATGAGCGGGCGCGTGGTCTGTGCTAGCGCGCCTTTGTCGGCTTTGCGGCGGCCTCGGTTACATCCAGCCGCGCTTTGCGGGGATCGGCTTCAGCGGCCGCCGAGCCGTCGGAACGGAACTCGATGATCTCGTCTTTTGCTAAGTCGTAACGCGGCCACGGGGGCACGCCCTGGCCATTGGGGTCGCCGGCCTTGGCGAAGTTTGCCCAATAAGTGTTGACCGTCCGCGCGACCGCCAGATCCTGCGGCGCCGGCGCGGCACCAGGGTTGGCGCCTACCGTGTTGAACGCGTAGGGGATCTCCGCTCCATGTGGCGCGCCATTCGGCATCCGCTCGCGCATCGACGTGGACACGTAGGAGAAGCGGTACACGTAGGCCGGCGCTCCCTTGGCGACGAACGCGCGGGCGGTGAAACGTGCCGGCTCGGCTTGGGCGCGGTCGGTGCCCGCCATGGTGAGCAAGGTTCGGAGGTCGGTCTTTCCGTCCGGGTCATACGCCGCGATCGCATCGGCTCTGTGCTGGCCGAACTGGGAGAAGAGCGCCTCCTTCGTATCCGCATTGATGAAGCCGACGAAGTCGGCGCTATTGGATCCGATGATCAACGGAACCAGTGTTTGACGGCCGTTCTCATAGGCGCTCTGGGGCGTCTCCACCGCGAGCCGACCATCGAGGATGGGGCCGGGGTAAATGACCGGGCCGCCGGGGCCGTCGCTTTCCTGGCCGCCGTCGACTATTTCGCTGACGGGCAGGGCACGAAGTTTGGCGAGCGCGGCTTCGTCTGTCCCGTCGATCTTGTGCCGGTGTGCGAAGTTCACGCCAATGGTTTCGGCGGAGGGTTCGTTGGGCCGATCCTCGTGCATCGGCCGGCCGGTGAGCACGCCGTCGCGGCCGCCGCCGGACTCGATGATGGCTTTCTGGAACAGGCCGCGCGAGAGCGGCGAGGTGAGATGCGTATGCACCGAGACGCCGCCGGCGGACTCGCCGAAGATCGTGACGTTGCTTGGGTCCCCTCCGAACGCAGCAATATTCTGCTGTACCCATTTGAGGGCGGCGATCTGGTCCATGTAGGCGTAATTGCCTTTGACCTCTTCCGGATGCT
Source organism: Humisphaera sp. (assembly GCA_036276235.1). Classification (GTDB taxonomy): domain Bacteria; phylum Planctomycetota; class Phycisphaerae; order Tepidisphaerales; family Tepidisphaeraceae; genus JANWHF01. The sequence continues at coordinate 4,859 of DATBDZ010000401.1, read as the reverse complement.
CCTTGCTCAATGCGGGGAAGGCGAAGAAACCGAGCCGCCCCAGACGGTAGTTGAGCGTGACGAGAATGACGCCTTGTTTGGCGAACGAAACCCCCGACGTGCCCGGCGAGGAACCGCTGCCGAACACAAAGGCCCCGCCGTGAATCCACACCATGACCGGCAACTTCGCGTCCGGCGTGGCAGCAGCCGGCCGCCACACGTTGACGAACAGACAATCCTCCGAGGAGTTCGGGGCGATCGACGCGCCCCCGCGCGCAAAGCCGGCCTGCGCACAATCCGCGCCGAACTTGCTCGCGTCACGTTCTCCCGCCCACACGGGCGCCGGTTGCGGCGGCCGCCAGCGATAGTCGCCGACCGGCGCGGCAGCGTAGGGGATTCCCTTGAAAGTGGAGACATCGCCTTCCGTGACGCCGCGCACGATGCCGGCTGCGGTACGAGCCGTCGGTGCAGTGACCGGCCCTGTATCCTGCCCTCTCGCGGAAGTAATCAGCAGTGCGACTATGAGGCAGCACACGTTGCGATTCATCATTGAACTCCTCCGAGGTGGACGATGGCATTGGCAGGTCGGGCCGATCCTCACGGCATCCCGGCCAGGCACCAGGTTCTTCATTCTTTTGCCCGCTCAGCGTCCAACGCGCTGCTGAAGGTGTGCGGGGTAGCGATCACCCTGCACGGTGATCGTGGACAAAGCCGCTTCGATGCTCTGAAGGTCGTCGGCGGTCAATTCGATCGACGCTGCGCCCAGGTTTTCCTCGAGGCGATGCAGCTTCGTCGTTCCGGGAATGGGCACGATCCACGGCTTCTGCGCGAGAAGCCACGCGAGCGCGATTTGTGCGGGCGTCGCGCCTTTGGCGGCCGCGATCTGGCCGAGGCGATCGATCAATGACTGGTTGGCCTTGCGGTTTTTCTCGGAGAAGCGGGGGACGATGTTGCGGAAATCGGTGCTATCGAACTTTGTGTTCTCGTTGATCGCGCCGGTGAGGAAACCTTTGCCCAGCGGGCTGAATGGCACCAAGCCGATGCCGAGTTCTTCGAGTGTCGGCAGGATTTGTTTTTCTGGCTCGCGCCACCAGAGCGAGTATTCGCTCTGCAACGCGGCCACCGGCTGCACGGCATGAGCGCGCCGGATCGACGCCGCGCTGGCTTCGGACATGCCCAGGTGCTTGACCTTGCCCTGCGCGATGAGCTCCTTCACGGCGCCGGCCATGTCCTCAATAGGCACCTCTGGATCGACGCGATGCTGATAGAGCAGGTCGATGCGATCGGTTCGCAAGCGCTTGAGGGACGCCTCGGTCATCGCCCGAATATTTTGCGGCCGGCTGTCCAGCCCCGCCTCCACCTTGCCGTTCTTGAAGCCGAATTTCGTCGCGATCACCACGCGGTCTCGGACGGGCGCGAGCGCTTCGCCGACGAGTTCCTCGTTGGTGAAGGGCCCGTAAGCTTCGGCGGTGTCGAAGAAGGTGACGCCGCGCTCAAACGCCGCGCGGATCAGTGAGATTCCCTGCTGCTTGTCCGCGGCGGGGCCGTAGCCGTAGCTCAGGCCCATGCAGCCGAGGCCCAGCGCTGAAACTTCCAGGCCGCTCTTTCCAAGTTGACGCTTCTGCATTGCGTTTCCTCATCAGCAAATTCGTACGACTGCGGCCATCAAAATCTCTTCGGATGCGACCTGACAGTTGGAGCAATGTCCAAACAGTTGGCCACCGTCCGACCTCGATCCCGCTGCTTTTCACGAGACTGTACGTGTGTGGTCCAGAGAACCGTTAGGACGATCCTCGGAGATGTTTGTACGATTCTCCAAAACGTGAGATGATCGGCAGAAAGACGCGCGGAGGTGGTTATGATGCGAAAGAAGATGCACACTCACGACCCAAAACAGGCGAGACGGATGCAGTCCGATCGCGAAGAACTCGCGGAGCGGATCGCGCGGACGGTCACAAGCGACGGCAGGTTCGAGGCCCAGCCCGGTATTTTTCTCAACCGCGTTTCGACTCCCAATCAGCCGGCATACGCAGTTCTAGATCCCTGCTTTTGCGTGATCGCGCAGGGCAGCAAAGACATCTTGCTGGGCGACGAGCGCTTCCACTACGACACGGGGCACTATCTGATCGCCACGATGGCCGTTCCCGCCACCGGGCAGGTTGTCGATGCCTCGCGCGAGCGGCCGTACCTCGGTTTTCGGCTCGTTCTCGATCCGGCGATCGTCACATCGTTGATGGTTGAGTCGGCGGGCGTGTTACAGCCGCATGGTGACGGCGGCGGCGTCAAGGGCGTCGATGTCAGCCCGCTCGACGCGGATCTGCTCGACGCAACGCTGCGCCTCGTGCGCCTCACCGAGCGACCCACTGAGTATCGCATGCTTGGGCCGCTGATTGTTCGCGAGATCATTTACCGGCTGCTCAACGGTGCGCAAGCCAGCCGCCTGCGGCATCTCGCCACGTTCGGCGGACAGGGGCACCGGATGACTCGCGCTGTCGAGAAATTGCGGAAGGATTTCGACAAACCATTACGGATTGAAAACGTAGCGCGGGAATTGGGCATGAGCGTGTCCGGCTTTCACGCCCATTTCAAGGCGGTCACCGCAATGAGCCCGCTGCAATTCCAAAAGCACCTGCGGCTCCAGGAAGCGCGGCGGCTGATGCTCAGCCAAAACCTCGACGCCGGCGAAGCCGGATACCGCGTCGGCTACGACGACCAATCGCACTTCAGCCGCGACTACAAACGCCACTTCGGCGAGCCTCCGATCCGCGACGTCGAGCGGCTGCGGGAATTGGTTGTGGCGTAGCCGCTGCATTGCCGCTACAGCAGCATTGGCAAATTGCAATACACGTTCGAGAAATCGCGCTTGGCCAGATCCTCGCGGTGCATCAGAAAATCCAGATACATTCCGTCGCCGAATTCTAAATCGATTCCGTAGTTGGGGCGGAACATGCAGAGCAACTGCAGCGCGTCGGCCCGGGCCTGAATTTCCTTGTCGTTTTTTACGATCCACTTCAAGGGCGTCAGATTCTTTCGCAATTCGTTCTGATAGGCTTTGAGCTTGTCGCCTTTCAGGAACGGAAGCCCGTTCTTGATTTGCCCCTCAAGCTGCTCAACACTGCTCCATGCGTCGGCAGAAATAAAATCTGCCTTGCCCATTTCTTCGATCGCATACTGCCGGGCAAGATCTACTTCGGCCTGAAAAGAATAGCCGCCGAGTTGGCCGTCGATGGTCTCGTGTTCGTCATCGGGGCCGGCAGTCATCAGAGTGTGCAGCTCGTCAAGCTCGTTGCTCAGTGTCTCAAACTTTCGACGAAACTTGGAACTGGAAAGCGGTAGGCTCACACCCGCCTGAAAGGTAAGCGACGCGGGCTTGAGGTCGCGCCATCCATATTCCGTGGGCGGGTTTGTGGATTGCGGTTTTGGGCGCGGCTTGAGCGGCTCCTTGCCGTCTCGATAGAAGATAACGTTTGGGGCCTCGGTCAACAGCGTGTTCTGGACGAAGAGCCATAGATGCCCGGTACGAGGAAGATCCGGATCTTTGATCGGCGGCAACTCAGCGAGATTAAACTGCGCAAGAAACTCCGCCTTCCCGCGCTTTTTCCCTTTGTCGTCCAGCCCATCCGGCCACTCGATTGAAGCCGGCAGATCCGGCTCTCCGCCAACCTTGCTGACGCCGACCGCCAGCTTGCGCTTGGGCTCGTGGTAAAAAAGTGGATACATTCCCGCGCCGCCGCCAGCAGCTCGTCGCGGTGGTCGCTTAGGTTCGCTTTCTTGATGTCCTTTACAAATTGCTTTTGAAGTGCGTCGCTGATCATGGCCCGTGAACCTCCCAGTGAACGACGTGATTCTCGTTTCCGAGTGCGCAGTTATCGCTCAGCGACCAACCAAGGGCAACGGCTCGGAGTTGATTGTTAAATCGTCATTAATTCGCCGTCATTCCTCTCGGCGGCCGCGCGATTTGGCGGTAAACTTCCTCGCCTATGCGAATCCTCATTTCCGCAATCGTGTTGTCGCTGGTTTTCGCCGGGCCGATTCATGCCGCCGATCCGAAAACGGAATCGGCGGCCGAAATCAAGCAGATCACGGCGTTGGAAGAGGCGTGGGTGACGGCGGCGCAGAAATCCAAGGCCGACGCGATCGGCGAGATGCTCGCCGACGATTTCACGATGACAACGCCGAGCGGACATCTTTCGCCCAAGGACGAATTCGTCTCGCAGTTTCGCGACGGCATTGTGGTCATTGAAACGGCGAAGCTCGAGGACATGGACGTTCGAGTGTACGGAAACGCCGCCGTGGCGACGGGGATGCTGACGATCAAGGGGCATGCCCAGGATCAGGATCTATCCGGCAGCTACCGCTTTACCGACACGTTCGTGAAGCGCGATGGGAAGTGGCTGAAGGTGGCGGCACAGTTTACGGGGATTCGGTGATCGGACGACGCTGTGTCGAGTGCCGCTACACCGCCCGGGCCCGTAAGCGGCGGGATAAATCCCGCCCTACGTTACTAGACACCACCCGCAAAGCGCGGCATTGGGCATTCTCGCTCTCCCCTGACTTCGACGAGCTCAGTCGAGTCGTACTCAGGGGAGAGGGTTGGGGTGGGGACGAACGCGTCAACTTGCGAACGGTGCCATATCGCGACACGCCGTCCCCTCACCCTGCCCTCTCCCCTGAGTACGACTCGACTGAGCTCGTCGAAGCCAGGGGAGAGGGTTCTGAGCGCGACCCAGCGCTTGGGGGCCTACTATGAGAGCAAAAATCTTGAAGCATCCATCCATTCGCTCGAGTGGGCTGGATGCTTCGCAGTACCTGGTCTGAAAATGTTCGCGAATTCGTGTAGGGTGGGTGTACTCGCCCACCACGTCGCTCATGGTGGGCGA
>DATBDZ010000400.1:0-7687 GCA_036276235.1 Humisphaera sp. | reverse complement strand
CAACATCTTGCATCTGCGCCCTAACTCCTCATTTTGGGGAGGCCGTGGTTGCCGGATTCTTGTCCACTGGCTTCGCACACCGTCATGCTGAGGTACTCCGAAGCATCTGGCCCGCTCACGAGAATGGGCCAGATGCTTCGGAGTACCTCAGCATGACGGTTGTCTCGAAAATTCTGAGTTGGAATTGCAACTGGCAAAGTGAGTAACACTGTTCATGCAAAATGTTGGGAGTACCGGAGGAGGGAGAAGAAAACGCCGTCCAATAGGTGGCGGAAACATTTCTAGGCCGTGTAAGGGCTTAAGCTGTCCCAAGGCGCACCGCATTCGCAAACATCGCACATGCGAGTAAAGTACGCCAACACACGATGACCCCCGCCCCACTTCGCGACATTCTTCTGAAGCTCTGCCGCCGTGAGAATCTGACGCGCGATGAGGCGCGGTCGGCGTTTTTGCACATCATGTCTGGCGAGGCGTCCGAAGCGCAGATCGGCGGCCTGCTCGTCGGACTTGCCGCCAAGGGCACGACCGTCGAAGAACTTGTCGGGGCGGCAACCGTCATGCGCGAAAAGGTCGTGCCGGTCGATTCCGGCGGCGCGGGGATCGTCCTCGATACCTGCGGCACCGGCGGAGATGTGCGGCATACCTTCAACATCTCAACGGCCGCCGCACTGATCACCGCCGGCGCGGGCGTGAAGGTCGTCAAACATGGCAATCGCTCCGCCTCCAGCCAATCCGGATCGGCGGATGTCCTCGAGAAGCTCGGCGTGAAGATCGAGGCGACGCCGACGGCGCTTCGGTCTTGTCTGGCGGAGGCGAATATCTGCTTCGCTTTCGCGCGGGTGCATCATCCGGCGATGCGCTTCGTCGGGCCGGCACGCTCGGCACTGGGAATTCCGACCATCTTTAATGTACTGGGCCCGCTCACCAATCCCGGCCGCGCGCGGCATCAATTGCTGGGCGTCTTCGCGCCGGAGCTGACCGATCGAATGGCCGAAGTCCTGCGCGAACTAGGCAGCGAGCGGGCGTGGGTCGTTCATGCCGACGATGGGTTGGATGAGCTTTCAACGATCGGCCCGACGCGTATCAGCGAGCTGCGCGATGGGCACGTTAAAAGCTGGAAATTCGATGCGCGCGAGCTGGGAATCCCATCAGCGCGGCTATCCGATCTGCAAGTGAAAACCGCCGACGAATCGGCGCAGGTGATCCGAAGAATTCTCGACGGAGAAAAAGGTCCGCCGCGCGATATCGCCCTGCTCAACGCGGCGGCGGCGCTGGTCGTCGCGGGAGTATGCGATGATCTCCCGACGGCGCTGAAGCGTACTGGCGAATCAATCGACAGCGGCGCGGCGGCGCGATCGCTGGATGGGCTGGCGCGGCTTACGCAGCAGGGTTAAGCGATCGATGATTTCGGGGTTGCACTTTCTCCCGCCCCCGGTACTCCGGGGGAGGGCTGGGGAGGGGGTTGTGTAGAACAAACGCCGTTCGCGCGAACCCCGCCGTAACCCGCCCCCGGGAGTACCCGGGGGAGGGGAAATGGCTCATCGCCGCACTTGTAGGGTGGGCGTACTCGCCCACCATTTGCCGCTCGTGGTGGGCGAGTACACCCTACAGAAAATCGTGCTCAGAACCCTCTCCCTTGTACTCAGGGGAGAGGGCAGGGTGAGGGGACAGCGGGCCGCGATATGGCGCTGTTCGCCAAAGCCCACGTTCGTCCCCTCACCCCAGCCCTCTCCCCTGAGTACAGGGGCGAGGGAGTCAGCGAACAATCTTTGGTCCGACTGGTAAACCCTAACAAGGAACACTCGTTTGATTTCGCAAGCGATGTTCCTGTTTTGATCCTCTTCCTCTCCAGCGGAGCTTCTGATGCGGTGGAAAGCGGTATTGGCAATCAGCGCGGCGGTCTGCGTCTGTTCTTCGCATTCTCCGACGCTAGCCCAGCGAAATCCTTCGGAACTCGTCGTGCCATCCGGCCCGCGCGAGCCGGCGGATGAGGCGGCGGCGTTTCATTTGCCGCCGGGGTTTACCGTTCAACTCGTGGCCGCCGAGCCGGATATTCATAAGCCGATCAACATCGCCTTCGATGAGCGCGGGCGGCTTTGGGTGACCAACACCGTGGAGTATCCGTTTCCCGCGAAAGAAGGCGCTCCGACGCGCGATACGGTGAAGATTCTCGAGGACTTTGGGCCCGATGGCCGCGCGCGGAAGATCACCACGTTCGCCGACAATCTGAACATCCCCATCGGCGTCCTCCCGGTCGGCGGCAACGAAGCGATTATCTACAGCATCCCCGGCATCTTCGACATGAAAGACACGAGCGGCAGCGGCCACGCCGACCAGCGGAAGATTCTGATCGAAGGCCAAGCCCACGAAGACACGCACGGCATGACCGGTTCCTTCACGGAAGGATTCGACGGCTGGATTTATGCCGTCCATGGCTTCAAGAATACCTCGCATCTGCGCGGCACCGATGGCTCGCAGATCGAGCCGAATTCCGGCAACACCTATCGCTTTCATCGCGATGGATCGCACGTCGAGTTTTTTACGCACGGGCAGGTGAACCCATTCGGCCTGGCGTTTGATCCGCTCGGCAATCTTTATTCCAGCGACTGCGAAACCAAGCCGATCTACCTGCTCATGCGCGGCGGGTGGTATCCGAGCTTCGGCAAGCCGGATGACGGCCTGGGCTTCGCGCCGGAAATGTGCGATCACCTGTACGGCTCGACCGCCATCGCCGGCTTGTGCGATTATGTCGCCGACCAGTTTCCGGCGGAGTTTGCGAACATGATGCTGGTGGGGAACGTGGTGACGGCCAAGGTCAATCGTGCCCAACTTTCGCCGCGCGGGTCGGCGTTTCATGCGGATGATGCGCCGGATTTTCTAGCCAGCGACGACAAATGGTTTCGGCCGGTCAACATCAAGCTCGGGCCGGATGGCGCGCTCTATGTTGCCGACTTTTACAACAAGATCATCGGGCATTACGAGGTCGATCTGCATCACCCGGGCCGCGATAAGGAACGCGGGCGAATCTGGAGGATCAGCTACAGCGGCGGCGGCGCGAGCAGCGCAGCGGCCAAGCCGTTTGATCTCAGCAAGGCATCGGTCGCCGAGCTGATCGCGGATCTGTCAAACGCCAACTTCACCGTCCGCATGCTGGCGATGAACACTCTGGCCGACCACACCGGCCAGCCGGCGATCGAGCCGCTCAAGCAGGCGCTGGCGGCGAAGCCTTCGAGCGATTTGAAAGTCCACGGCATGTGGATCCTCAAGCGACTGGGCGCATTGGATGCGTCGGCACTGCAGTCGTTTGCGGATGATTCGGATCGTGCCGTTCGCGTGCATGCGCAGCGGGTATTGTCTGAAACGGAAAAGTGGAGCGATGCCCAGCGCGCGATGGCGCTCAAAGGTCTTTCGGATTCCGACGCGATGGTGCGGCGCTGTGCCGCTGAGGCGTTGGGCCTGCATCCCGCGTACGACAATATCCGCCCGCTGCTCGACGCCCGCGAGCATGCGCCGGCGACCGACACGCATTTGATCTACGTCCTTCGCATGGCGTTGCGGAATCAACTCCTGCTGCCGGGGATTGCCGACAAACTGCCGCCCGCTGGTGCTAGCGATGAGGATCTCACGAATCTTACTGATGTCGCGCTAGGCGCGCAATCTCCCGCGTCCGCGGCCCTGATCGTGCGGCATCTCTCCGTCTCGACGGAAAAGCCGGCAACGCTCGTTCAATATGTCCGCCATATCGCGCGATTCGGGACTGATCCGCAGGCCGACGAGGCCGCGAAGATCGTCGCCAATCGCTTTGCTGCCGATGATGCCCAGCAGATCGATCTGTTCATGGCGATGCAGGAAGGCCTCGCGCAGCGCAATGGCCAGCTCGGCGCCTCCGCCCGCGCCTGGGCGCGCCAGCTTGCAACACGAATCCTGAATTCCAACGAGCCGGATTTCGCCCGGTGGACCAACTCGCCCGCGCCGGCCTTCCCCAATGCGGAAGATCCCTGGACGATTCAACTGCGCGCGTCGGCGGATGGGAATGCATCTTCCCCATTCATCTCGTCGCTGCCGTCGGGCGAAAAGGGAACCGGAATCCTTCGCTCAAAGGATTTTGAGATACCAGCACATTTGAGCTTCTTCATGGCGGGCCACAGCGGCCCGCCGGCCCAGCCCAATACGCTGAAGAACATCGTGCGGCTTCGCGCTGCCGATACCAACGAGATTCTGATCGAGGCCCCCGCCCCGCGCAATGACACCGCCCGAAAGATCAACTGGGATCTGACCAAATTCGCCGGCAAGCGCGGCTACATCGAAGCCACTGACGCCGACAACGGCACCGCTTACGCCTGGATCGCCTTTGGGCGATTCGATCCGCCGGTTGTCACGGTGCCTGCTTCACCGCACCGCCCCCTTCGCACGGCAATCGAGCTGGCCGGCAGCCTCAAACTCACGGAGCTATCGGGCAAGATCAGCCAAATCCTGGCCAATCGGCAGGGCGATGTGCAAAACCGCATCGCCGCCGCCAATGCGCTGGTGGCGCTCAGTGCCGCCGATCATTCGCCGCAGCTTATGAAGGCCCTGGCGGATTCCGCGTCGCCCGATTCGCTGAAAGACGCCGTTGGAACATCGCTGGCGCATGTCGGTTCCCCGGCGGTGAATGAAGCGCTGCTGGAAGCGATCAAATCCGCGCCGCAGAAATTGCAGTTGTCGTTGGCCAAATCGCTTGCCGCCACCAGCGCCGGGGCGGATGCGCTGCTGACGGCTGTAGATCAAGGCAAGGCGTCGCCGCGGCTATTGCTTGATTCCACACTGCGCGAGCGGCTCAACGTGTCCCGCCCAGCTAACTTGGATGAGCGTCTGGCAAAACTGACGGCCAACCTCCCCGCCGCCGATCAGACCGTTCAGCGGCTGATCGAGCTGCGTTCGTCCCGTTTCGACGCCACCAAAGCCTCGGCGGAGCGCGGCTCGAAGGTCTTCGCCACCAATTGTCAGGTATGTCACAGAGTCAACGGCCAGGGCTCGCAGATTGGCCCGCAGCTGGATGGCATCGGCGTGCGCGGCGTGCCGCGCCTTTGCGAGGATATTCTCGATCCAAGCCGCAACGTCGACGCCGCCTTTCGCTACAGCACGTTCGTATTGGACGATGGCGATGTGATCGCCGGCATCCCCCGCCGCGAGGAAGGTCAGACATTGATTGTCGCCGATTCGACCGGCAAGGAAGTCCCGATCCCCAAGTCCAAAATCAAGCGCCGGGTGGCGTCCAACCTCTCTTTGATGCCGAGTAATTTTGGAGAAATTATTAAGGCCGACGATTTTAATGACCTGCTCGCGTTCTTACTCTCAAAATGAGCGAGGCTTAGCGTTCGCGAAAATAATTTACAAAAAATCGCTTGCGGTGATTCGCGCCAAGGGGTGCTTTGGGTTAGACTGCGCCGCGTCGTGGGTGGAGTTCACACGGAGGTCGTATGCAGAACGAACAAAGCGCGTTTGATGGAAGCACTCAGCGGCCACGTTGGGGTCAGCTCCAACATCAGTTCTGCAAGCCCGAAGACATGCTGGGCGCCCCCACCGTCGGCCCCGAGCCCGTTTCCGCCCCCGATACCATCCTCTGGCCCGGCGACCCCCCGTCGGTCACCGTCCAGGCCATCGTAGACGAAGCCACCGCCAACACGGCGTTCGATCAGGGAATTGCCTGATACTCAACGCAATCCGAGTCATTCAGTCCGTCATTCGAGTCGGGACGCCTCGAATTCGCGCAAGAATTCGCCGGACCCTAGCACATTGGTCCGTGGCAGCCTTTGGCGAAACCGTTTTGCCGAATCTTTGTGGCCACGCGGAAGTGACAGCAAATCGTCATCGTGCGTGACGATGTGAGTTGCGGCGCCTGCGATGGCCAGCTCGATGAAACACTCGTCATCCGGATCGCGGTTGTAATCGAAGTGCGCGCGAACGGGATCAATGAGTTCAGCGAATCGCGCCAAGATCACCTTCGTTGGCGCGAGGAACCCTTACGACGGCCGGCGCGAGCGGCCTTCACCCTCCGGTCCAATTCTTCCTCACGCACACCTGCAAACGCCTCTTGAAATGGGGCAGACAACTCATCAAGCGACGTCGCCCGCGCTTTGGCGCTAACCGCCAGATCATCCTCGATCAATTGCTTGAGATACTTGTCTGGCGTCAGCCCCAAATCCTGCGCGCGCCGCTTCACGGCGGCTGCTTGCCGTATGGGCAGTTTAACGGTTTGCGACTTTGTTATCGTTGCCATGCTCTGATCGATCATATCACCCGGTCTAAGGAAGTGAATACGACACGCCGTGCAAGCACGACGGCTAAACGATAATGTCGCTGCGCGGCGGATGGGGTTTCGTTTTTCGTCCTCCTCCCGCCGCGAAGCGTCCTTCTCGGTTAGCCGCTCTGCTTGACTTCGACGAGCTCCCTTCGGTCTGACTTCGATGAGCTCAGCCGAATCGAGCTCACGGTCGAAGACAGTCGAGTCGCAGAGCGCGTCTAGCGATACCCCCAGGCCAGCACTTTTGAATCCGCGAACGCCAGTGTGATAAGACATGTGCTGCCGTCGCCCCGAGCGATCGACGCCTCGGCGGGGCAATATCGCACTTGACCCGTTTTCCGTTTTCAATATCGCACTTGACCCGTTTTCCGTTTTTAGTTCTTCCCTCAGCCGTCGCCCTCAATTACCGCGTCGGTATTCGCGATCTCGCCCGGCAAGCCCAAACAAGGCCGCAGATCGTTGAGAATCTTCACGTACAGCTGATGCCATCGATCCCACGTCAAGCGAACTGGTTGCTCGGTGATCGAGGTTACAGCTTCGCTAAGGACCTCCTTCCTGAGCGCATTAGCGCGTCGGTTTACGATTTTATCGAATTCTTTTCGCTTAGCCGAATCGGCGACGCGCCACATGAACATCATCTCAAGTCGGCGAATCATGCCACCAAGAACCCGTCCGTCGCCTCGTTCTTGGAGGTTGAACTGTGCCATTAGCACGACAAAATCTCGGACGTGATTCGGACAGTTCCGCTCTGTGTGGTCAATCGCGGTCTGCAGCGCCTCACGATGAAACACCGCAATCTCCCTGGCCGTGTTCTCCTTTTCCCGCGCCGATGTTCCAACCGGGACGATGGCACGCCGAAGGGGTGCCAATTTGCAGTTGAACTCGATTGGCAATTGGTGGATGGTTGTGTCCTCACCGCGGAGAACTCCACTTACCACAATCGTTGTGAATGGCCCATCTGGCCAATCCGTACAGAGGCGGAATCCGTAGGGATCTACGCTGCCCAACCACCAAACTGCATCCAGCGTGCGCGTCGCCATGTTAGCTGATGCGACCATAACATGTTCGAATGGTGAGACCGGCCGGGTGACAAGCCGTCGAAGCCGCCTTAACTCGTCGAGTTTGTCGTACTGGAGGCCGAGAATTGTCTTCAAGTATTGAGTCCTGTTTTCGACGCCATCCAGAATAAATGCCTTAACAAACGCACGAACCCCACCAAGACTCTGACTCCGAGTGAATCGACATCGGTCGTCCCGTAGAAGGTGGTCAAATGTAAGTAGCGTTGATTTGAGCGATGCGATTTCGATCGCCATATCCAAGAGTGGGGCCTCAATTGTCGCATGAATTGGTTCTAAGGGCGAAGCAAACTTCCATTTCGCTGGCTGCCCGAACTGTCGTGCGATC
>DATBDZ010000399.1:0-4577 GCA_036276235.1 Humisphaera sp. | reverse complement strand
ACGATTTGATCACGCGTTCGCGTGCGTCTGGACGAGTCGTCCGTGCGGCCATACATCCTCCGTGATAGATGGTTGGTTGGTCACCGAGGTTAGCCGGGCATCATACTCGCCGGCCAGCCCGCGTAGAACTTGCTGCACCCGCAGTAAACCTAATCCTTGCCTCCGCCCTGCCCATTTGCGCCCATCCCCCGTATGATTACGTTTCTTTTGACCGGAAAACCTTGCGGAGTTGTATGCAGATCAGGAATTTTTCGATCATCGCCCACATCGACCACGGCAAGAGCACGCTGTCGGATCGATTGCTCATGCGCGCCGGCGCCATCACCGAACGCGAATTTCAAAATCAGATGCTCGATGACATGGACCTGGAGCGCGAGCGCGGCATCACCATCAAAGCCTCCGCCGTCACGGTGTTTCATATGCACAACGGCGAGCAGTTCATGCTCAACTTCATCGACACGCCCGGCCATGTCGATTTCCACTACGAAGTGCAGAAGGCCCTGCAGGCGTGCGAAGGGGCGATCCTCGTTGTCGATGCGACGCAAGGCGTGCAGGCGCAAACGGTGGCCAACGCGTATGCCGCGATTGAGGCGGGGCTGGAGATCATCCCCGTCATTAACAAGATCGATCTGCCTTCCTCGCAGCCGGTCGAGGTTGCCGAAGAAATCGAGCAGGTGCTCGGGTTCAGTGCTGAAGATGCGATTCTCGTTTCGGCAAAGACGGGCCAGGGGATTGATGAGCTGATCGACAAGCTTTGCGAGCAGTTGCCGCCGCCCAAGGGCGATCCTGCCGCGCCGACCCGCGCGCTGATTTTCGACAGCATCTACGACGACTATCGCGGCGTCATCGTCTACGTCCGCGTCATCGACGGCGAGCTGCGCAAAGGGCAAAAGATCCGCTTGATGGGGACGGACCGCGAATATCAGATTACTGATCTGGGCAAGCTGATGCCGCGCCCCAAGCAGGTGGAGAAGATCGGCACGAGTGAGGTCGGCTTTCTCGTCGCCGCCATCAAGGACCTGCACGATGTGCGCATCGGCGACACCGTCACCGACGCCCAGGCCCCCGCGCCGCAGGCGCTGCCCGGCTACAAGCCGATCCAGCAGATGGTCTACTGCGATTTCTATCCGGGCGGGAAAACACAATACGAAGACTTGCGCGATGCGATGGACCGTTTGCAGCTTAACGATTCCAGCTTCACCTTCGCGCCAGAATCGTCCGACGCTCTGGGCTTCGGCTTTCGCTGCGGCTTTCTTGGCCTGCTGCACATGGAGATCATCCAGGAGCGGCTGGAGCGCGAGTTCAGCGTCGAAGTCGTGCAGACGGCCCCCACCGTCACTTACGAAATCCTGATGACCGACAGCAGCGTGAAGCGCATCGACGCGCCCAGTGAATTGCCGAATCTCACGCACGTGGCGGAGATCCGCGAGCCGTACATTGTGATGAATCTGATCCTGCCGAGCGAAAGCGTCGGCCTGTTGATGAAGCTTTGCGAAGATCGGCGCGGCATCTACAAGAAGACCGAATACATCGGCGCCAGCCGCGTGATTTTGGTTTATGAGATTCCGCTAGCGGAAGTAATTTACGATTTCTACGACCGCCTCAAAAGCGCCACGCGCGGCTACGGCACGATGGACTATGACCTGATCGGCTTCCGCGCCGGCAACCTCGTTAAGCTCGACATCCTGGTGAATGGCGATCGCGTCGATGCGCTGAGCGTGATCGTGCACAAAGATCACGCCGAGCAGCGCGGCCGCAAGCTGCTGGTCCGCCTCAAGGAAGAGATCGACCGCCACCTCTTCGAGATCCCGCTGCAAGCCGCCATCGGCGGGAAGATCGTCGCCCGCGAAACCATCAAGTCGGTAGGTAAAAACGTAACCGCCAAATGCTACGGCGGCGACGTCACCCGCAAGCGCAAGCTGCTGGAAAAGCAAAAAGAAGGCAAAAAGCGCATGAAGCGCGTCGGCAGCGTCGATATCCCGCAAGAGGCGTTCATGGCAATTCTGGAAGCGGGAGATTGAGCGGGCGACGGATAACCGCAGGAAGCGCATAGTGGCGCGAGCATCGGTCCGCCTCTCTGTGCGCAACGAAAACGAAGATGGAGAATAGAGGATCGAGGATAGCGTACGTCCGCGGCGGAGCGGGGTGGCGCTACGACTTCACCGGTGTTTGGACCCCAAGAGCTTTGCCCAGCGCCGCGAAATACGCGCGAAGCATTGATGCGTTGGGGCGGGCGGCGAGCAAGCCGCCGGCGGAGAAGTGGGTGTATTCGGATTTGATGGCTTCGATCAGCAGCGCCGGGTCGGCCTTGTCGCCGCCGTTTAGGGCGACTCTTATCCGTGCGATTTCTGCGTTATCGGGAAATTGCTTTGCGGCCTTCGCCAGCCGCGGATCGTCCGCTTTGAGAGTTCCTGTCGGTAGCAAGCCAACCAGCAACGACGCGGCAAAGCGCGGATCGCCGGTGGCGTCCCATGCTTCCTGATCGATCGCCGCCAGGCGATCTGTTCCCACATACAGATGGGCGGCGGCGTTAAACATCGCCGCGTCTCGCGTGGCTCTGGCCTTCGCAAGGATCGACGGGCCGAGCTTTTCGCGGGCGCTTTGGTCGGTCAGGGCGCGCGAGGCGATCGCCGCCGACAGCATCGGCGATAGAAGCTTGCCGCTGGGCGGAAGCGTTCCCTTCTCATCGATCAAGTAACTCGCTTGGCGCAGCACATCGGCGGCGTTTCCGTCGTCTGTCGCTTCGATCAGGCCGCATCGCGCGGCACACGTAATCGCACGCAGCCGATCCTGATCGGCAATCGTGGCGGCTTTGAGAATGTCCAGATCTTTTTGCAGATAGGCGGCATCGGGCCCGCTGTTCCACCAGTCGATCTCCAGATTGCAGTCCAGGGCAACGAGCCTCTCAGCGGCGTCAATGTCGCCGGCCTTTACCTTGGCGATGAAGTTGGCGCGATCGCGGTCGGGAAACGCGTGCGTGTGCACCTCGCAGACCCAGGATTCAAACTGCTCGATCGATCCGTGCCCCTGCTCCGATTTTTGCCACGCCTCGGCGGCTTCGCGCGTTTTTCCGGTGCGGATCAGGCACTCGGCGGCCATGCCCCAGGCCGGCCCAAAGTCCGGCTGCAACTTGGAGAACTTTGCGTACGTTTCCGCCGCCCCGGCAAACTCGGCGGCGCGATGCTGCTCCATCGCCCATTCCAGTTGTGCCATCGGCTCATCCGGCAGCTCCGCCGCCGCACGCTTGTGCAGCGCGTACGCAGTCGCCGGATCATGCTTGAAGAGAACATTTCCCAGAAGCAGCGCCTGAACCGTCGTCCGCGATTTCTCGGGAAACGTCGCAAGAATTCGCTGGTTGACCTGATCGATCTTACCGTCGGCCAGATCCGCGCCGGCGTTCTGCATCGCCGCCTCCAGCGTCGCCGAAGCCGCCGCAAGATCCGCCTGTACGTCGGCGCTGGCGCCTCGCGTGAAGATTAGCAAAGCGCTGATGAGGCAAGCCGCCCAGATACGGTTCATGTGGCCCTCGATTTTGGATTTGTCGCACTTGGATCGGTCCGCTCGTCGTCAACCAGTGAATGTGCCCGCATCAGCGCCGCGACAGCCATCGCATCGTCACCCTTCTGTTCTTCCAGTGCCGCGACAACCGCCTCTCGATCCGCCATCGGCCGATTTTGGCTTAGCTTGAATTTGCCTTCGATCCGCGTGACGTCGATCGCGAATGCCACGACCGCGGCGGCTAGCTTTTCGACGAAATCGTTTGGCAACAGACCGTCGCACCAGGCATTGCTGCCTGTCCCTTCGTAGGTCGTGACGATTTGCGAAAGCAGTTGCCGCACGGTGGGCGGGTCTTCAATCAGACGCGGGCGGCCGTAAACATGAACGGCGGTGTAATTCCATGTCGGCACCGCCAACTTCGACACATACCAGCGCGGCGAAATGTAGGCGTGCGGCCCCTGGAAGATGGCGAGCACCTCGGTATCCCGGCGAAGCATTCGCCATTGATCATTTTGCCGCGCGACGTGGGAGAGGAGCGTTGCCGGCGCGCCGTCCTTTGCTTCTCGAAAAAGAAATGGCAGATGGCTCGCGCACAAACCGGCCTGCGCGTCGAAAGTCACGAGCGTGCCGAAGCTGTTTTGGCGAATGAAACTCGCCAGCACGTCGGGCCGATTTTCAGCGAAGGCGGTTGGGACATACATTTGCAGATTCCTCAAGTCGGCAGCGAAACGATATCGGAAGAAACTCGGAAGATCGACCTTTGAGGTATCAAACACCCCGAACCAGCCGTCCATGCCACGAACTTGGCCTTTCTACATTTTCCTGCTATGGTTCCGTCCCTTCGGGCCGCGCCAATGGAGAAAGAAAATGCAACGCAAGCGACATGTGGAATCCCTGGAATCTCGCCGTCTTCTTAGCGTGAACGCGGCAGCCTCACTCTTTCCACTCACTCCCGGGACGACCTGGACCACCGAAAACCTTGACGGATCCACCGATACCCAGACGGTCATCGGGACGGCTACGTTTAATTCCCATACTGCAAACAGGATCCAGGACGTCACGGTCACGCCGGGCAGCCC
>DATBDZ010000398.1:0-10638 GCA_036276235.1 Humisphaera sp. | reverse complement strand
ACGATTTGATCACGCGTTCGCGTGCGTCTGGACGAGTCGTCCGTGCGGCCATACATCCTCCGTGATAGATGGTTGGTTGGTCACCGAGGTTAGCCGGGCATCATACTCGCCGGCCAGCCCGCGTAGAACTTGCTGCACCCGTTGGGGTGTTGGGGTGAGGGGACGAACGCTTCGATTTACGAACCGCGCCATATTGCGATACGCTGTCCCCTCACCCTGCCCTCTCCCATGAGTACAGGGGAGAGGGTTCTAAGCCCATCTGCGATCATTTTCCCGCAAACATCTCCCGATATTCCCGCGGCGTCCTTCGGAAATGCGCCCGAAACTCGCGGCTGAAATGGCTTTGGTCGGCGAAGCCGCAACTCATCGCCACTTCCGCCAGTGGCTTGTTCGTGTAGACCAGCGCCCGGGCCGCCATCCGCATCTGAAGCTTGCGCAGATATTTCTGCGGCGTCATGTGGAAACTGGCCCGGAACTTCCGCTCGAACGTGCGCACGGACATATGCGCGCGGCTTGCGAGCTGGTGATTGCTAATGGCGGTGTGGTAGTTGTCGCGCAGATACGCCAGCACGGCATCGAATTCCGATCCCGATGCGATCTCGGAATTCTGCGATTTGAGGATCCGCGTCAGTCCGGCGGTGCCGATTGTTTTCCCTGAAGCATCGGCGAGCGGAATCTTGTTGGTGATGTTCCAGGCATTCGTGCCATCGGGCTGGCTCACCTGCTCGATGCGGTTGGCGATCCGGTTGCCCGCCAGCACATATTCATCATCGAGGCGAAATTGGTCGGCCAAAAATGCGGGCGAGAGGTCGTAGTCGGTCTTGCCGATGATCTGCTTTTCATCGGGCGGCGCAGCATCAGTTTGAGTCAGCGCAAAGTTGAGCCGAAATGCGCGGTTGACCCATTGATACCGCCCTTCGCGATCCTTGATCCAAACCTGAATCTCCTCAAGCGAATCGAAGAGATCAGCCAACTGAAGTAGCCCGTGCTGAGCCGTGAAGCTGGCAATTGGTTCGGCCAAGGTGCGATCTCCCGCTGGCGCGGAAGAGTGCGCCTCGCAAGGATTTTACCGCCGCGGCGGGGCAGCGCTGTCTAAGACTGATTTCAAGCGTGATGCGGCGTGATATCCGTCGAGGGCTGTGGAGCGGGGATATCGACATTCGTCGCGTCGAGCGTCGCGCGGGTCGGCACAGGCAGATCGCGCGGGCTGCGGTCGAGCACGTCCTCGAAATAGCAGCGCAGGATTTCGCCGATAGAGGGCGCCGAGGCGATCGCGCCGCCGGCGCAATGGGGAAGGTCGCCGTCGAAAAGCTCGGGAAGCTGGCCCAGGCCTGTGTCGGAGAGATATTGAAGGCACGATTCGAGTGCTTCGCTCGCGATCTCCTGAACGGATTGATCGCGGCCAAGCACGCGGAACAGAGCCGACACGTACGGCCCCAGAAGCCAGGGATGAGCCGCCCCATTATGTTGCGCGCGATCGCGGGCGACGACATCTCCACTTGAGCGGCCCATGTAAGCTGCGTCGTTGGGCGCGAGAGTACGAATGCCCATCGGCGTCAGCAACTCGTCGCGCACCTTTTCCAGAACGCGCGCTTGTCGGTCGATCGACAACACCGCGAAGGGCAGGCTGATGGCGAGCAATTGGTTAGGCCGCAACGAGGAATCGTTTCCGTGATCGTCAATGACATCAAAACAGCTACCCGACTGCTCGTTCCAAAATCGTCGATTGAAGCCTTCCCCGATCGACTCAGCAAGCATCCGCAATTCCCGGGCGCGCGATGTCTGATCGAATCGCTGGCAAAGCTCGGCGGCAATGCAAACCGCGTTGTACCAGAGCGCGTTCATCTCCACCGGCTTGCCGGCGCGAGCCGTCACGACGACGTCGTTCACCTTCGCATCCATCCACGTCGTCGGCAGGCCCGGCGCGCGCGTCGAGAGTAGCCCATCGGCATCAACGCCGATGCCCAAGTCCGTGCCATTTCGATACGTGTCGATCACGCCCAAAATCGGTTCGAGCAGATGTCGGCGGATCGTCGCGTCATCGTGCGTGTAGCGGAGATAGCTCCAGGCGGAATTGACGAACCACAGCGAGATATCCGCGCCGTTGTAAGCGGGGACCGAGCCGTCCTCGGGGAAGCCGCTGGGCATCAAGCCACGCCGTTGCATCGCGGCCATCGAAAGCAGCAGCGAGCGCGCCTCCGCAAATCGGCCGGTTGCCATGAACAACCCGCCGAAGCCGATCATCGCCGCGCGCGGCGAGGGGCAGCCCCAAGGGTAATGGCCGATGCACGTGACCGATGAATCGGAAAGCTTCTCGCCCGAGCCATCCGGCGGCGCGGTGATCACAAATTGTCGCGCGGCGCGAATGAGCCGATCGAGCGTGTTATCGGCAAACGCATCGATCTTCGGCTTTGCCAGGGCGGCGGAATGCGCCGTCGCCCGGTCGATCACCGCACTCAGATCAATCGGATCGCTCGAGCAGACAAAATGCACGACCTGCCCCGGCGCGAGCCTGAAGCGGACAACGCCAGGGCTCCAGACATCTTCCAGCCCGGCGTAGCCGCGCTCCGCTTCGCGGCGATAGATCGTGTTCAAATACCAGAGCGGCTCAAATTCAAACTCGCCCGTCTGCGCGAAAAAGATTTCCGGCGTGCGACTGGTGGCAGGAATTCGGTAATGCTGTTTCGCGCGGCGTTCCGCCAGCAGGCGGCCGTTCCACTGATACATCAGCTGATGGATCGATCGCATCGCAAAGAGCGGCCGCACTTCTAGATCGGCCGGCCGATCGCCCGCCAGCAGCGCGTAGCTCAACACGACGGTGTTTTCGCCTTCCAGCAGACGTAGTTGCTTTTCGATCGTCAGGCCATCGCATTGATAAGCCCATCGCGGAAACGGATGGGCATTGAACGCGCGCAGATGCGTGTGTCCCTGCGGATGAATCGCGCCGGGATATTCATTGCAGGCCAGCTCATGGCGCTGGCCGTCGCCAATGAGGACTTCCTCGACGCGCGAGAGGAGCACCATCCGCCGCACCGGCGGCGCCATCGCTGCAACGAGAAGGCCGTGATATTTACGGGTATTAAGTGACGGAATGGTAGAAGCGGCGTAACCACCGATGCCGTTGGTCGCCAACCACTCGCGCTCGATCAATCCATTGAGGTCGAGCCGTGAAACCTGTACTGCCTCGTCCACGCTTCCTCCGTGACGCCAAGCGGTCAATATAATGGGTATTTGGCGAGGATCAAGGCAGCCCGAGCCGGATAAATGCACCGTCCGGACGGTTTTATGCTAGAATGAAGGATATGACGGCGGTTTCACTTTTCGATGTGCTGGCGCGTGATAAGCCGGAAACCAATATTGCTACCGGTGAGTCGTCTCTTGCGTCATTGGCGGAGAAGCTTGTCGCCGCGGCGCTGGCCGATTGGGAGCGTCTGAAGGAGTACGAGCAGGAGTTCGGACCCGGCGTTGAAGATGACCCGGCAATAGCCCGGGATGTGCTGCGCTCCATGTACAACATGCTCCGAGAATGGGCCGAGGACGCTGATCAGATACTCGGCCGCGCAAGGAAACTAGCCGCCGCCGGCCGGTCCGCGCCAAAGATCGAAGCGTTGGAAGATGCATATTGCATGGCTTGTGCGCGGCTAAAACTGACGCCTGAAGACATGATGCGAGCAATGGAGCAGGTGCGTCAGGGCAAGGCAATTCCTGCGGAGGAGCTCCGAAATGAGCTACGCGCTCGTCTTCGCGCCTGATGCAAAATCACAATGGTTGGAACTTGATGTTCGATTGCAGGAGCTCGTGCTAGATGAAGCAGACGATATGGCATCACATCCGCCAACGATGTCCAAAGTCTACACTCGAGACGTCGTGCTAGACGAAGCGGGCGTGCGGCAGTATGTCTTTCTTCGTCTGGCAGTGGAGCGCCGCACGTCGACCGTAACCGTGATCGGCGTGAAGCATCTGAGCCGGCGGCTGTGACGGTGTCACTTCTCCCCCGCCATCTTTCTCAGCATTCCCGACACGCTCAGCATCGACCTCCCCTGATGATACCCCTCCGTCCACATATCGCTCTTATTGCGATTGGGGATTGAAGTTCCATCGGGGCGGACGGTTGAATACCAGCCGCCATGAGTTGCGTCGATCTGGTGTTTGGAGATGAAATCACATTGCTGGACGAACGCGTCCCAGTATTTGGGGTTTTCCATGCCGAAGCGCTCGTGCATGAGCAGCAGCGCGTTGAGGCCTTCGGCTTGCACCCACCAGATTTTTTCCTTGGCCATGTTTGAGCCGTCGAGCGCGCCTTCGTTGTAGAAGCCGCCGTGCTCGCGGTCGAAGCCGATCTCCAGCGCGTGATCGACGAGCTTGCGGCCAGCCGTCCAGGCGCGGGCGTCATCCGGCTTGCCCAGCGCCGCCGCCGCCTCGGCGAGCAGGAACGCTGTCTCGATGTCATGGCCGAAGGAATCGCGCGTTTCGATGGGTGTCCAATCGGGGGTGAAAAACAATCGCAGATACCCGGGATCGGAATAAATCTTCGTCAGGCCAAGCTCGTAAACTTCTTCCAATCGCGTGCGTACTTTGTCGTCGGGCCAGACGGCGTACAGCGTGGTCAGCGCCTCCAGCAGATGAATGTGCGTGTTCATCGACTTGCGGCCAAAGGCGGTGCCGATGGCGTCGTTCCCGCGCGTGGTGGAGTCGATGGGTTTGCCTTCGAGAGTAAGCGCCTCGAAATAGCCGCCGTTCCTGGCGTCGTGGGCGTGCTCTTCGAGCCAGTCGAAGGTTTTCTTCGCGAGTTCCAGGGCGGCGGTGTCGTGGGTCAGCTGATAATTCGTCGCCAGCGCGTACATGCCGAAGGCGTTGCCGTAGACGTGCTTTTCATTGGGCCGCTGGCGCGAAGGTTTGCCGGCGTCGTCCACCTGCCAGTAAAACCCGCCGCGCTCCTTATCCCAGAGTTTGTCGGCCAGGATCGCCGCTCCACGGCGCGATTGCGCCGCATACATCTGCACCTTGGCCGGATAGCGCATTGCCGCGCCGGCGGAGAGCCACGTCAGCCGCGATTGATAGACGATGCTCTTCTGCCCCGTCTGCTCGCGTGTCCAGTCTTCGCGGTAGTTCTCGTAGAAGCCGCCCGCCTGATCGTCATCGGCGACGGGAAACCACTTATCGAGAATTTGCTTCTGGAGATTCGCCTCCGCTTCGGCGGCGATCCGCAGATACGCCTCCGGCGAAGGCGCCTCGGCGGCCAAGCTGACAGCCGATGTGGTGACCATTATTACTATTGAAGTAAAAATCAGACGCATGTTGTTTCCCTCGTGAACCCCCGCGATCAGACGACTGTTCTAACGTGCGTGACACTTTAGCCGCCTCTATCTCTCCCTCCTCCGGTACTCCGGGGGAGGGCTGGGGTGGGGGTTGTATAAAACAGGCGCCTCTCGCAACGAACCCCCACCCTAACCCTCCCCCGAAGTACCGGAGGAGGGGACAAGACTCGTCGCCGAAATAGTCGCGCAGCCGATGTTCTAAGAGAGACGGGCAGAAATAAACAGAGGGCGATCCAATCGGATCGCCCTCTTGAATTTCAGTAAATTGCGGCTGTCCGCTTAGCTCATCCGCGCGAGGCGGACTTGCCCAGGAAGAATCCGAGGCCGCCAAAGATGAACGCGGCAACTGCGCCGCCGGCGGCGGGCATCCACCAGCCTTTGCCATCCAGTTGATGCACGAGATCGGCTGGCGTGCCGCTCACACCGCTGACGACCGCATAAATCGCAAACAGGACGACCAGTCCCGTCGCCAGACAAGCGCCTCCGAACGCCATGGCCATCGGATCGTTGGCTTCGACATACACAGGCGGCGCCGTGCGGATCACACCGCCGGTTGGCTCATCCAGGTCCATGCCGCTTTCGGCCAGGTCAGCCGCGGCGGCACGCGCTTTGGAGGAGTTGGGATTGATTTCATCGAGCACCGCGCCAAGGCTCGTGTCGTCGCTCTCACGGGTGAGATCGAGCAAGCCGGAGCCGGAGCCGACGCTGGCCAGATCGATCTGCTCGCGCACGCCACTGGTGATGGCGGTTTGTGCCGAGGGATCGACGCCGGCTTCTTCGGTGCCGAAGACGTTAATGCCGGCGCGGCTGCCGTGCGCGCTGCCGGAGAGCCCCGACCCGCTGCTGGCCAAACCCGAGCCGCTCCCCGAGCCGCGCGGCGAGGGCATGCCCGCGCCCGAGCCAGAGATGCCAAGATCGCCCGCCAACGCGGTGTCTTCCTTCATCTTCATTCCGGCGGCCGAGCCGTGGCTGCCGTGATCGGTATCGCTCAGCGTGATGCTGGTGCCGCTGGCGCCGGTGGTATCGACCAGGCCAATGAGCCCGCCGGAATCGGAGACGCCCAGATCGACCTGATCGCCGCCGCCCAGTTCGGACTTGAGCTGCTCAACCTGATCCGCCTTGAACATGAGGCGCGGGCCGTCGCGGAATTCACGAAGGCGGCCTTCGCGGGCGTACTGCTTGATATCCTCTTCGTTCTTCCCGAGCGTGGCCTTGGCCTCCTCGAGGGTGTAGAACATTTTGGCCATCATGGGGCGGACTCCTTGTTGTGATTCAAAGTCAGGCGATTTTTTACGTTACTTATCGTTTTGCTGCGCATCGGGCTTATCGGCCGGGGCATTGCCCTGCGGGCGAACGCCGCGCAAAGGCTGCTGTCCCAGCTGCACCATCTTCTTAATGTCTTCCGGATCGGGGCCCGTATTGAAATTTGTCAATTGGCGATCCCAGGTGATCCCGCGCGAGGCGATCAGCCGCAACTCCGGATGGGCGCTATTGCCGTAGAAGGCATAGGCGCAGAGCGTTTGCTTGTTCGTATCGAGCAAGTAGCAGCCCCAGGTGTTGGCCAGATACTGCGCCGGCATGACATAGATCCCCTCGCCGCCGGCGATGGCGGGCACCGCAGGCGCCGCCTGCGCCATTGAAAGCGCGCTTCCGTTGCGCGAGATTAATACCAGAAGGATGGCGAAGAAGATCGCCGCGTTCAGATAAAGAGCGAAGACCAGTGAACGGTTGCGTTCAGGTTTATTCATTGAGCGCTCGAAACAAACAAATCGCGCCTCAGGGGTTGTCACGGAAGACGGGAAGACATTATAAGCTTTTGGCCGTTGCCTGCAAGAATTATAAGTAGCTTCAGGTTTCACGGATGGGTTTCAGGTTTCGAGTTTCAAGTTTCGGGTACAGACACATGAGCTCCCCACCTGAAACCCGAAACCCGAAACCTGACACCAGTTCCCGAAACCCGTTCCCGAAACCCCAAACCCGAAACCTGAAACCGGCCGGAACGGCCATTATCGGTCGTGCCGGCTGGATACAACCCTTTCCGCCGACTGGGGTTGAGTGGAATACGTATGATCTGCCGGCCCCGAGCCCTTCGGCGGACCTGGCCGGCCTGCGAATCGTCCATCTCACCGATTTTCACCTGCGGCGGTCGCTTCCCAACATCCTTTTGCGGGTTGTCGAGCGGCTCAATGCCGACCCGCCCGATCTGCTGCTGCTCACCGGCGACTTCGTCGAGAACAAGCGCAACCCCTACCCCGCCCTTCCCGCCCTGCGGCAGTTCATTTCGGCCCTGCCGGCCGGCGTCCCGACCTACGCCATCGTCGGGAATCACGATGATTATTCTGTCGCGTATGAGCTGCGCGATTATCGCGTCACGTTTCTCAACGGTCGACAGACCGTCGCATCCATCCATGGCCGAGAGGTCGAATTAATCGGCCTCCCCGGCGTCCATCGCCGCGAGCTTGAGACAGCCTTCCTCCGAAGATTACCTGAGCGCCGACCCGATCTGCCGCGCATCGTGCTCGCCCATTTTCCCGATCAACTGCGAGTCATCGATTCGCTGCGGCCAGACCTGGTCCTCTGCGGCCACACGCATGGCGGCCAGATCTGCCTCCCCGGCGGCATCCCCCTCATCTGGCACGACAGCCTCCCAAGACAATTCGCGCGCGGCGTACACAAAATCGGCCGCACCTGGCTAGTCGTCAGCCGCGGGCTGGGATACACGGGTCTGCCGCTACGGGTGTTTTGTATGCCGGAGGTGATTGAGTTGAGGATGGGGAAGGGATAGCGGGACGATCCATGGCACAAACACCCTTCCAACTCGCTCTGCAAAATGCCCTCGAATCGGATAATCGTTTCGGCGGTTTCCGCGAGGCATTCGGGCCGCTGGACGACGACTTCAAAATCACCGATCCTCAGGATGCCGCCGCGCTGGCGGCGGCGATTGCCGCCGTTGCGGCGCGCGATCCGGACATCGGCATGCTGTCGCCGCTTTTCAACCTGATACGGCTGCTGCAGAAGGTGGGCTCAGAAGAAGCATTCCAAATCCTTCAATCCCAGACGATGCCGGTTCTTGAGGGTGTGTTCGATCGCGAATTTGGTTCGGGCAAGAACAACGCGCAGGAACTGGGTCGGCTGCTATCCGCGCTAGCCAACTTCGGCAGGCGCGAAGGGTTTGAACGGGTTGTGCGCGCGATTCGTTCAGACTTGAATTGCGGCTGGGGCTGGAAGGGAGTTTTTGGGCCCTTTGGCGCGAGGCATCCCTTTCTTCACGATTTGCTGGCGATTCCGATCTCAGATTATCCGCGCGGCTTCGTCCGCGTCGCGCTACTGGACCATGTGAATCAATTAGCCATCAAAGGCAGACTCGCAAAACATCCGTTCGATAGTGATGCCGGCAGACAGCAGATCAGAGATTGGATCGGCGATGCAGATCCAGAGCATTCCTCTTACGCGCACAGCGCCACCGCGGCGCTGCCGTTCATTTCCAATCCGCAGCGCGACGAGTTGCTCAAGCTGGCAATGAATCACGTAAGCAGTGACATTCAACTGGAGGCGGCATGGGCCGCCGGCAAACTTGGGAATAAGGGCGGAATCGAATTCCTGATCGGCGCCTGCGCGAACGTGGCGACGTTTATGCGCGCAGCGCGCTATCTGTCTGAGCTTGGACATGAAGCGGATATTCCAGCGGAATGTGAAGACGTCGACTTCGTGGCGGAAGCCGCGGCGCGTTCGTGGCTGGCACATCCAAACGAGTTCGGGCGGCAGCCGGATGAGATCGCGCCGTTCGATAGCCGCACGATTTTGTGGCCGCCAGCGGATGAGGAACGGTTGCTGCATTTGTTTCATTATCGATATCGCAGCACGGAGGCCGGAAAAGCTGACACCACTGGCGTGGTTATGACCGGAGGGCGATCAACATTTTCGCTCATCTCCGAGACGACCGCCGACATGTGCGCAGAGGATATCTACGCGCTGCATTGTTGCTGGGAACTGGAGATGAATGAGGATCCCCGCGCGCCCGATGAGCGCACGGTTGAAGCAGGGCGGAAGATCTTGGGGTGGCCGCAGACGCCGCGAACATAGTGCGTGCCGGTGCATTCTCTTGGGGCCGCGACGTTGCTCTTGGTCGATTGCGTAGCGCCCTCAAAGAGTTTGATACCGCGCAAAAGACTGCTCAATCAACGCAGCAACCTCCGCTTGCTTGTGGCTCTTGAACGCCGACCACCATTGGACCATCTCGGTTTGTCGAGCATGCCAGATGTTTTCTGCATCGGGCGACTCGATTGCCTGGGCATACCAATGCGGCAACTGTTCCCAACGATCGAGCAGCACGATCGGCGTGCCGCCCATTACTTTTGGATTTAGCAGGAAATCATGGCGAAGGGAGATGGGGATGGCGCCCAGTTCCATTGCGTCGAAGAGGCGGATTGTTTCCTGGGAATTGCCGCGCGGGCATAAGGCGAAGCGGGAGTTTTCCATGAATGCGGAGTAGCTTGCCGGGCCCAGGCCGGCGGCGAAGCGGTCGGTGCGCATCACGAGCGCCGGCAGGCGGCTCTGCTGAAGTGCCTCAAACATCGCGGCCCGCTCGCGCTGGCCTTCTACGCTGGGATTCATCTGGCCGGCGAAGAAAAATTGATGTTGCCGCGCGGGGAAGGGAGTCAGCGATTGTGGCGATCGCGCGCCGATGCCGTGGCGATAGCCGTTGGGGACCCAGAGCACCTGCATGCACCGGCAAGGCTGCGGCAACGCGAGAATGTCGGCGCGGAAATAGTTTCGGATGACGTAATCGACGTTGGGATAAAACGAGCGATCGAGATCGAAGCACTCATCGGCCATATGAAAGACGCCGACGTTGCGCGCTTTGGTCTGGATCGCGCGATCGATGAGGCCTTTGAGTCTCTCCAACGGGCCGGCGATCAAAAGATCATCCAGGCTTGGCGGGATCTGATCTGGCTCCAAGGGAATGATGCGCAGCGGCCGTTGCAGTCCGCCGAGCAGGACTTCGCGGAAGAAGTAGCTTTCCAGGACGAAGTCCCAGTGAGCGCGGTCGCAGACGATGTTTAACGGACGGTGTGGTTTTGACGTTCCGTTCATGTGGCCATCCCATTCCGTTAGCCGCGACTCGATCATGGTGTTATCGCCGCGAGCTTACAAGCCGTGTCGTGCTGAGTAGCCATGCGGGGGTGCAGCAAGTTCTACGCGGGCTGGCCGGCGAGTATGATGCCCGGCTAACCTCGGTGACCAACCAACCATCTATCACGGAGGATGTATGGCCGCACGGACGACTCGTCCAGACGCACGCGAACGCGTGATCAAATCG
>DATBDZ010000397.1:0-7760 GCA_036276235.1 Humisphaera sp. | reverse complement strand
CATCGCACGCCAAGAGGAATAATCTGACGCATCGGCAACAACCTCCGCAAGATTCCCGAATGACACCCTGATGTCAGTAAAGAGTAGCAGAAGGCGGGGGGTTCGTTTAATCGGGTTGAAGCGCCCTGCGGACTTTTTGCGCGATGAGATGGAAAATCTTTGAGGACCGCATCCACGCCGCGGCAGAGCGGCGCCGGAAAAGTTGCCCTTGCAGGTGACCTGACCGCCGCGCCGCCGCGGATTTGTGCGCGTTTGCGAGCGACTTTCGAGAACATGCATTGTTCGTCGACCAGCACCCAAATCCGCGCAAGGAGAATCCGGGCCGGCGCGGCGATTGGCACATCCGGCAAATCCGCGCCACCAGCGCCGCTCTGACCCGGCGTGGTCTCGCAATGGGTTGAAGCGCCTTGCGCACTGTTGCGCGATCACAGCGAAAATCTTTGAAGACCGCACCACGCCGCGGCAGAGCGGCGCCGGAAAAGTTGCCCTTGCAGGTGACCTGACCGCCGCGCCGCCGCGGATTTGCCCGCGCGCATTACGAGCGACTTTCACGACCCGCCCGGCTATGCTGCCCGTCCCACTCTTTCCCCGAAAGTGGGTGGCGATGGACAACTCTGATCTGGATGACCTCGAACGCTCGCAAGCCTGGGCCGGCGAGATTCGCGTTAATCTCGTGCGGCTGGTGGCGATCGCCCTGTTCTACGGCCGGCATCTGATTGAGGTGATGCTCTCGCCGGCTGGGTCGGCGGTGCGCGGGCGATATCATCTTGCGGTGACCATGCTCGTCGTCCTCTGGGCCTTTGAGTGTGTTGTATTGCATCGATGGCTAACGCAACGAATCTACGCGGATTGGATGAAGTTTGCCGCCGTGCTGTGGGACGCGGGGATGATTACCTGCCTCTGCGCGATTGCCGGCGGGGCGCGCACGCCGCTGGTGCTGCTCTATTTTCCGTTGATCGCGTCCGCCACGCTTCGGATGTCGCTGCGGCTCGTGTACGTCACAACCGCGGCGGCGATGCTCGGCTATCTCTTTCTGCTCGGATTCTACGCCTGGTATTTGGTCGGCTTTCACAAGTATTACGCAACACCTGAGCTGCGAATTCCGCGCAGCGAGGAGGCAATCTATCTGCTGGCGATGCTGACCAGCGGGGCGTTTGCCGCGCGGTCGGTGCGAGGGATGCGAGCAATGACTGAGCGTCAGCGCAGCGTTGAGCCATCCGGCCCGGAGGCGGCATGAGTACGGAGCCGCCCGTCCCGCCCTCGGCCAAATCCGATCTGGCCGGCAGCAGGGTGCTGCTGCTGTTCGTGATCGCATTGATCAGCGTCGGGGCTCTCGCGCTGACACGATATGGCTGGGTCGATTCCAACGGCGCTCTCATCGCGGTGTTTGTTGGAGTGTTCGTAGCGCTCTACGTGGTTGAGAAAGTCACTGGACGGAGGCAGAGGCAGATGATCGTGAGCGTATCGAGGTTGCCGGCAGACGCCAGCGCAGGTTCGCGCGTACTCGATTATCGAACGCCGCAAGTGGGACGGCGGGTCGATCACCTTTCGCCGGGAACGCGATCGACCGTGGACATGCTCAAGTTCTTTGCGGGACTGGGAGTCGGCTTCGGCGTTATCTATGTCCGGTTACAGGGCACCAGCCTGCTGAACGAATCGGTCGTCATTTGCCTGCTCTTGCTGATGGCGGCCGGATGCATCTGCCTCTTCTTCGAGTCGTCGCGCACATTTGGCGTGGGGTTGATGGTGTCGGTTCCGTTGGCGGCGCTGGTGTTGGTTTGCCTTTGCTTTGGCGCGGTTGGAGCGATGGGCTCCAGGCCCGTGCCGGTTCATATGCCCTAACGTGGCTCTATGTCGAGCAGTGGGACCAAATCATCTCAGCCTCCACGCGACCCAGATCTTTCCGTTCCCCGTGACGCCTCGGATCGATGGAGTGTTCGCATCGTGTTGGTTCTGCTGATCGGAGTCGTCGCCGTCGGCGCGGGCGTCGCGGTGTCATCGTTCGATCTGCCGGGAATTGGATTGCTCGCGTTCGTGGTCGTGGCGGCGCTTGGGCTGGGGTGGTCGATGACGCGAGGGAGCGGGAGGGACGATGACGGTGGGGTGGGGTTGGCTTCGGTTGTTCGTGCTGCTGACGTGGCGAAGCCGCAAGCGGCACAGGTTCTGAATTACGCCACGATGGAGCCCAAGGGGACGCGGTTACCATTCTGGGCTCAGATACTGATCGGATTTATTTACGTGATCGTCGCCGGGTTTCTTACGCTCGGGCTGATCCCGTCAGAGGGCGTTGGGTTTGGCATCGGATTAATGATCACTGCCGGACCGGCGGCACTGCTGTTGCGCGGAAACGCGCGCGGCATATCGATCGGAATCATCATCGCGGTGATTCTGGCACTAGCGCCGCTGGTAATTGGAAGCTTTTTTCTCCATCCGGTGAGCCGTCATTAAACGGGTTGGACGAAATGCCCAATGACTCCCAACGACATCCCGACAGGCAAGCCAGCACGGACCTCTCACTGGCCCGGCTGTTGGTGATCGCCGTCATCGTCGGAATAGTATTCGGCGCGGCGATCTTGGTGAAAGGCGATGTGCTGCTGCAGTCGTTCGCGACGTCACCTTTACATTCTCTCCATGTCTAGCGCCATGCCTTCCCGTCGGGAAACTCGTAATCCGTCAGCGACTGCGGCTTCATCGCAATACTGTATCCCGGCGCTTCGGGGACGAGATAGCGATTGCCACGCATGCGAACTGGGTCGACGAAATGCTCGTGCAGGTGATCGACGTATTCGAGCACGCGGCCATCCATGGTGCCGCTGGCGCAGATGTAGTCGAAGAGGGAGACGTGCTGGGCGTATTCGCACAGGCCGACGCCGCCGGCGTGGGGGCAGATGGGGACGCCGAACTTGGCGGCCATCAATACCACCGCGAGCCACTCGTTCACGCTTGCGAGGCGGCAGGTATCGACCTGGCAAAAGCGAATCGCCTCCGCCTGAAAAAGCTGCTTGAAGATGACGCGATTGTGGCAGGCTTCGCCGGTCGCGACGCCTATCGGCGCGATGGCCCTGGCGATCTTCGCATGACCCAGCACATCATCCGGGCTGGTCGGCTCTTCGATCCACCAGGGATGAAACTCGGCCAAAGATCGCATCTGCTCGATCGCCTCATCGACGCCCCAACATTGGTTGGCGTCCATCATGAGCACGAGATCGGCGCCGATCGCGCTGCGCATCAGTGCCGCCCGGCGACGATTCGCCTCCAGATCGCGACCCACCTTCATCTTGAAGTGCGTCCATCCGGCGGCAAGCGCCTCCTCACATAGCCGGCGGACTTTTTCATCGGAGTAGCCGATCCATCCGGTGGAAGTCGTGTAGGCGTGATATCCGATCTCGCGCACGCGCTGCTCGCGCGAAGCGCGCATCGATTCCTGCGCTTGCAGAATCTCCAACGCCTGCTGCGGTGATAACGCATCTGTGATGTAACTGAAGTCGATACAATCAATCAGTTGTTGCGGCGAGAAATCAGACAGCAATTTCCAGAGCGGCTTGCGCTCGAGCTTTGCCCACAGATCCCAGACGGCGTTGAGGACTGCCGCCGTCGCAAGATGAATGACGCCTTTCTCGGGCCCGAGCCAACGAAGCTGATTATCCAGGGTCAGCGCCTCATACAGCCCGCGCATATCACGCATGATCGACTCAAACGTGCGGCCGATCACATGATGCTTAAGTGCATGAACCGCGCAGCAGCAAATCTCATTGCCGCGGCCATTGGTGAAGGTGATGCCATTCCCGCAAAGCCCCTGATCCGTCTGAAGCGTGACGTAGGTCGCCGAGTAGTCGCCGGCGTTGAGCGCGTCCGAGCCGTCTTTCGCGCGGGCGGTCGGAAAGCGAATGTCGCGGACAGTGAGATCGGTGATGATCAAGTTGCCTTCGACCTGCATTGTAACCCCCACAGCACCGTCGCCCAATACACAATGATAAACAAGCCGGCGACGACATGCGTGATCGCGACGATCGCTTCCTGCCACGGCGCGGCGCCGGCAGCGCCGCCTTGATGAGCGACGATCGGCAGCATCTTGCTGGTTCCCCACCAGGCGTTGGCGATTTCGCTGAGGGCCATTGGCCAGGTGATCCACGGGCCGGCGAGTAGGATCACTCGGGAGAATTGCCCCGTCCCCAGGTTCAAGTGCGCGATCACGAGTCCGGCGACGAGGAACATGATGCCGCTGCCGGTGAGTTGGATGTGCGCGCCCAGCGCCAATCGCGGATAGGGCGTATGCGGAACGATCAGCCCCCAGACGAGGCCGACAAGCATGAAGATAATTCCGTGACGCAAGTTCGATCTGCTGACGCAATCTGAAGGGTTCATGGTTGGTTGGTGCCCTGAAAGTGTGGGTATTTGCCGCCGGCCGCGCGGCTCTTATACACTGCCGCCATGCCAATTGCATCGAATCACAAAATTGCCATCGTCGGCGCGGGGAATGTCGGCGCGACGATCGCTTACGCGTGTCTCGTGCAGGGGATCGGGCCGAATCTGGCGCTCTTCGATATGGATCGCGCGCGGGTGGAGGCGCAGGCGCTGGATCTGAATCATGGCTTGCAGTTTGTCCCGTCGGCGAGCGTCGAAGGTTCGGACGATCCGGCGATTTGCGCCGACGCCGATGTCATTGTCGTCACGGCGGGCGCGAAGCAGAAGCCGGGGCAGAGCCGCCTGGACCTGGCGGCGGCGAATGTGCACATGTGCCGCGATCTCATTCCAAAACTTCTACGGGCCGCGCCGCAGGCGATTCTGCTGCTGGTCACCAATCCGGTGGATGTCATTACCTATGTCGCGCTCAAGCTAAGCGGACGCTCTGCGACAACGGTCTTTGGCAGCGGAACAGTGCTCGATAGCTCGCGACTGCGCTTCCTGATCGCGCAGCGTTGCCGCGTCGCGGTGGCGAATGTGCATGCGCACATTGTCGGGGAGCATGGAGATTCGGAAGTGCCGCTGTGGAGCAGCGCGACAATCGGCGGCGTGCCTCTGCATCAGTGGGCCGTCGCCGGGCACGGCAAGCCGTCGGTGCAGGATCGCGCCGAGATTCTTCAGAACGTCAAGCAATCCGCCTATCGAATCATCGAGGGAAAAGGCGCGACCAGTTACGCCATCGGCCTGGCGACGGCGCACATCCTGGCGGCGATTCTTCGCGACGAGAGCCGCGTGATGCCCGTCAGCGCGCTGCTGAACGATTACCACGGGATTTCGGATGTCTGTCTATCGGTGCCGCGCCTGGTCAATCGATCCGGCGTCGAAGCGCCGCTGGCGGTGCCGATGAATGAGGCGGAAGTGCTGGGGTTGAAGAACAGCGCGGAGGAAGTTCGCGGGGTGATTCGTTCGCTTGGGTTTTGAGGGTGTTGCTCAGCCTTATCGGCACGTTGGTTGCCTGCCTCGAACCCGTTCGAGTGCGCACGCGCGCCGTCAGGTTCTTGCGAAGGAGCAACCCATGCGAAAATCCGGTCTGTTTGTTTCCATCACGGGATTGATCTGTCTGGTTCTTGGATGTGCTCACGATACGCAGCACGGCGGCCGCGAGCAGGTTAAGGCGCCCAGGAATAACCAGGGAGATCAGGCCGAGCTTGCTTCGGCGCGCATTCCGCCGTCGGAAGATGTTGGCAACGTTGAGACAATCGCCTACTTCAACGGCCCGATGCCGACGGGCGTCACCGTGTCGCATTCTGGCCGCATCTTCGTCAGTTATCCCAAGTGGGGCGATCCGGTGAAATTCACGGTCGCGGAGATTAAGGAAGGGCAGGCGGTCGCCTATCCCAGCGAGCGGTACAACACCTTCAATCGCGCGGATCCGGGGCATAGCCTCGTGTCGGTGCAGAGCGTCGTGATCGATCCGCGCGATCGCTTATGGCTCTTGGATACCGGTTCGATCAACATGGGCAATGTCAGGCCCGGCGCGGCCAAGCTTGTCTGCGTCGATCTAGGCAGCGGCGATGTGATCAAGACGATCACCTTTTCGCCGACCGTTGTCTTTCCGACGACCTATATCAATGACGTGAGATTCGATCTGACGCGCGGGAAAGAGGGGATGGCGTTCATCACCGATTCATCCGCGACAGGCCCCAACGGCATCATCGTTGTCGATCTTGATTCACAAAAAAGCTGGCGGCGATTGACCAATCATCCTTCCACAAAAGCCGACCCGACATTTTCGGCCACCGTGGAAGGGAAGCCGCTCACCGGCCCGAAGATGGGATCGGACGGCATCGCCATCAGCAACGACGGCTCGCGACTCTTTTACTGCCCGCTTTCGAGCCGGCACCTTTACAGCGTGAGCGTCGACGCACTGGTTGACCAAAGGCAAAGCGATCCGGAAGTGGCGGGCACAGTGCAGGATCTGGGCGATCGCGGGTTTGCCTCCGATGGCTTGGAAACCGATTCGCAGGGCCGCCTTTATCTGACCGATTACGAGCACAATGCCATCCGAATGCGGGATACCGGCGGCACTTATTCGATCATCGCCAGCAACTCGAAGATCATCTGGCCAGATACGTTGAGCATCTCCAGCGATCAGTATCTCTATTTCACCAACAACCAGCTAAACCGCATGGCAAGAATGAACAACGGCGTCGATGAGCGCAAGCCGCCTTATACGCTGATGCGAGTTAAGATCGACGGAGCGCCGATCATGCGCGGAGCAAGCGCGGGGCGTGAATAGTCGTTGGGTTTTCGGAGTACCTCAGCATGACGGTTGTCTTGATCCTGAATTGGAATTGCGGATAGCAACTTGAGTTGGAGCATATCGAACAGTCATTGCATGATGTCTAGCGATCAATAGAGTGACTCATACCAGGGCTGTAACCGCCGCTTTCGGCTTGGGACAACCAGCTAGCCTCCGCGCATTTTGATAGACCGCGCAAGGATCAGAGCGACATGGAGATTACCTATGCGGGCCAGTCGTCGGCGGGGCGGGTGCGCACGAATAACGAAGACAGCCTCGATTTCTGGCAGCCTGCCTCTCCCGAAGAATGGCGCACGCGCGGTGCGGTGGCGATCCTGGCCGACGGCGTCGGCGGGCACGGCGACGGCGAGATCGCCAGCCAGCTTGCCTGCTCCAAGGCCCGACAGGCTTTCACCGAAGCGAAGGCCGGTTGCACGCCCAATCAGCTTCTCCATCAGATGTTCAGCAATGCCAATCTCGCGGTCTATGACCAGGGAATGAAGCAGCGGATCGAAGGACGGATGCTCACCACGCTGACGATCAGCGTCATGCGGCACAACGAAATCGCCATCGGCCACGTTGGCGATTGTCGCGTTTATGCCGTCCAGGGCAGCCGCATTCGACGCGTCACCAGCGATCACTCCTATGCCGGCGTGCAGCTTAAGCTCGGGCTGATCACCGTGCAGGAGGCGATGAACAGTCCGTTTCGCTCGGTGCTTACGCGCGCGGTCGGGCAGGAGCCGATGATCCGCGCGGATTATCACACGCTCAGTGTCTCGCACGGCGATTTCATCATCCAGGCGACCGACGGCCTCTGGTGCTATCTCACCGAAAACGAAATTCACGACTTTGTCAGCAAGCAGACCCCCGAAAACGCCTGCCGCGAAATGATCGCGCTGGCGGAAAAACGCGGCGGGCAGGACAACCTCACGCTTCAGGTCATTCGAATCGATAGCGTCGAGCGGCCGAGCTATTATCGCGGGCAAACGGTTTATCAGAAAGTTGAGCCGGCCCGGATGGGCCAGGAGCTCGAAGCCGGACAGACGCTGGATGG
>DATBDZ010000396.1:0-41147 GCA_036276235.1 Humisphaera sp. | reverse complement strand
ATCACGATAAACAAAACGATCAGCGCCAGGGCGATGATCAGGCACGGCTCGAGGATCGCCGCCAGCCGCGCGGCTGCGGTGGAAACCTGCCGCTCGTACGATTCGGCCAATCGGTCCAGCATATCTTCCAGCCGACCCGATTGCGCGCCCAGCGCGAAGACCTGCACGACCAGCGGCCCAAAGGCATCGGTCTTCCGCATCGCCTCGGCGATATCTCCGCCGGCGGCGACGGTCGCCTCGCATCTGTGCAAGGCTTCGCGCAACACCAGATTCGATGTCGTGCGTTGAGCAATCTGCAGAGCGCGGACGAGAACGATGCCGCTGCGCAAGAGTGTGGCCATCACGATGGCGATATGCACCGTCGCCTGTTTGCGGATCAGATCGCCCAGCAGCGGCAGGCGAAGCAGCAGGCCATGCCAGCGCCGGCGCATTTCGAGCGATCGCATGAGCGCCGTGACCGCGGCAACCGCGCCCGCAGCAATCGACAGAATCAGCCACCACCACGCAACCAGAAAATCGCTTATGCCTTTCACAACCCGCGTCGGAAAAGGCAGCGGCAATCCCTGCTCGATCAGCGGCTCTAAAATGCGCGGCACGACAAACGTCATCAGAAAGATGCTGCAAAGGACGGCGGTCGTCGTAACGATCGCCGGGTAAATCAGCGCGGTGGCGACGCGCCCGCGCAACTGCTCGGAGCGCTCGCGGAAATCGGCGAGGCGCTCCAGGGACGTGTCGAGCGTGCCGGCGTCTTCACCGACCTCGGCGATGTTGATGCACAGCTCATCAAAGACGCGCGGCTGCTTTTGCATCGCGCCGGCCAGACTCGCACCGGAAGCCACCTGGTCGCGCAGCAGGAGGATCGACGCGTGAAATCTGCCGCGATGTTGGGCGCCGCAGGTTTCCAATGCTTCGGTGAGCGGCATTCCGACGGCCAGAAGCGTCGAAAGCTCGCGGAGCAACTCGGTCGATTGACGGCGGGCAATGCGATGGCCAATCGCCGAACGGCGCGACGTTCGATCGAAGCGAAAGATCGTACGCCAACTTCGCGATGTGCCGGCATCGGCGATGTCGCGGACGACCAGGCCGCGCTGGCGCAGAAGCTGCCGCGCCTGCCGAGGAGTGTCGGCGGCGATGGTGCCGGTGATGTCGCCGGCGCCTTGCTCCATCGCTTTGTAAGTAAAGACGGCCATGTTCTTTCTGCACTCTCCTGCGAGTACAGAGGAGAGGGATTAGCTTGATTTTCGTAGGGCGCTGCAGCGCACGCCGTTCGAGGGTCTTCTTCTCCCTCTCCCCTGTACTCGGGGGAGAGGGTTGGGGTGAGGGGACGAACGCGTCAACTTGCGAGCCGCGCGATATAGCGACCCGCTGTCCCCTCACCCTGCCCTCTCCCCTGAGTACAGGGGAGAGGGTTCCAATCGCGTGGGTTCCTTACCCGTCGTTTCCAACTCATCCGTCCGCAACGTCACGCGCTCGACCTCGGCGATGCTTGTCTGCCCAGCCAGGATTTTTGCGACCCCATCATCGCGCAGCGTGCGCGTGCCGGCGTTCACCGCGGCTTCCTTGATTTGCGAAGACGACGCGCCGGCGGAAATAAGTCGGCGGATTTCTTCGTCGATCGCGATCAGCTCGAATGTACCGAGCCGTCCGCGGTAGCCGGTGCCGCGGCAGGATTCGCAGCCGCTGCCGATGCGCATGTTACCTGCGGCGGCGCGATCTACGGCGAGCCAATCTAATTCGCTCGGCTGAGCCGTGTACGGCGCGGAGCATTGTGGGCAGATTCTGCGAACGAGGCGCTGCGCGAGTACGCCGACCAAACTGCTCGCTACCAGATATGGTTCAATGCCCAGATCAACCAATCGCGTTACAGCGCTGGCGGCGTCGTTGGTGTGCAGCGTGCTGAAAACCAGGTGGCCGGTCAGCGAGGATTGGATTGCCATGGTGGCGGTTTCCAGGTCGCGGATTTCACCGACCATGATGACGTCCGGGTCCTGCCGCAGCACGCTGCGCAATCCGCTGGCGAAGGTCATGCCCTTCTTCGTGCTCACCTGCGTCTGGCTGATTCCTTCAAGCTGATATTCGATCGGGTCTTCCAGCGTGATGACGTTTTTCTCTTTGCTGTTGATGCGATTGAGCGCGGAATAAAGCGTGGTGCTCTTCCCGCTTCCGGTGGGCCCGGTGACGAGAATCAGTCCGTGCTCGATGGAGATGAGCTGCGCAAACTTACGTAGCGTGGCGGGGTCCATGCCCAGCTCCGGCAGCGCAAAAAGACGGGCGCTTTTGTCGAGCAGGCGGATGACGACGCGCTCGCCGAAGCTGGTGGGAAGGCTGGCGATGCGCAGATCAATCGAGCGATCGCCGATCTGCACTGTCGCGCGGCCATCCTGCGGCAGCCGCTTCTCGGCGATGTTCATCCGGCCCATCACCTTGATGCGGCTGATGACTTCCTCCTGCACATTTTTCGGCAGCGTATACGCATCAAACAATACGCCGTCCACGCGAATGCGAACCATCAGGCGCTCTTCGTACGGCTGCACATGAACGTCGGAAGCATTGGCCTTCACCGCTTCAAAGAGGAGCAGGTTGACCAGCTTAATGACCGGCGCGCGAGTGGCGTTGTCCAGAAGATCCTCGCGCGCGCCCAATCGCTGCACTTCATCGAGCACCTGATTGCGATCGAGCGTGTCGATGAATTCCTGTGCCTGGCCTGTGCGAGATTGATAGGCGGCGTTGATCGCGGCAGTTACCACATCCGGCGGCGCAAGCAACGGTGTGACTGGTCGCCCAAGCAATCGCGCGACGATCTGCAATTGCTCCCAATGCTTGATGTCGCCCAGAGCGATCAGCAGTTCGGTGCGATCATCCTTGCTGCGAACGAGTCCGAGCATCTGATAAGTTCGAGCAAAGGCGATCGGAACAGCGGCCAGAAAATCGGATGATGTCGGATAGTCAGACAACGACGTCGCGAACTCGATCCCCAGGGATTGAGCGATTTGCGGCGTCGATGAAATTGCAGCGGCATCCATTATCGCATCGGAATCGGCTGGCTCTTGGGGAAATCGCCGCTCAGGCCGGCCTCCTGCGCGCTGCGGCCGGACAGGTATTTCAGATCCTCAAAACGATCATCGCGCAAGATCACCGGGCGGATGAAGACGAAGAGCGTGGAATCCTGGTTACTTTTAGAGCGCGTCCCGAATAGCCACTTGAGGACGGGGATATCGCCGAGCACGGGAACGGTATTGACCGATGCGTTGAAGTTTTTGGTGCGCAGGCCGCCGACGACAATCGTGTAGCCGTCGGGAATGGTGACGGTGCTATCGACGGCGTTCTTCTGGCTTGGGGGCGGCAGGCCGTTCTGCGCATCACCCGTGAAATTGCTCAACTCGATCGTGTAGCTGAGCTGCAGATAATCCGCCTCGCTGATGTGCGGCTCGACGGTAATGGACGTTCCCGCCTGCGACATGCCGCCCAGGCTCGTCAACGATTGCGTGCTGCTGGCATCGAGAATCACAGCAAACGGCTCCTGCGCCACGCTCTCGAGTTTTCCCTTGCCATTGTCGTTGACCAGAAGCTGCGGCGCGGAAAGAAACCGTGCGCGCGAGCTTGTGGCCAGCGCGCGAATGACCACATCGGCGACTTGGGGATTGAGCAGGGCGAACGTGCCGCCCGGCGCGTTGACGGGCGTCAGGCGGCCGGTGACCGCGTCCGCCATGCTCACACCGAAGGAGCTGAGCGTCAGCAACTGGCTGTTGCCCGGCGTGCCCAGATGGCTGATGTCGATGCCGAAGGTGACGCTGTTGGAGGTATCGAGCGTGACGATCGTGCATTCGATCTGCACCTGCGGCCGGCGCTCGTCGAGCCGCTTGATCAGGGCGGCATACATCTGCTGCACCGGCGGAGGGCCAACGACGATGATGCTGTTGGTGTTGGCATCGCTGGCGACCGTGGCGTTCTTGCCGCGCACGGATGAGATCCCCGTGCCCGGCACAGACTGCGCATTCGTGTAAGGAAGCGCCGGCGAGATGTACTTCACATTGGAGGACTCACCCACGGAGACATCCGACGGAGCAGCGCGGCCCAAATCGCGCGTTGACTGTTGAGCGGCGGAGGGCGCTGCAGTCGCCGAGGCGGCGGCGGGGGGCGTCGCGCTGTTCATCGCGCTACCGCTGCTCCTTGGCGCTGTGGCTCGCGCCGTTGGCGCGCTGTCGCTGCCTGCATCGCCCGATGTGGACGATTCCTCGCCGAGCAATCCGCTGATCGTCGCCAGCACATCGGCGGCCTTCGTGTTCTTCAGGCGATAAAACTGGATCGGGCTTTCCGATTCAGGCGCGGGCGCATCCAACTCGCCGAGCAGTTGGGTGATGCGGGTGTGCACCGGCGCGGTCGCCGCCACGACCAACGCCTGCGATTCCCGATCGACGGTCGATTCGTACGCGCGCTTGGTCAGGCTCGGGCCCAGCAAGCCCTTGATGACGCGATCGAGCCGATCGGGGGAGATGACCTTGAGGCGATAGACTTTCGTCTGCAATTCCGGCGACTTATCGAGGCCGGCGATTAAGTCAAGGACCTCAGCCATCCGCGCCGGCGGCGCGATGACCGCGATCTGGTTGGTGCGCTCGTCGGCGGTCAGCGTCACGCCCGAGAGTGCCGCGTTTCCCCATTGAAAGCTTTCGCGGCTGGCGATGAGCTGCGTCACCGCCGGCGCCACCGCGGTTGCCTCGGCCTCCTTCAATGAGACGAAGTGAATCTCCAGCGGCGGCGCGTCGGCGTCGAGCTTTTTGATCAGGGCATCGACTCGCCGAATCACGCTCGGATAATCGCCGACGATCAGGAGTTTCTGTCCCGCCTCCGCCTGGATGTATCCGCCCGGCTGCGTGAGGAATGGGCGCACGGCTTCGGAGATCCGCGTCGGGTCGGCATGCGCCAGGATGAAGACCTGCGCAATTGGCCCATCAGCAACGCTGGCGTCTCCCGATCGCGCCACTCCGGCGAGATTTGGGGCGGCAACGATCTGCTTCCATCCTGGCTGCTCGGCATCGATCAGCGCCATCTGCTTGAGCCGCAGCGCGCTGTGGAGAATCCCCAGCAACGCGCTCTCCGGCACTTTCAGCGGCACGCGAATGACGACTTTCTTGTTTCTGATCGTGTCGTCATACAGGATCGGAATGTGCAGGCGCTTCGTGACGATGTCGGAAAGCAGGCTGAGTTCCACGCCGTCGGCGGGGAAATCCATCGTGACTAATTCATCGGCGGATTGCATGGTGGCGGGAAGTGTTGCCGGTTGCTGGGCAAATGCTCGCTGGCCGGGGCCAGAGAGAACGACCGCCGAGCCCGCGCAACAAATTACAACAAGAATCGATCGAGCCGCGCGGTTCATGAGGACACAGCCTAGTTGGTGCGGCCACGGCGGCGGCAGAAGACCAGCGTCATCGCGACAAGGGGCAAGGCAACGGTCGGCTCCGGAGCGGCGGTTACGGTCACACTGAATGATCCCAAGGTAGTGAAATTCACGTCGTTAAAGGATGTTCCGGGTTGGGAATAAGTGCTTCCGGAGTCAAACGAAAGCGTATAACCGCCCGTCGCGGCGGCGGGATTTACTGAGATCACGTAGTCGGCAACGGTAAACGTGCCATTGCTCACGGGAATCGCCTGATTCGGAACACTTCCACCCAAATCACCAGTTGTTGGATTGATCCCAATATTCGCAACCGCGGAGTCATTCTGAATTGTGTCGGTGAACGAGGAGCCGTCGGTCGTTGTGTTGCGACTGGCGATTGTAAAGACGTTGCTTGAAGAGGCATGAATGTAGTAATCGACGCCCGCTGCCTTGTCGGCGGTGCTGGTCGTCGTACTTGCCAGAAGAACCGCAAGCGGAAACGTCGTGCCTTGCGGCACCGTTCTGGCGGTGGGAGTTGCGTCCCTGTCAGAAAAGGTGAGATTCACCGCCGCCAAAGCGCTTGTCATGGGAAAAACCGCGCAGCCCAAGAGAAGGCCTGCAACACAATGCCTTACAACGCGCATTACATCTCCTCGCTGTGGCCCCTTTTTTCAACCGCCATCCTCAAGCGATCGCATCTTACCGAACGCGCGCGCGAAATCTCAAGCAATAAATCTTACACAAAAGCGAAAATTTGATTGACAGTATAAACACCACAGACGTAGCATGCCATCCGGCGGTGTCCGCAAGAAATTGCGCTTTCAATGACGTCCCTGGACGTCGGCTCTAACGCATTTGTTATCGCGGTCTGTTCGAGTCGCTTTCCACAATATATCGCGATGCTGACTTTGGATGGAGGCTCCATGGCTCGGCCCCGTTGTGCGCGTATCGTGTATTGTCTGATTCTGGGGGTCGTGGGGACAAGCTGGAGCGCGTGTTGGGCGACGCCGCCCGTGCTGACAGCGGCGGTTTCGCGCATGACGCATGGAAGCGCCGGCTCGTTTGACGTGCAGCTTCCTCTGAATCCAACCAACAGCGCAATCGAATGCCGTAGCGTGACAGCGGGCATGACGCTGGTTCTGAGCTTCGACCAGCCTGTCTTCAGCGGATCTGCTTCTATTACGGGTAGCGCAGGCACGCCTTCGGTCACCAGCGCACCAGCATTTGCCGGCAATACGATGACAGTAAGGCTCGGCGGCCTTACGAATGCTCAGTCATTTACCGTCACTCTGACAAACGTCGCCAACGGCGCCAGCGAGCTGCTGGCAACGCAGGCCATTCCATTCCGCAC
Source organism: Humisphaera sp. (assembly GCA_036276235.1). GTDB lineage: Bacteria > Planctomycetota > Phycisphaerae > Tepidisphaerales > Tepidisphaeraceae > JANWHF01. The sequence continues at coordinate 34,422 of DATBDZ010000396.1, read as the reverse complement.
GCTGCTGGGCGATGTCACGAGTAATGGGCTGCTGACCAGTTCCGACGTCAACACGATCAAGGCAGCCATCGCCGCCGGCAGTGGCGTGAACGGGTCCAACTTCCGTTGCGATACCAACCTCAGCGGCACGCTCACCACCTCAGACATCAACAACGTCAAGGCGGCGATTGCCACCGGGGCGACGCTGAATGGCGTTGCCACCGCCAACACCGCGCCGACGATCGCGCAGGTTCCAGATCAGACCGCGATCGCCACGCAGGCGATGACGCCGGTCGGATTCACCGTCGGCGATGCCGAGTCGGATCCCGCGACGCTCTATGTGAGCGCGTCTTCGAGCGATACCACCACCGTTCCCAATTCGAGCATTTCGGTGGGCGGCACCGGCGCGGGGCGCACGGTCACGCTGACGCCCGCCGCCGGGGTCACGGCCTCGACGCAGGTCGCGATTACGTTGGTGGTATCCGACGGCATTGCCACGTCAAATCCGATGACCTTTAACGTCACGGTCCTCCCCGCCCCCACGGTTTATCTGGCGACAATTCAGCCAATCCCCGGCGTCAATTCGCTGGGCTCGGGCACAGCCACTCTCTCGCTCAGCGGCGATCTGACTTACGCCATCATCAAATACAGCTATACCAATCTCGCCGGCAGCGACACCGAGGATGCGATTTACGGGCCGGGCGATCAGGTGCTCTACGATATTCCGGTCGGCAAGACGCACGGAGATTTGCAGCCGGATGGTTCGCTGAAGTGGACCTTCAGCGCCGCCAATGCGGCGAACATTGTCTCGATCATTCAAGCGAATAACGCTTACATCACGATCGACTCGTCGGCGTTTCCAGCCGGCGAAATTCGGGGAACGTTTCAGAAGGTGACCGGCTCGCAGACATTCACTCCTCCGCCGCCGCCTCCGACGCTCGCCATCAATCCTCCGACGCAGGCGGATGCATCGCGCTTCCTGCAGCAGGCGGCGTTTGGTGGGACGTATGCCGAGATCCTGGCGCTCTCAAATCCCGCCGCGGCCAATGCCAGCACGGCACTCAACGACTGGCTCACGCAGCAATTCAGCTCACCGCTGCCGATCGCGCCGACCTACGGGGATCCGAATCCCACCTACTCCCCGTCATCGATGTACCAGAACATCGTCAATCGCGTCACCACCGCGCAGCCGCCCAATAGCTATGGCGACAATCTCGATGACACGCGCGTGCACGAAGCATGGTGGAAGAATGCGGTCACCGGCCAGGATCAGCTTCGCCAGCGCGTCGCGACTGCACTGAGCGAGCTCTTTGTCGTCTCCGAAATCGACGACACGATTGACGGCAATATCCCCGGGCTGGCCAGCTACTACGACATGCTCGCCAACGATGCGTTCGGCAATTTCCGGACACTGCTTGGCGACGTCACGCTGCATCCCATCATGGGGGAATATCTGAACATGAAGGGGAATAAGAAGGCGACCCCTCCCAACTCGCCCAACGAAAACTATGCCCGCGAGGTCATGCAGCTCTTCACCATCGGCCTGTACATGCTGCAGCCCGATGGAACGCTCATGCTCGATCAGAATGGTCAGCCGATCCCGACGTATGATCAGACGACAATTACTCAGTTCGCACAGGTGTTTACGGGTTGGGATCAGAACAACACCAACAGTGTGACCATCGTCACGCTGATAGCGCCGGTCCCTCCTTCAACCCAACCGACCACGCAACCTTTCACGAGCGTTTATCAGAAGCCGATGGTCATTACCGCCGGCAATCACTCCACAACACAGAAGAACCTGCTGAATTATCCCGGCGCGGCGACCTATCCGGGCGCGAGCCAGCCCGCCGTCATTCCCGCCACCGCCAGCCAAACCGCGGCGTCGGCGACTGCCGAGCTTAATTTCGCGCTCGATAACATTTTCAACCATCCAAACGTGGGCCCATTCGTCTGCCGACAGCTCATCCAGCGTTTGGTGGAGAGCAACCCGAGCCCGGCTTACGTCTATCGTGTCGCGCAGGTCTTTAATGATGACGGCAGTCCCCAGCACGCCCGCGGAAATCTCCAGGCGGTTATCACCGCCATCCTCACCGACTACGAGGCCCGCAGCCCCGACATCACCCACAATCCCGGCTACGGGCACGCCAGGGAGCCGATGATCCGTCTGGCGAATCTGCTTCGCTCATGCGGCGGATATTCCAAGGATGGGAAGTGGCAGCTCGGTAAGACCGATCTCATCGGTCAAACGATCTTTCGATCGCCGACGGTGTTTAACTTCTTCGATCCGCATTACTCGCAGCCCGGCGTGGTGCAGGCGGCGGGACTGGTGTCGCCGGAATTCGACATCATCTTCGAGACAACCATCATCAACGAGCAGAATCTGATTTACACCGGGATTTACAGCTCGAACACGCAAACCGGATTTACCGGAGAAAACGTCTACAAAGACATTTACATGGACCTGACGGCGACCGGCGCCAATCTGACGACCGTCGCCCAGAACAACGGCGTCAGTGCGCTGATCGATCAGGTGGGATTGTTGCTTAACGGCGCGCCGCTTGATTCCGCGGTGAAGAGCCGCATTCAAACGTATATCGGAACATTGAGCCCCACCGATTACCTTGGCCAGGCACGCGCGGCAGTGCATCTGGTTTCTACCTCGACGCAGGCCGCCGTTCAGAAGTAGCACGGGGATTTCGCGCGCCGGCAGTGCGCGCCCGCTGATTCAACTTTTGGATCTCTCAACGAGGTGCCTCATGAGCCGTCGCCGACATCGCCCGCAAGACAACGATCCTTCCCGCCGCGATTTTCTTTGGAAGGGCGCATGCGCGGCGCTCACTGCCGCGGGAATCACCGGCACCATCTCCGATCTGCGCCTCATTAACGCCGCGGCGGGGCAGACGGTTCCAACCGATTACAAGGCGCTGGTTTGCATCTTTCTGTTCGGCGGAAACGACGGCAACAACCTGCTGCTGCAAACCGACAGCGCGACCTACAGCAATTACACGACCACGCGCGGCGCGATCGCATTGCCGCTTCCGGGAACTACCGGGGGGCCGCTCGCGCTCAATCCGCTGAGCAATGACGGCCATACCTACGGCCTGCATCCCAGTTGCGTGGAACTGACCAATCTCTTCAACAGCGGGCAGGTGGCGATTCTGGCCAACGTCGGAACATTGCTGGCGCCGATCACCCTCGCGCAATACAAGGCTCACAGCGTCGCCCTTCCTCCGCAGCTTTTCTCCCACAACGATCAGCAGGTGGAATGGCAGACGTCAATCGAAGATCAGCCGGCCAAAACGGGTTGGGGCGGACGCTCCGCCGATCTGCTCTATTCCCTCAACGGGAACAACCAGGTTTCGATGAACATCTCGCTGGCCGGCGCCAACACTTTCGAGACCGGCAACACGATCAACCAATACAACGTATCCACCAGCGGCGCGATCGCGCTCAACGTCAGCCCGGCGTCGCAGCTTCAGGCGCTCAAGGACCTGGTGAACCTGAATCACACTAATCTGTACGAAAGCGCTTTCGCCAGCGAAATGAACACGGCTATTACTGATGCGAGCCTTTTGAATAACGCCATTACTGCCACCTCTTCTTCGACCTATTGGACAACGCCATTTCCAACCAGTTCGCTCGGCAAGCAATTGAAGATGATCGCCCGCCTGATCCAGGCGGCGCCCACGCTCGGGCACAATCGCCAGATCTTCTTCGCCTCGATCGGCGGATTTGATCTGCATGGCACCGAAGGCGCGCAAACCGGCGCCCATGCGAACCTGCTTGCGGATCTGAGCGCTTCGATGAACGCGCTGTACAAGGCGACCTTGCAGCTTGGCGTGTCGCCCAGCGTCACGACGTTCACTGCTTCGGATTTCAGCCGAACGTATCCGGTCAATCCCACGGCAGGAACCGACCATGCCTGGGGCAATCACCACATCATCATGGGCGGCAGCGTGATCGGACAGAGACTTTACGGCACGTATCCAACGCTCACCGTCAACGGCCCCGACGACACCGGCACCGGCCGCTGGATTCCGACGACATCGGTCGATCAATACTCGGCAACGCTCGCCAAATGGTTCGGCGTCAGCAGCAGCAACATGAGCAGCGTCTTCCCCTACCTCGGCCGCTTCGCCACGCCCGATCTGGGCTTTATGAACAACGCCACGGGTGCAAGCACGCCGGCGATCGTGACCTCGGGCACACGCACCCGCCCCAAGCCGCGGACGGCGGCGATTCGGAAGTAGAAGGAGTGCATGGGTCAAACTTTCCTATCGGCCGCATTGGTCCTAGTGTTCTGTGCGACCTGGGCTGCGGCTGACTCGACACCGAGTGAAGCGTCGGCACCACCGATCCCGGTTCGTTTTACGCTCGCTGAGCCGGGGTTTGTCACACTGGTCATTGAGGATGCCGGCGGTGTCCGCGTCCGAAACCTCGTCAGTGAGACTTTTTTCCCAAAAGGTGAGAACACAGTCTGGTGGGACGGCTTGGATGATCTGGGCCGCGACACCGATGCCGCGAAGCACGCCGTCTATCACGTGCCGGGCAAGCTGGTGCCGGCGGGCTTGTATCATGTGCGGGGGCTCGTGCGTCCGCAGGTGAACCTTCGTTACGAGCTGACCGCATACTACCCGGGCAATCCGCCGTGGCTGACCAATGACCGCAGCAGCGGTTGGCTGGCAAACCATACGCCGCCGTCGGCGGTGCTCTTTGTTCCGCCGGATGCGGCGCCTCAGCGCGAAGGGCACCCAGCGCCAAGCGGACAGATTCTCGTCGGCAGCTTCGTTAGCGAAGGCGGCAGCGGCTTGGCGTGGCTCGACACCAAAGGGAAGAAGCTCCACGGTCAGGAATGGGTGGGCGGCATCTGGACCGGCGCTACGCAGTTGTGCCGCGATGAAGGAGATCATCCAGTTGCCGGCGTGTATGCCTATACCGGCTCCGCCTGGCGCGGCGACAAATATAACGGCTTCCAATCCGAGCTTCGCCTGCACATGCTCGTCAACGGCCAAGGCAAGCTGAAGACGCCCAACGACAAGCGACTGGGCACTGGAGAAGATCCGCCGGTCCTGCAGCCAACTTACAAGCTGCCGGCCGACCTGGAAGATCCCGAGCATTCGAGCGTTCCAGCGCTGGGCGGGCTGGCTGTCCGAAACGGCATCCTTGTCGCCGCAATCACGCCGCGAAACCAGCTCGTATTCATCGATGCCGCCGCCCATCGCACTCTTGCGACAGCGCCGCTCGATCAGCCGCGCGGCCTGGCCTTTGACAGGCAGGGACGACTCCTGGCCATCTCCGGCAGGCAGGTCGTCCGAGTGACGATGCCAACGCTGGTGCACAATAGTCCCACCACCCAGGCGGCCTCACTTGCGGAGCCGCAGGTGCTGGTGGCAGGGGGATTGGAAGCGCCGCAGCAAATTACGCTGGATCGCCAGCAAAACTTTTACATCAGCGACCGCGGCCAGAGCAATCAAGTCAAAGTGTTCTCGCCCGATGGTCAGCCGCTGCGCGTGATTGGTACGCCGGGCAAGGCGAAGGCCGGTCCGTATGACGACGCACACATGCAGAGCCCCAACGGCGTGACGATCGACGGACAGGACCGCCTCTGGGTTGCCGAGACCGACTATCTCCCCAAGCGCATCAGCGTCTGGACTCTCGACGGCAGGCTGGCCAATGCGTTCTACGGCCCGCCGCAATACGGTGGAGGCGGCTCAGTCGATTCGCTCGACAAGACACGGTTCTTCTATGCCGACTCCGGCGGTGGAATGGAGCTGAAGCTCGACTGGGAAAGCGGCGCGAGCCGGCCCACAGCGATTTATCTCCGGCCGGAAATCGATCCGCTGCGCGATTGGCTGCGCCCTGAGCGCAGCCAGGCGCCCGACACGCCGCTGCACTTTGGCGAGCGGCTGTATCTCACGGATTCGTACACGACCAACCCCACCGGCGGCACCGCGACCGCCTCGCTGTGGCTTTTGCGCGACGGCGCGGCCAAGCCTGTCGCGTGCATCGGCCAGTGCAATAACAACAAATCTTTCGACGCATTCGTCAAACCCGCCAAGCCAGAGAACGGCAGATCCCGCGCAACGAACGCACCGCCGCTCGCTTCGCGTCTCCCGTCGGGCGTCGATCTGCGCCGCGATCGCGTGATGTTCATCTGGTCGGACTTGAACGATGATGGGCAGGTCCAACCCGAGGAAGTCAGCTGCCTTCGGGGAGAGACGCTGAGCGTGAATTTCCGCCAGGACCTTGCGGCATCTACCGGCACCGGACTCCTCTTCAGTCCCACGCGCTTCACATCCGGTGGAGCGCCGATCTTCGACGTGCAGCACGTCGGCACCTTCGCCAAAGACACGCAGCGCCCCACCTCTAGCGGCGGTGGACAATCAATCGTTGCCGGCGATGGACGGTTTGTCCTTACCAACGCCCCCAAACCTTTCAGTGCTGACGGATTGGGCGGGGGGATGGACGGCAAGGCCACTTGGTCTTACCCGAGCATGTGGCCCGGACTGCACGCCTCGCACAACGCGGCAATGCCGGAGTTCCCTGGTGAGCTGATCGGCACCACGCGCCTGCTCGGTCTTCCAGTCAAGCCCGCCGGATCGGACATCGGCGAGATCTTCGCCGTCAACGGCAACAAGGGGAACATCTATCTGTTCACCACCGACGGGTTATTCCTTGCCACGCTATTCCGCGACAGCCGCACGGCGTCGTGGGATCCATCGCCGGACCGCGGGACGCTGGTGAACGACCAAAGCATCAAAGAGGAGGACTTCTTCCCGACGATCAGCCAAGCCTCCGACGGCTCGATTTATCTCTCCGTTTTGAACTGCTGCATCGTGCGCGTCGACGGACTGGAGAAGGCCAGGCGGCTTCCCGCGCAGGACCTGAGCGTCTCGACCGGGCAACTGGCCGCCGCCCAGCAGTTCTTCATGCGGCAGGAGATGGCGCGCCAACGGACGCAGGAGCAGGAGGGCGCCAAGACGCTGACCGTCGCACTGGCGGAAACCGCGCCCGTGGTCGACGGCGATCTGAAAGATTGGGACCACGCACAGTGGATCACGATCGACGAGCGGATTTCACAAATTGGCGACTGGGGCCATAAGAAGGTCGCAACGCGCGCCGCCGTCCGCATTGCCAAGGGCCGGTTGTACGCCGCGTTTCAGACAGACGAAGCGAAGATGCTGAACAACCGTGGCGATGTACTTCAGAACCTTTTCAAGACGGGGGCCGCTTTGGATCTGATGATCGGCGCCGACCCGCAGGCAAACCCGCAGCGCGAGGGCCCCGTCGATGGCGACCAACGCCTGCTGGTCACGCGCGTGAAGGGTAAGACGGTGGCGATGCTCTATCGCCAGATCGCCAAAGGCGTCAGCGGATCGCCCGTACAGTACACGTCGCCGATCAAGACCGTGAAGTTCGACAGCGTGAGCGACGTCAGCGATCAGGTCGAGTTAGCCGAAGGGGAATTAGTTGACCCTAAAGAAAAAATCACCGCCGGCATCTATGAGCTTTCCATTCCACTGGAAGTGCTGGGGCTCAAGGTTCAGCATGGCATGAAACTGCGGGGTGACATCGGCCTGCTTCGCGGCAACGGCTACCAGACGCTCCAGCGCGCCTACTGGAGCAACAAAGCCAGCGGCCTGGTCTCTGATCTACCCAGTGAAGCCGAACTCACGCCGCGGCTGTGGGGGACTTGGGAAATCGAGTGAAGCCATTGCCGCTCGTTCATCGCAATTCGACCGCCATGGCAACCGCTTCGCCGCCGCCGATGCAGAGCGAGGTGATGCCGATGCGGGCGTGGCGTCGCTCCATCGCGTTGAGCAGCGTCACTAACGTTCGCGCGCCGCTGGCGCCGATCGGATGTCCGAGGGCAACGGCGCCGCCATGCACGTTGACCTTTTCATGTGGAATGGCCAGCTCCTTCATCGCCGCCATCGTGACGACCGCGAACGCTTCGTTGATCTCAAAAAGATCGACTTCGGCGACCTTCAGCGAGAGCTTATCCATCAAGCGCGACATGGCGTCGATCGGGGCGATCGTGAACAGTTCCGGCTCGCGGGATGCAGTCGTGTAGCCAAGGATTTTCGCGCAGGGTGTAACCCCGAGAGTTTTGGCTTTCTCTTCGGAGAGCACAACAACGGCGGCAGCGCCATCGTTAATCCCCGACGCATTGCCGGCTGTTACCGTTCCCTCACCGCCGAAGGCGGGGCGGAGTTGGCGTAGTTTCTGCTCATTGAATCGCGCCGGTTGCTCGTCTTGGGCAACAGTGACGGAACCTTTGCCGGCGGGGGTTTCCACTGGCACGATTTCCCGCGCAAACGCGCCGCTCGCGATTGCCGCCAGCGCGCGTTGGTAGCTGGCGACGGCAAAATCATCCTGCTGCGAGCGGCTAAATTCATACGTCGCGGCGCAACTGTCGCCGCACGTTCCCATGTGAAAGTTGCCGTACGCGTCGGTGAGGCCGTCGCGGAGGATCGAGTCGAGCAATTCGCCATGGCCGAGGCGATATCCTCCGCGCGCTTTTTCCAGGAGATACGGCGCGCGGCTCATGCTCTCCATGCCGCCCGCGACAACGACCGACGCATCGCCGCATCGCACAGCCTGCGCGGCGAGCATGACCGCCTTCAGACCCGAGCCGCAAACTTTTCCGACAGTAGTCGCTCCGACCGAGTGGCTAAGACCTGCGCCCATCGCGGACTGCCGCGCGGGGTTCTGTCCCAGACCCGCTGACAACACGTTACCCATGATCACTTCATCGACTTGATTCGCGGCCACGCCGGCCCGCTGAAGCGCGGCTTTGATCACAACGCTCCCAAGCGCCGTCGCCGGTACAGCCGACAGCGCGCCGTTGAGGTTTCCGATCGCGGTGCGAACGCCGCCTGCAAGAAAGATGGGGCCGGACATGGTGAAATCCTCTGTTAAGATGCTCGTCAGATAATCGTAAGTGTGGGATTCGCAAAAGACGAGACAAGACCGATGGATCCTTCAACCAACCCGTCAACCAACACCGTTGAGCCGGCATGGCTGCCGACCCCCGAGCAGATCGCGCGAGCCAACGTCACGGCCTTGGCGCGGGAGCTTGGCTTGGCAAGCTATTCCGAGCTACATCGGTGGTCGACCGAGAACCGCGAACAATACTGGGAGCGATCCATCGCACGTTTGGGAATTCAGTTTCGGCAGGCGTATGCGAAGATCATGGATCGTACGCGCCCGATGCAGCCGCGCTGGCTGGTCGATGCGAAGCTCAACATTATTGATAGTTGCTTTCAAGCTGACGAGAACGCTACCGCGATTGTTCAGGCTGGCGAAGAGGGCGCCCCGGCCTGGACCTACAAAGAGCTTCACCGCCAGGTCGCGCGCGTGGCGAATGGCCTGGCCGCTATGGGCATCATGCCCGGCGACGCAATCGGTGTTGTCATGCCGATGACTGCAAACTCCATCGCGATTTATCTCGGCGTGATCGCTGCCGGTGCGGCGGTCGTATCGATCGCCGACAGCTTCGCCGCGGAGGAGATCGCCGTTCGATTTCGCCTGGCTGCCGTGAAGCGAGTCTTCACGCAGGACGTTGTGCATTGGGGAGGCCGGCTATTGGCCCTGTATGAAAAGGTCGCGGCTGCGAATGCTCCGCCGACCGTCGTGGTTAACGCGATAAGCGATCGGAAAACACAGTTGCGCTCGGGCGACGTTCAGTTCGAAATGTTTCTTAGCGCCAACGAACGTCTGAGCAGCATTGCCCGCGATCCGCACGATCCGATCAATATTCTCTTCTCTTCCGGCACAACCGGCGAACCCAAGGCCATCCCCTGGGACCATACGACTCCAATCAAATGCGCCGCCGATGCGCATTTTCATCAGGACGTGCATCCGGGCGACGTCACCTGCTGGCCAACCAATCTGGGCTGGATGATGGGCCCGTGGCTGATCTTTGCGACATTGATAAACCGCGCGACGATGGCGCTTTACCCTGATGCGCCGACCACCGCCACGTTCGGAAAGTTCGTGCAGGATGCCGGTGTCACAATGCTTGGCCTGGTGCCGAGCCTCGTTCGCGCATGGCGACAAAGCGGTTGCATGCGCGGCCTCGACTGGTCGCGGATCCGCGCGTTCAGTTCCACCGGCGAGTGCTCCAATCCCGATGACATGCTCTATCTGATGCATCTGGCCGGCAACCGCCCAGTCATCGAATATTGCGGCGGCACGGAGATCGGCGGCGCATACGTAACCGGCACAGTTGTGCAGCCCTGTGTGCCGTCCACTTTCACCACGCCTGCGCTCGGAACTGATTTTGTGCTGCTGGACGAGAATCTGAAACCGGCAAACAAGGGCGAGGTTTTCCTTGATGGCCCTTCAATAGGCCTTTCGACACGATTGCTCAATCGCGATAACGACGCGACGTATTACATGGATACGCCGCCAGGCAAAGGCGGGATGCCGCTGCGCCGGCACGGCGATGAGTTGGAGGCCCTGGGCGACGGATATTACCGCGTCGTTGGCCGATGCGATGACACCATGAACCTCGGAGGAATCAAAGTCGGCTGCGCCGAAATCGAACGAGTGCTCAATCAGGTGCCCGGCGTTCGGGAAACCGCCGCCGTTGCTGTTGCGCCACCGGCCGGCGGCCCATCACGGCTGGTCGTATTCTGCGTCCTTGCGGCGCCAGGCCAACACACTCACGACGCGCTCAAGCCGCTCATGCAGGATGCCATCCGAACGCAATTAAATCCATTGTTTCGTGTCGAGGAAGTACGATTGATCGAGGCATTGCCGCGCACCGCGTCCAACAAAGTATTGCGGCGACAGCTCCGGGGTTTATGCTCGCAATGAAGCCATGCGTTGAAATAAGATCATCCAACATGCTGCAAAAACACAGTTTCGCCTGGCCCATAACTGCGGGAGCGGCTTTGCTTGTCGCATTCAGCTTGTTTGCCGCCCAGGCCCGCGCCCGCGTGACGCGAATTGTCATCGACGAGAGACAATCGCCGACTTACGACGGCAGAGTTTTTGGAGCAGCGGGGGCATACGAGAAGATCACCGGCCATGCCTTTGGAGAACTCGATCCGCAGGATCCGCACAACACGATCATCAATGATCTGGACCTCGCGCCGCGCAACGCACGCGGGAAGGTTGAGTACGTCGCGACCTTCTCACTCTGGAAGCCGGTGGACTTGGCGAAGGCCAGCGGCATTCTGATTTACGGCGTGCCCAATCGCGGCAACCGGATTCTCATGTCCGCATTCAATGTCGGCGGTGACCCCGGCGATGGATTCTTCTTCAATCGCGGCGACATCATCCTCTACAGCGGCTGGCAAGGCGATGTCGCCCAACGGCCCGGCGCCGAAACCATCGTGGTGCCGATTGCAAAGAGCCCAGATGGATCGAGCATCACCGGGCCGGCTTTCGCGCGCTTCGTGAACACGCCCGCTGGCACGGTGACACTCGCGCTGCCCGCGACGCAGGCCGCGGCTATCCTCGACACTACGCAGGCGGTTCTGACATGCCGCGCGTCCGAGGATGGCGCGGTGGTGCCGATCGCTCCCGCCGATTGGGCCTTTGCCGATTGTCGCTCGGCTCCGTTTCCGGGCGTTGCAGATCCAACGCGCATCTCCCTTAAGCACGGCTTCGATCCGGGCCTTCTCTTTGAGCTTTCATATACAACGAAGGATCCTCTGGTTCTTGGCGTCGGGCTGGCGGCAACGAGGGACATCTGCTCTTTCTTCCGGCGCGCCGCTACGGATGACAATGGCACCGCCAACCCGCTGAGCGGCAAAGTTTCCCACGTAGTTGCACAAGGCATCTCGCAAGCGGGAAATTTCGTGAAGACGTTTATTCATCTGGGATTCAACCAGGATGAATCTGGCCGCATCGTCTGGGACGGCGCCAACGACCACATCGCCGGCCGGCAGCTTCCGATCAATTTCCGCTTCGCGCGGCCGGGCGGCGCGGCTGCGCTCTACGAACCGGGAAGCGAGGGCGTGCTCTGGTGGGGCGAATACGAGGATACGGTTCGCGGACGGAAATCGGCCAGCCTGCTGGATCGGTCGCGTGCCTCGAACACGATACCAAAAATCTTTGAGACATTTGGTTCAACTGAATTCTGGGGGCTGCGGATGTCGCCGGGATTGGTGGGGACCAAAGCTGATCAGGATATTCCGCTGCCCGCAAATGTCCGCCGTTATTACTTCCCCGGCACGACACATGGAGGCGGCCGCGGCGGCTTCACAAGCGAAGCACGCCCTTCGGGGGCATATGAGCTGCCCGACAATCCCAACCCTCAGTTGGAGACGATGCGCGCGCTGCTGATCGCGCTGATCGATTGGGTCGCAAAGGACGACCAGCCGCCAGCAAGCAAGTATCCGCTATTTGCGGAAGGGCAGTTGGTGCGGCCCAATCATCGGGCCATGGGCTTTCCTGTCATCCCGGGGAATCCGTTCCCGGACAATCTGCTCAATCCGTTTTTCGATTACGATCTGGGGCCGGGCTTTAATTACAACGACATGTCCGGCCGCATGGCGAGTCAGCCGCCGGAGATTAAGCGCGTGATTCCCAGTCTTGTTCCCAAAGTCGATTCCGACGGCAACGAAACCGCCGGCATCCCATCCGTCCTTCACCAGGCGCCGCTGGGCACATACCTCGGCTGGAACGTCGCGTCTAGCGGATTCTACAAAGACCATGCCAGCGGATTTTCCGGAGGATACGTTCCATTCGCCCGGACCAAAGCCGCGCGCGAGGCTTCGGGCGATCCACGCAGAGCTCTCGAAGAACGATATCACGATCATGACGGCTACGTCGCCGCCGTGACCGCCGCGACCCAGCGTTTAGTGCAGGAGCGATTCCTGCTGGCAGCAGACGCCGACCGCCTCATTCAACAGGCCCAAGCCAGCGCCGTTTTGCGTTGAGAAACTCAGCATGAAGGGCGAAAGTCTTTCCATCGGTTGCGCGGCCGGCTTCGGCGGTGATCGCACTGACGCCGCGCTGCCGATTGTGAAATCCCTCATCGCTCGCGGCGGCCGCGGCGTGCTGATCTTCGAAATGCTCGCCGAGCGAACGCTTGCTCTTGCACAACTTGAGCGCCGCCAAAACCCGGCCGGCGGTTATGCGCCGCTGATGGAGCCGATGGTCCGCCCCGTGGTTCGACTTTGCCTGGAACACGACATTCCGATCGTGAGTAATTTCGGCGCCGCCAATCCGCGGGCCGCCGCTCGGCGGATCAAGCAGATCGCCGCAGAGCAGGGGAGTCCAAACGCTCGAGTGGCAGTTGTGGAAGGGGATGATCTCTCCGATTCTCGCGGGCGCAATCTCCTTCAACCGTTGCTCAACCCCGCCGATGCATCCCGCGAATGGGTCAGCGCCAATGTGTACCTGGGCGCGTCGGCCATTGCGAACGCGCTTCGCGCCGGTGCGCAAGTTGTCGTGACCGGGCGCGTTGCCGACCCTTCGCTGACCGTCGGTCCGGCGATGGCGCATTTCGGGTGGGACGAAACGGATTGGGACACGCTCGGCCGCGCCACGATGGCGGGTCATCTGCTCGAGTGCGGCGCACAAGTGACCGGCGGGTATTTCGCGGATCCGGGATTCAAAGACGTTCCCCAACTTGATACGGTCGGCTTCCCCATCGCACAAATCGCCGCCGACGGTTCGTTCACCATCACAAAGGCCGACGCCACCGGCGGAATCGTGGACTGCCGAACCGTAAAGGAACAGTTGCTCTACGAGTTGCACGATCCTGCTGCGTACCTTACTCCCGACGTCGTCGCGGACATCTCGCAAGCCAGCGTCGAGCAGGTCGGCCCCGACCGTGTCGCGGTGCTGGGAGTGCGCGGCCACCCCAGGCCAGCATCGCTCAAGGCAACCATCTGCTTCGCAGGGGGATGGCTCGGAGAAGGGGAAATCTCCTACGCCGGGCCCAACGCCGAGGCGCGAGCAAAGCTGGCGGCGGAAATCATCAAGCGGCGCATGGGCGATCAACTCAAGATCCGCTTCGATTTGCTGGGCGTGCTGAGCGTGTTCGGCGATGATCGCAACCGTGCGTTCGATCACTTGCCGACAGGCGTAGCACAAGACGTGCGCCTGCGCGCAGCCGCTGTTCATGCAGATCGCACGGCAGTCGAGCGTCTCGCTCGCGAGGTAACGGCTCTGTATACCTGCGGCCCCGCGGGAGGCGGCGGCGTCCGCACCGCGATCACGCCGCGCCTGAGTTCCGTTTCCTGTCTGGTCCCGCGCGATCTCGTGCCGGCCACCTTTAGCTTTCAGGACTAACTCAATGAGCCATGAACAGTCTGACATCACGCTGCACCAGATCGCGCACGGGCGAACGGGTGACAAGGGCGACACCGCCAACATCAGCGTCATTGCCTATCGCCCCGAATTCTTCCCATTGCTGGTCGAGCAAGTTACCGAAGATCGCGTGCGGGCGGTATTTGGCCATCGCCCGCTGGCTGACGTGCGGCGTTATGTGCTGCCGCGCCTGGGCGCGCTGAATTTTGTTCTAACCGGCGCACTAGATGGCGGCGTCAATGACGCCCTCAATCTCGACTCACACGGCAAGACGCTTGCCTTCCTGCTCTTGAGCATGAAGGTGCAAGTGCCGGATGATCTCGTCGCACTCATATAGCCCCGGAGCCGGCGCATGCTTGCCTTACTTGGCCTGCTGACAATTCTGGTGCTTTTGGCGGCCATCATCGGCCGCATTATGTCGCCGCTGGTCGCATTGATTGCGATTCCCATTATCGCATCACTGGCCGGCGGGTTTGGCCTCGCCACGGGCAAGTTCATAGTCCTCGGCATCCAGAGCATCTCGCCGGTCGCAGGGATGTTTATCTTTGCGATCCTTTATTTCGGCATCATGACTGATGCCGGCATGCTCGATCCGATCATCGAGCGAATCCTCCGCTCGGTCGGCAGCCGGCCAACGCGCATTGTTCCGGGAACCGCGCTGCTGGCATTGCTGATTCACCTGGACGGCTCCGGCGCGGTCACGTTTCTCATCACGATTCCAGCGATGTTGCCGCTGTACGAGCGGCTTCGGATGGACAAGCGCGTGCTTGCGTGTGCCGCTTCGCTGGCCGCGGGCGTGAATTTCCTGCCCTGGACGGGGCCAACCGTTCGCGCCTCCAGCGCACTGCATATCCCCGTGACGCAGATTTTCAATCCGCTGCTTCCGGTTCAGATCGTCGGACTGTTGTACGTTTTGGCCATCACCTATTGGCTCGGGTGGAAGGAAGAGAAGCGGCTGGGGCTGTCGAAAAATGTGGTCGCGGCAGCAGCCGTGACGCGCGTTCTCACCGATGAAGAACTGCGGTTGCGCCGGCCGCGCAACTTCTGGCCCAACCTGCTGCTGACGCTTCTGCTCATGGGAATCATGATCAGCGGCAAGGTCGAGCCGGTTGTCATTTTCATGATCGGCACCGTTCTGGCACTCATGCTGAATTATCCAAATGCCGACCAGCAGCGCGCCCGAATCGACGCGCATGCCCGCGCCGCCCTGATGATGGCGGGGATTCTGCTCGCCGCCGGCGCATTCACCGGGATTATGAAGGAATCGGGAATGCTCAAATCGATGGCAACCGTCGCCGCCGCTCACATTCCTTCCCGCTTTGCCGGCCACATTCCATTCGCACTGGGGCTTGTCGCGATGCCGCTCAGTCTCTTGTTCGATCCCGACTCGTTTTACTTTGGCATATTGCCGGTTGTCGCAACCATCGCCGGCGGATTTGGAATTCCGCCGGTGCACGTTGCGCAAGCCGCGCTGTTGGGGCAAATGACCACCGGCTTCCCCGTCAGCCCCCTCACGCCGGCAACTTTTCTGATCGTCGGGCTCGCGGGGATCGAGCTTGGCGAACACCAGAAATTTACCATTCCCTATCTCTTCGGAGCATCAATCCTGATGACGATAGCGGCCGTTCTGTTCCGGGTTTTCCCGATATAAATCGCGCGAAGTGGATTGCTCATTTTGTCTGCGCCGGCGGCAGCAGCGGCCGCACGCGCTCGGCAAGCAGCTTGTATCCCGCCGCGTTGAAGTGAAGCCGATCCGGACCAAACAAATCCTCGCGCGGCTTCCCATCGGCTGTTATGCTGATGTCCCAGATGTCCAGGAATTTGACCTTCGGCATTTTCCCGATGGCCGCTCGAATCAGCTCATTGGCTTTCAGATTCTTGTCGTTCTGTCCCCAGCGCGAAGGGATGGGATTGATCGAGATGTAAACGATCGGGGCATCCGGCAGTTTTTCGCGCACTTTCTTTACGAACGCCTCAAAGTCCGCCGAAACCTGTTCCGGCGATTCGCCGTTGAAAATCTCATTGCTCCCAGACCGCAAAAAGATCATCTTCGGCTCGTAGGGGAAAATGATGCGGTCGGCAAAGTGAGTGCTGTCAACAATCTCCGAGCCGCCGAAACCGCGGTTGATCACCTTGTGTTCCGGGAAATCCGCTTCAAGCGACTTCCATAGCGTGATCGTGGACGCCCCCACAAAGAGCACGGCTCCCTTCGGCGGCGGATTGGCCCGATCTGCCTTCTCGAATGCGGCAATCGCCGACTCCCACCGTGCATAGTTATGCGCCTCCGGCGCCGTGACAGCGGCCGCGGTGCCGTCGCGTCCCGCCTCTTGCGAAAGGGCGTTTCCGGCTGCGACGAGAACGAGCGCCCCGATGCTCGCAGCAATTTGGTAACAAAAGCGCTTTGACTGCCGCATCGCTGTCCATTGAATATTCCACTGCATGGGGAAAGTATCTCAAGTCACAGATTGCCTCGCTAGCATAATCTGCGCCTCCGGGGCCCTTTGGTCACCGATCACTCCCGTCAATCGCGCCGGCATATCCGCCGTCGGCCGTGCGCGGGCGGCTGGCGAAGTCCTGCAAAAACGGTCCATGAAACTCCCACTCGAAGAGTTCGTCGATCGTCGTCCTCGAGTCGGCCAACGTGCCCCGCGCGATCCGGAGGAAGTCGATTGCGCCGTTCAGGTTGTGGCCCTGCGGCGTGCCGCCTACGTAGAGATCAGCGTCGTTGGCCACAGACGCGTCTGATCCGAGGCCGGGGCCTGCGATATCAGCCTTCCCGTCGATGTAGAGCGCGAACGTCGCCGCGTTGCGATCGGCCTCGGCGATCACGTGATGCCACTTGCCATCATTGACCGCGCTGCGGCTCGCCAGGTTGGCGGTCGTGTCTCCTGATTTGGCCGTCAGCGTAAGGCCGCCGGCTTCATTGATACGCAATGCCCAGCCGGCCGAATCCATCTTCTGAATCAGCGTTGCATTCGTGCTTCCCGCCGCTGCCTGGAAGTAAACCTCGATCAGGAAATTGGAGGTGTGAATCTGCGGATTGGCCAGCTCCGCGCCGCTGATGCTGCGGGTCGCGCCGCCGTTGCCTCTTCCCGCAATCATGGTAACGGCGCGATCGATCTCCTCATTCTTGAGCATCGCGTATTGATCGCGGCCGTTGAAATGCAGCGCGCCGGCGGTCCAATTTTCCAGCGGGCCTTGCTGAAAATCTTTGAGCGTGATGTTGACAGCCGTCAGCGGATAGGTCGGAAATTTGTAGTAGTTGTCGCGGCCGGTGTAGTAGGGCGGCATGCACCAATGTTCATCGAGGATGCGCGTGGGGTCCGCCTCGATCGGACAGAAATTCCACTCGGCCACGGTTTCGTAAAGGCTCCAGGGAACGAAGACTTTCGCGCCGCGCCCGCGCGCAGCGGAGTCGGCGGCGGGCCGGAAATCATGCCCCGCCGCGTCGCGCAACGGCGGCTGATCCGCCATGATCCCCACCTCGCCGGCCATAGGTTTATAGCTGCCGAGCGCATCGCGAAACGCCTGCAATGTCGTAAGCCATCGGCCGGAGGGCTCCAGCACGCCAAATCCTTCGCTCAGCCCGATATCATTGAAGACATTGCGCGCGTAGGCGTCTGTCTCGATAGCAAACTGATTGCGGCGGCGGCCCGCGTCCGCCTCGTTGCCGGCGGCGGATCGCGCGGGGTCGGCATCGCGAAAGACGCTCGCGCCCATGCTCTGGAAAATGTTGCCCAGAAATTTATTGCGCCCCGCCTGCGGCACCTGACGCCGCGACGCCCGCACGAAGTTGTACATCGTGTTGTTAAAAAACGTGTTCTGATAGCTGATGATTTCCTGTATCGCCGACGTGTTCGCGAGCTTGCCGGTCGGGCCTTTGGATTTTCCCCATGCGATGTTGTTGAAGTAATAATTCTTGAACGCACCGTCGAGGTAATAGGCGTGGCCGAAGCGGCTCTCGGTATCGGGCTCCATCGTGTGCTGCCAACTCCGATAGCCGCCGGGGTTGCCCGAGATGTTGTCGTAGACGTAGGCAGGCCCGCCTTGCCAGGTTTCGATGCCGCCAAAGTCATCGTTGTTCAGTAGCGTATCCACCGCCTTGTTGTGGTGAATCAGAATGCGCGCGAAGGGGCGATTGGTTGCGGCACCATCCTGCTTGGCGCCGTGAACGTCGATGCCCTGGGCGCACACGCGGTCGAAGATATTTCCCGCCACCTCGGCAGTCTGCGCGTAGTTGATCTCCACCGTCACACCCTGGCCGAACAGATCAGGACGAATGCCGATATGATCGAACTTGTTGCGCAGCACGCGCACGTCGTAAAGCCGGCCCATCGGTCCATCGAGGTCGGCATAGACGGTGCCGTCTGAAATCTCCACGCCGCCGGCGTCGTCGTCGGAGAAGGTGTTGTCGCTCACAGCAACCTGGTCGATCGCATCCTCCTTGCCGAAGGCTTTGAGGCGCACGCCGCGATGGACGTGCTCGAAATTGCAGTGCGTCACCTGAATATCGGTGCCGCTACCGAGCAGGCGTACGCACGCGGGCTCGACATCAATGCTCTCGTGTGACACCCAATACGGCGCCGCCATCAAATTCCAGTAGACGTTCGTAAAGTGAAATGTCAGCCCATCGATGCGCACATGACTCATGCCGCGGCTATCGATGGCATGGATGCGCTTGGCCACTTCAACTCGGACCTGGTTGGGGTCCTGGTCGCCGGGCAGGCGGATGTAGAGCCGGCCGCCGTTCCCCTTTTTGTCGAACCAGAATTCGCCGGGCGAATCGAGATACTGCGGCTTGTCTTCCAAGTAATACTGACAGCCGCGAATGATCTTGTAGGTCGGCGCACCGCCGAATTGATCTGCGAAAGTCACCGAGCCTTTCTCGCGATCCGCCGCCACGACTCTGGCCTGAAACGGGCTGCCCATGACCCACCCCTTGGTCGTCCAGACGATGGCGCCTTCGTAATAATCCTGCGGATTGCTCGTATTGATGTGCTCCTTGTCGAACGCCAGATGCCGCCGCTGCCCGTTGAACATCGCGTAATTGTCAAACGGTTTTTCGGGATTCTTCCAGGCCCACCACTCGCTCTTGATGTCGTCCGGATCGCTGATGTTCCAATTGGGCGTGCGGGCCAGCGCGATGCGCGAGACAGCGCCGTCTTTGCCGACCATCCAAACCTTGCGCGGCGCCCAGGCAAGGTCCACGTACCAGACCTTTTGCGGCTCCGGAATGAGCGGGTTGTCTGTCCCTTGTTTCCAGCCGCTCACGATTTCCGAACCGCAGATCACCGCCGCGCCTGTTCCCCACCAAGGATCGCGGGTCAGGACGATCGGAGCGGCCTCAGTGCCGGACTCGTTGGCGTTCATCTCCCCGCGATAGTCCACGCCCTGCTTGAAAATGTACGCGTGCGCGCCCTTGCAAGCCTTGGCGTTCTCCGTCGCGGCGGGGTCCCACGGATGATGCTTCCAGGGTGTCTGCCTGGAAAGTCCATCGTTGGCATCCGAGCCAGAATCGAAATCAATATAGCGCGGCGACTCGCCCGCCTTGAACTCAAACGCCCGCGGCGCCCACTCCAGATCACCCGTCGGCAGCACCTTCGCCTGCGGCTGCTGCCATGACCATCTGCTTTCCTGGCCGCTTGCGATCTCGCTGAAGCAGTTTGCGAAGAAGCATAGCAAGAGGCAGAGTGCGATTCGGTTCATGATGGGCTCCATGTGCGGCACATCGAATGTCATGCCTGCTCTTATATGATGCGGTCGGATATCCCGTTGAGTGGGGGTTCGTCCGGTGCGTGACAAGCGACGAGTCTTGTCCCCTCCTCTGGTACTCCGGGGGAGGGTTAGGGTGGGGGCTTCTTGCGAGCAGCGCCGGTTCTACACCACCCCCACCCCAGCCCTCCCCCGGAGTACCGGAGGAGGGAGAAATGCAGCCGTCTAACATGAAACGCATCCCGGATCGTCCGAGCCCCAATATCGCTCTTGTCAACCGCGGGCAGACGGACGAATATAGGGGCTTCCCCGGTACAGATCGCACGGCTAACGCGATGTGCCGCTTGAGCGCGGCTAGGAAGGGAAACGTGAGAACAAACGCAATCGCCTCTCATCTCGCTGCCTTTACGATATTCGCATTATCAATCCTCCCCGCAATGGCGATGGCGCAGTCGCCCGGCGAGGCCATTTTGGAAAACAAGGCGCTGCGCATGGTAGCCGCGCCGGGACAGCCGAGTGTTGCGGTTTTCATCAAATCGGACACGATGCGCCCTCGCATGAACCTTGCGATTCTGGCCAAGGGCGGCGCGCAGGCTGAGCCGATCGGCAAAGCAGAAGTCACCAAGAATGAAGCCGGCAAAAGCGTGTTACGCGTGACGGCAGGAAATGCCGTCGCCGACCTGTCGCTTGGGCTGGAAGGGTACGTCAAGATCAATCCCGGCGCGAACGCGGCGAGCGTGGAAGTGCGGACCGCCGCGCGCTATGCCGTGCTGCCCGATTTCTTTGCCGATGACGTGGTGTTCGATCCGGCGCGTTTCTCGATGCCTTCGCTGACCGTGCCGGCGGAAAACTTTCTCCTGCAATTCCTCGAAGGCGGCGACACAATCGTCATGTGTGATTGGGCCGGCCGGCTGAAGGAAACCAAAGACAAGGACGCCGCGGCGTCGGCTGGCGGCGATAAGAAGGAAGGCCGCGATCCGCAGGTGGACTTGGTATTTGCGGGGGAGGGGAAGGCGCGTCGCGTTGCCGCCGCGCGCATTGAGTTTCAGGATCAGCCGGTTTACGCGGGAATTCTGGAGCGCAAGAGTATTTGGCATGATGAAGACGCGACGCCGCTGCCGACTTACAAGCCGACGCCGATCTCCTGGAAGCGGCCGTTTGAGGCACGCTGGCGCGGCGATTTTGTGGTCGCCAATGGCCAGCGTCTCGCCGACTGGCCCACACGCAATCAGTCGTTTGATTTCAAAAACACCGGCAACGCCCAGAGCGGCAGCGATCCACTCGATGCCCGCTTTACCGCCGCCACCAGCAGCAAGCGGTCGGCCAACTGGTGGGAAACCGGCCTGACCTGGTGGGAAAAGGGCGACGCCAACGCTCCGCAGATCTGGCAGGAATCGCTCGCTTCGTTTTTCATTTATCCGGCCGTGTTCAAGGAAGACGAAGTTCGGCTCTGCCTGTATGCGGATAAGGCAAAGCGGAATCAGCCGCACGTTTATGAGCGCGTGATTATTTATCCATTGGGTCGGGTCGCTGGCACTCCGCTGAACGTCTTCACGCCGATCGACCTGATGCGCGAGACGCTGGGTCAGGGGCCGTGCGAATACATTCTGGATGTCGCTGGCATCAACCCGCGCAAGCCCGGCGGCGACCGCCAGACGCTCGCGTACGCCACCTGCGGGTTGTGGGATTATCACATCCAGCCGATCGTTCAGCAGCTCAAAACCAAGCCCGACGGCGGCTACGAAAAACTCGACGACCCAACCAAAACGCATCTGATCCAGGCGCTGGACGACATGTGGTATTTCGTGCACGCGGTTCACGATCGCCTGCGCGAGTACAAAGCATGGGGCGCGGAGATGGACGCTTATTGCAAGCAGGAATCTGCAAAGAGCCCCGCCATCAAGGCGATCGCCGATCAGACTTTGGCGCAGCTCGATCGGCTCAATGCCGACATCGCCCGCCACAAGTTTGAAGGCCCCGGCTCCGAAGCCTATTGGAAGGATCGCGTACCAGAGTTGATCCAGATGGTGAAGTCGGACAACTACGCCGACCTGGCCGGCATCTCCAAGATTCGCGATCTAGGCGATCAGCAGGACGAGCGCGTCTCGCGCTGCCGACAGTATGTGAAGGCGATCGTGCAGGAAACGATCTTCCAGGACACGAGCGATCCCGGCGCGCGGGCGTTCGCGACGGAAATCCGCGATCGCTGTCATCAAATGCTCAGAAATCAGCATCCGAAGGAAGGGTTTTAGGACGGTGGGAGCGCCGGCGTCCGCGCCGGCATTTCCCGGAGGGCCGACGAGGACGTCGGCGTCCCTGAAATTCACCGATCGCGTTGGGCGACTATGCCCGCACTACGGATCTTCAGAACGAGCGATTTGCGCTCAGAACCCTCTCCCCTGTACTCAGGGGAGAGGGCAGGGTGAGGGGACAGCGGATCGCGAAATGGCGCGGCTCGCAAGATTGACGCTTCGTCCCCTCACCCCAACCCTCTCCCCTGAGTACAGGGGAGAGGGAGAATCGCACCGAGTCGGCCAGCGAATTGAGTCCGAGGTTTTTCGAAGTGAGCGACATGCAGATCAACGACGCATCACAACCTGGAAGAGCCGATCCAACAAAAAAGCGCTCCGGCGTCGGCATTGCTTTCGGTCTTGTAGTCCTCGTCGCACTGGCGGGCGGAGCGTTCATGCTCCGCAATCGGCCTTCCGCTCCGACTGGCCCGGCGACCGACGTACTACTGGCCAAATCCGGCGGCGAATTGGTACGGATTCCTGCCGGCGAATTTACGATGGGGCAGGAGGGCGGGCGGCCGGATGAAACGCCGCATGTCGTTTCTGTCTCGTCGTTCTACATGGATCGCTATCTGGTGACGCAGGAGTTTTACCAGAAGATCATGGGGACCAATCCGTCGAAAAAGATAGGAAAGCAGAATCCCGTCGAGCGGGCGCAGTGGATCGACGCGGCAAAATTCTGCAACAAGTGCTCGGAGCTGGAAGGGCTCACGCCCTGTTATGACTTGCAGACCTGGGAATGCCGCTTTGATGCGGATGGGTATCGCCTGCCGACGGAGGCGGAGTGGGAATACGCTTGCCGAGCCGGAAGCCATACCAAATATTTCTTCGGTGACGACGAGGCGGACCTGCCGCGATATGCGTGGTGCAAACCGGAATCGGAGGGAATGGTCCATCCTGTTGGCCGCAAGCAGCCCAACGCGTGGGGGCTTCACGACATGCTCGGCAACGTCTGGGAATGGTGCAACGACTGGTACGGCGACGCCTATCCGCAGGGCACCGCCCACGACCCGCGCGGCCCAGCGACGGGCAAGCAGCGCACACTTCGCGGCGGCGCGTGGGACACGACCGCCGAGAACTGTACGCCGGCCCGGCGTTTCAAGGAATTTCCATTCTTTACCGACGCGTGCTTTGGCGCAGACACTTATGGATTCCGTCGCGTGCGGAGCGACAAAACGACGGCAAAGATCACTGTCACCAGTGCAACGGCATTTGTGGTCCCATCTACATTGCCGTCCACTCCATCGCCATCCGCGCTCGCTCTGGAGTTTGCGAAGGCATCTCCAGTGGCGGCGGCGCCCTCCGCAGCACCGCCAGGCAAACTGCAACCTTCGCAGCTCAAGGGCACCATTATCTTCGCATCAGATCGCAGCGGCACGCTGAACATCTGGAGCATGCGCGCGGATGGAAGTGAACCAAAGGCGCTGACGAGCGACAAGGATCCCCACGCCGACCCGCGATTCTCGCCCGATGGAAAGACCGTTCTCTACACCGTTCTGCGCGGCGGCTTTCCCGAAATCTGGACGATGAATCGCGTTGGCTCTGCGCCGCGCAAGATCACGACGGGCAGCCAGGCAGATTGGTCCCCGGATGGCCAGCAGATCGCCTTCATTCGCGACAACCAAGTCTGGGTCAGAGACCTGACGTCCTCGCAAGAGCGGCGTATCACTCCCGAAGCTTGGGAGCGCTGCGGCGTTCCCGCCTGGCGTCCGGATGGAAAGCAGTTGGCCGTCGCCAGCCGACATACCGGGTCGGTGGCAATCTATCTTTTGAGTCTCGACGGCAAGCAGATCGCGCCGCTGAGCACGGAGGAGGAGAGTTGCACGCCGCGCTGGTCGCGCGATGGCCGCAAGCTGCTCTGTCAGACCGTGAAAGGGCATGTTCATCAGGTGGATGCCGATGGCAAAAACTGGGAGCAGGTAACCGCCGGCGCGGATGTTCAGCACGATGCGGAGTATTCGCCCGATGGATCGACGGTGGTCTTCTGCCGCGCGCCTTCGTCCGAAGGGCCGTGGAACATTTGCGTAAGCAAACTGGGTGATGAAGACATGGATTTCCTTCAGCTCACTAAAGAAGGCTCCAACCTTCAGCCGGACTGGTATCCCGATACCGATCAACAAACATCCGCCAAATAGCCCAAACGCGCCCCAAGGATTGCGATGTCATTCAGCTCCCTGCCTCTGAGTTATTGCACCAATGTTCATCCCGGCCGATCGGTCGCGGAAGTGGAAGACGGCTTGGATCGCTACACGTTGGCGGTCGCCCGCGCCTTTGGCCGCCCGCTGTCGGCGGGGCTTTGGCTGGCCCGGCCGGTGGTCAATGAGCTGCTGGCCTCCGAAGCCGCGCTAACCCGATTCGCCCATGGCCTGGCGCGGCGAGGCTTGAGCTGCCACACGCTCAACGCCTTTCCCTACGGCGATTTCCACGGCGCGCGGGTGAAGGAACAGGTCTACCTGCCCGATTGGTCTCAACCACAACGATTGGAATACACGTTGCAATGCGCGAAGGTGTTGGCAACGCTGCTTCCAGCCGGCGGCGAAGGAAGCATCTCGACGCTGCCTCTCGGATTTAAGCAGTTCGATCATCCCGCCAATTTTCGCGACACAGCCATCACCCAACTGATCGACTGCGCCCAGGAGCTGGAGCGATATCGCGACACCGGCCGCACCATCCGCCTGTCGATTGAGCCTGAACCCTTTTGCCTGCTGGAGACGACTGCGGAGGCAATCGAATTCTTCGCGCAGCTAAGACAGCGCGCCGCCGATGTGGGCGCGCTCGATGCGGTTCAGGAGCACCTCGGCCTCTGCTATGACGTCTGCCATCAGGCGGTTGAGTTTGAAGATGTCGCTGAGTCGATCCGCTTGATCGACAGCGCGGGGATTCGGATCAACAAGGTTCACATCAGCTGTGCCTTGCAACTAGATCGCCCCTCGGAGAACCGCGAAGGCCGCGAAGCATTGAGGCGATATGTCGAGCCGCGCTATCTGCATCAGACGCTGGCCAAATCCAGCGACGGGGAAATCGCCCGCGCCGTCGATCTGACCGATGCGGTGATCGATCATCCTAGTGCCGATTTCCTCAAGGCGCCGCAATGGCGCGTGCATTTCCATGTGCCCGTGGATGCCGAGCGGCTCGGCCCGCTGCAAACCACACGAGCCGATTTGAAGAAAGCGCTGGCGACGGTTCGCGAGCTGAGGTATGCGCCGCATCTGGAGGTCGAGACGTACACGTGGGAAGTGCTGCCCGGCGCGGCTTCGAGCGACTTAGTTCAAGGATTGACGCGCGAATTGGCGGCGACAGATGGATTGGTGAAATCCCTTTGAGAGCCGCGATAGGGGGCTTTGCCGCGCGCGGGCGTGCCGATGCGACAAACGGCTTCACCGGAGCGCTCTGAGGATCCGTGCCCTCGCCTTCGGCTCGTACACGGCGTGGTGGCAATTTCTGTTCTCCGAGAATCGCTCGGTACTACCAGAACCGTACACCACGCCGTGTACGAGCCTAAGGCGAGGGCACGGATCCTCCTCGCGCTACCGCAACCCCCGCGGAATAAATCCCGCCGATTGCTTTTGTAGGGTGGGTGTACTCGCCCACCATCCGCTCGTGGTGGGCGAGTACACCCACCTTACGGACGACGACTAAATCGACCGGTATCGCTCGTTCCTTTTCGGTTTTACGCGAGGCGCGCCGGGATCCACTCCGCATTCCGGACACTTATCGAGCTTTGGCCCGATCACTTTTGGTGTTGCGCGCAGATCGTAACCGCAGCGCGGGCACAGTCCCGCCGATACTCGCTGCCGCCAGACGCGCTGATCGTGACAATGCAGCAGATACCACGCCAGCGCCGGCAAGAGAGTGATCGACAGAACCATTGAAAACGGAAGCGCGAGATGGAAGCCGGACGCTTCAACACCGATATCCCCGCTGTACGATGAGTGAATGATCCGATGATCGAGCAGCGAAAGATCGGCTGGTCGGGCCAGCCAAAGCCATATCACGGCCGATGCTGCTGCCAGCGACGAGATCGCAAGGAATGTGACAAATCCCCGCAATGCGTCTCCTCTAGGCCTTGGCTCGACGGGCGCGCGGCTTCCGCCTGATTCCCTTTTTAATTCCGGCAACCAGCAGCAGATCGAGTGTCACGAATGAGTCGTCATCCAGTCCGATCGTTATCAACCGGCCCGACGGGTTTTGCGATAGGTACTCTGGATGCCACACGTCGTAGTGATTCCCATCCGCCACGAGCACTCGAAACGGCTCGAATGGCTTTGTTTCGCGCAGGCGCTGAATCTCCTGGATTGTCATACCGGTACTTTAGCATACGCCCAAGGCTGTCGCATCCCTGTCCACAACGTCGCGCGAGCCAACACGTAAAATGATTGGTTCGCACGCGTCCATTGACCCGGCTTTTTTCTTCAACGAAGTTACGACAAATGACTTACATGAATCTCATTGTGCGCCACCAGTACCGCGGCGCGATCGTCGCCTTGGGATTGGCGATGGCTTTGGCATCGCTTCCCGCGCTAAGCTTCGCCGGTGAGGACGATCTACCCGCAACCGCTCCGGCCACGCTCCCAACCTCGCAGCCGACCACGTTGCCTGCCGAAGCGGCACCGACGCCGGGGAAGCTCGTGCTCAGCGTTTGGCTTCCCAGCGGCACGCTCAAGAACCCCGTGGCGATGAGCTTTGATCGGCGCGGGCGCGCGTACGTCGCCGAGACGCAGCGCCGCGAGGGAGGCGAGTTTCAGGTTCGCACCGATCCTTCCACGCGAACATTGCCGGATCATACTTTTGTCACCGTCGAAGACCGCGCCCGCTGGGCCGGCGACGGCGATCCGGCCTGGGGGAAGCAGCAGGGGGGCAAGAAGGAAACGATTCATCTCGTCGAAGATGACAGCGGCAGCGGAAAGGCCGACAAGACTTCGATCTTCTACGAAGGCTTCAATAAAAATGAAGCCGACATTCTTGCCGGCGTCCTCTGGTTTGAGGGAAATGTGTATGCCACCATTGCGCCCGATCTGTGGATGCTGCGCGACAAGACCGGCGCCGGAAGAGCCGACGAGATCAAATCGCTCAGCTACGGCTACGGCGTTCACATGAGCTACAGCGGCCACAATATGCATGGCCTGTGCGTCGGGCCGGATGGGAAGATTTATTTTTCCATCGGCGACAAGGCGCTCAACGTCACCACCAACGATGGCCGCAAGCTCGATTACCATTACTGCGGCTCCATCCTTCGCTGCAATCCGGATGGAAGCGATCTGGAAGTCTTCGCGTACGGCGTGCGAAACATCCAGGAGTTCGGCTTCGACCGTTACGGCAATCTGATCTCCGTCGATAACGACGGCGATTATCCCGGCGAGCGCGAGCGGCTCGTTTACATCACGCAGGACAGCGATTCAGGCTGGCGCTATAACTGGCAATATCGCTCGGCAAATTTTGATGTCCTGGTGCCGCGCAATCAGCGGAAGGATCATTACAACCCGTGGCTTGCGGAGAAATTGTGGGTTCCCTATTTCCCGCAGCAGGCGGCGTACATCACGCCGACCCTCGCCAACTACACCGATGGCCCGTGCGGCGTAAAATACGCCACCGAAACGTCCCTCAACGACAAATATCGCGGCTACTTTTTCGTGACCGAATTCCCCAAGGCAACTATCCGCGCATTCGCGGTCAAGCCCAAAGGGGCTTCATTTGTAATGAGCGACGATCAGGTCGTCAGCCGCGGAACACAGGTGACCGGCCTCGCACTATCACCCGATGGCGCGCTTTATGGCTGCGAATGGGGCCATACCGGCTTCAAGCTCGGAAACGTCGGCAGCATCGTCAAGCTCGACGATCCCACCGCCGCCAACGATCCCGCGCGGCTGGAAACCCGCCTGCTCCTGCGCGATGGACCGTATAAGCGCACGATCGAGGAGCTCACCGCACAACTCAATCACGCCGACATGCGCGTGCGCGAAGATGCTCAATTCGAGTTGGTTCGGCGGCATTCTTATGGTGTCCTTAAGCAGGTCGCCTTCGACAAGCAAAAGCCGCAGATGGCCCGCATTCATGGGATGTGGGGACTGGGGCAATTCGTTTCCGCAAAATCGATTGACAAAGCAACGGCCACTGACTTGGCCAAGTCGCTGGTTGGAACGCTTGCCGACACCGATCCGGAAATCCGCACGCAATCGGTCAAACTTCTGGGCGAAGTGACGCGCGTCTTCGGCGCACTGGTCGGCGATCAGCCGGTCATCGCAATGCTTGAAGACGCCAGCTCGCGCGTCAGGTTTTTCGCGGCGGCGACAATCGCGAAGTTCAAGGACCGTGCCGCAATTCCGGCGCTCTATAAGCTGCTCGGCGAAAACGCGCCGTTCGATCCGTATATCCGTCAGGCGGGAATCCTCGGCCTCACCGGCATCGCTGATGTCGATGCGCTCATAGCCGCGGCCAATCACCCAAATCCGAAAGTCCGCGTGGCGGCGATCGTCGCACTGCGCCGGCTGGCAAATCCCGGCGTGGCACGGTTTCTCAACGATCGCGAGGAGATTGTCGTCACCGAAGCCGCCCGCGCGATTCATGATGATTTTTCTATTCCCGCCGCGCTGCCCGCACTGGCCAAGGCGGCGGATCGACGCGATATCACCAACGAGGCGTTTGTCCGCCGCGCATTGAATGCGAATCTCCGGCTCGGCGGGGCGGAGCAGATTGACCGCCTCGTTCGCTACGCCGCCGACTCGCGCAATCCGTCGCCGATGCGCGTCGAGGCGATCAACATCCTCGCCTCCTGGGAAGATCCAACGCCGTTCGATCGCGTCGAGGGCTGGTATCGGGTCTGGCCAAAGCGCAGCGGGATCGCGGTCCACTCGGCAATCGAATCGCAGCTTGCGAACCTGATCGCTTCCGATGATCAGCGCGTCGCCCAGGCGGCGACGGCGCTGGTCGAGAAGCTGGGCCTGAAGACCGATGATGCCGTCTTCGCCCGATGGATACCTGACCCGCAACGCGCCGTCGCGTCACGCGTGGCGGCTTTGCAATTACTCGCGTCGCGAAAATATGAGGGTCTGGCGAAGTTGATCGATACAGCGCTCGATAGCCGCGAGCCGGAATTGCGCGGGCAGGCGGTTCGCATCCTGGCGGAAACCGACCCGCCGCGCGCCATTGAGCTGATCAGCCAGACGCTTTCGCAAGGCGCAACGCGCGAGCAGCAATCTGCCCTGCGAACGCTCGGCACGATCAAAACACCCGAAGCCGAAGATCGCCTCGGCGAGTGGCTCAATCGCCTGGCATCAGGCAGCGTGCCCACCGAGCTTCAACTCGATCTAACTGAGGCCGCCGAATCCTCCAAGAGCAAAACGCTGGCCGACAAGCTGGCGCAGTATGAATCGAGCCTGCCGGCCAACGATCCGCTCTCGCACTATCTTTCCACGCTAGCCGGCGGCGACGCCGAGCGCGGCAAAGCGGTCTTCAACACCCACGCCGAGGCCGCCTGCATCCGCTGCCACAGCACATCCGAAGGCGGCAGCACCGTCGGCCCCAATCTGGCCGGCATCGGCGCCAAGCCCGACAAGCCGCGCCGCTATCTGCTTGAATCGATGATCGTGCCCAGCGCCTTCATCGTCCCCGGCTACGGCACCGAAGGCGTCACCCTCAAAAACGGCCAGCAGCTTTCAGGAATGGTCAAAAGCGAAGACGCCAACACACTGCAATTGGTCGATCTGGACGGAACATCGGCGACGGTAAAGAAATCCGACATCGCCACCCGCACCCCGCCAACATCGGCAATGCCCGTGATGGCGGGCGTCCTCACGAAGGCGGAGATACGCGATGTAATCGAGTATTTGTCGTCGCTGAAGAATTGAGGGGTGTTATTGGTCATTGGTCATTGGTCATTGGTCATTTGTCATTTGTCATTTGTCATTGGTCATTGGTCACGTGTCATTTGTTGTTGGTCGTTTGTTTCAGAGCCTTGAAAGTCGCGATTCCGAATCACCAATGACAAATGACCAAGGACAAATGACCAATGACACCATTGCATTTCACCTTCGCATACCGATAAAGACCGTGCATGAACGAGACTTTCCTGGTGACCGGTGCCGCGGGGTTTGTCGGCAGCCGGCTTTCCAAAGTACTGATAGCGCGCGGCGATCGCGTAGTCGGCATCGACAATCTCAATGATTACTACCCGCTGGTTCACAAGCAGCGGCATCTGGCGGATCTGACGCCGCTGCCCGGCTTCACCTTTATCCAAGCCGACATCTGCGATGCGCCGGCGATGCGACGCATCGTCGCCGAGCACAAGCCGGTTGCGATCGCGCATCTGGCCGCAATGGCGGCGGTGCGCTACAGCGTCGAGCATCCGCTCATTTACGGCACCGTGAATGTTCAGGGGACGATGAATCTCATGGACGCAGCGCGGCTCGAAAACAAGCCGCGCATGGTGCTCGCTTCGACCGGCTCGCTTTATGGCTCAAACACGCCGGTGCCCTTTGTGGAGACCGCCGCCGCCGATCGCCCGCTGGCGCCCTATCCGGCCAGCAAGCGGGCGATGGAGATGATGGCCCACAGCTTCCACCACATCTGGAAACTGCCGATTACTGTTCTGCGATTCTTTAATGTGTACGGCCCGCATGGCCGCCCGGACATGATGCCGTGGCAATGGACGCGGATGATCCAACTCGGCCAGACGCTGACGCTTTACGACGCCGGCCGGCTCAAGCGCGATTGGACTTACATTGACGATATCGTGGCGGGCTTCGTCGCCGCGCTCGATCGCCCGCTGGGATTTGAGGTCATGAATCTGGGGTGCGGTAATCCGGTGGACAATATCACATTCGTGCGAACGCTTGAGAATATCCTTGGGAAAAAGGCGAAAATTGTCGATGCTCCAACGCCCGCCAGCGAGCCGGCGATTACCTATGCCGATATTTCCAAGGCAACGCAGTTGCTGGGGTACCAGCCGAAGGTACTGATTGAAGAAGGGCTGGCACAGTTTATCGAGTGGGCGCGCAAATCCGGGGCGATTGCCGAATTGTCGTAACATTGCTTATCAATCTCGCCTCCCATGAATTAGGGACTTAAACCTTTGGGGTTGTGTGAGCCGATAAACAGATCAGCGCGGTCATGTTCTCAATTAACGCGACCGCGCCGCTTACATGCCAGGTTCGACCGCACAATTGCCGCGCGCTGCATTGTCAGAATCCCACTGGCGCGAAGACCCGCAATTTCTTGCAACAATCATCGAGACGCAGAGCGATATCGCCGCCGTCGAGCTCGATCCGGAATTGGTCATGTCGATCATCGTCGCCCGCACGCAACGGCTAACCAACGCCGACGGCGCGACCATCGAAATCGCCGCCGACGGGCAGGAGATGGTCGTCCGCGCCGCGTCGGGCATCTCGCAGCCCTGCAAGGGCTTTCGCATCAAGACCAACATCTCGCGCGACGCCCTGCTGAGCGGGCAGATTCAATACATCGCCGACACGGCAGTCGAGCCGCGGGTGGAAATCGACCGCTGTCACACCGGCGACATTCGCTCAAAAGTGGTCGTGCCGCTCTACCACCTCGGACAGGCAGTTGGGATACTCAAGGTGTCATCGCGCCAGCCGCAGGCGTTCACGCCCGCGCACATTGCCGCCCTGCGGTTGATGGCGGGGCTTGTCGGCGCGGCTCTGGGCAATGCGTCGGAAGTCTCCACCAAAAAGCAACTGCTCGCCCAGCGCACCGTCGCGCTCGAGGCCCTGCGCACAAGCGAACAACAGTTTCGCGGAGCGTTTGAGCACGCGTCAATCGGCATGGCGCTGGTTGCCCTCGATGGCCGCTGGGTGCAGGTCAATCGCTCCGTCAGCCACATCGTCGGATACACCGAGGATGAGCTGCTGGCGAGCAATTTCCAGGCGATCACTCATCCCGATGATCTTCAGACGGATCTTGAGCTCGTCCGCCAGTTGGTGGCCGGCGAGATTCCCAGCTACCGCCTGACCAAGCGCTACATCCACAAAAATGGCCAGATCGTCTGGATTATCCTGAGCGTGTCGCTGGTGCGCGATCCTTCGGGCCGGCCGCTCTATTTTGTTTCGCAGATTCAGGACATCACGCAAAGCCGCCGCCGCGAGCTGCTGGAGGCGGATCATCGCAAGGTTCTGGAAATGGTGGCGCGCGATCATCCGCTCGAAACCACAATGGAGCAGATCGCGGCAATGCTCGAGCGCCAGGTGGAAGGGGCAACGGCGTCTCTGTTGCTGGTCGAGCCCAGTGCGATCTGGCAGGTGGCGCCCAATCTCCCGCCCGACCTGGCATCGGCCGTCCAATCGCGGGCGTTCTCGCTGGCGGCAGGACTTTCCAACGGGAAATCCACGCTCAATGTCAGCTGCATCGCCGATGATCTGGTCTGGCAGCCGCTGCGCGATCTCACGCTTGCGCATGGCATGAAGATCTGCTGGGCGACGGTGATCCGCTCGGCCGATGGCGTTCCACATGGGCTGATCACGCTCTACTGCAAGCACGAGCGCCCGCCGGGCGAGAGTGACGTGGAGTCGATGGAAGCCGCCGCCAATCTGGCGACGATCGCCATCGAGCATCACACCGCCGCCAGCCGCATGGCGCATCTGACGCAGCACGATGCCCTCACCGGTTTGCCCAATCGCGTGCTGTACCAGGATCGCATCGAGCAGGCGCTGGCGATGGCGCGGCGAAGTGGAATGCACGTCGCCGTCCTCGTCATCGATCTGGATCACTTCAAAACAATCAACGACACGCATGGCCACCAGGCCGGCGACCATCTTCTTCAGATGCTCGCGCAGCGCCTGCGAAGCTGCATCCGCGAAGCCGATACGCTGGCCCGCGTCGGCGGCGACGAGTTCATCGCGATACTGCCCGAGCTTCCAGGGCGGGACATCGCCGAGCGCATCGCGGTCGAACTGCTCCACTCCCTTACCGCGCCTTTTGAGATCGGCGGCGCCCGCCTGACGGCCGCCGCCAGCATCGGCATCGCTGTCTCCCCGGAGGATGGGCTAACATCCATCCAGCTCCAGGAACGCGCCGACGCCGCCCTCTATCGCGCCAAGCGCAACGGCCGCAACCAATTCAGTATCTAATCATTTCCCGCAGTAGAGACCTCGGTACGATTGCACGAACCGATCGATGCCCAAGGATGATTCGGCATGTCGCCGCGCCTTCTCGGTTGAGGGATCACAGGCGGATCGATTTGCCGCGAGCGCCATAAGTTGCTGCGCCAACAGCGCCGGTCGGCGGCGCGGGACGGACGCCGCTACCGCATCTCGAGGAAGAATTTCATCCAGCGCCGAATGCGGCCATCTAACGATCGGCAATCCGCTCGCCGCGCATTGCGCCGCTGGAACCATGGAAGCCCGCTCGCCCGGCGTCAGCACCGCGAAGTCCGCGACCCCCAACAGCTTTTCAAATTCGATCTTCTTCCCAAGCTTTCGCTCGGCGATGCAGAGCAAATCAGCCTGCCCGAAGTTGGCAACGAGATTTGCCAGCCGATCAATCTCCCCGCCGCGCCCCCAGATGAGCACGCGCCAGCGCTTGTCGAGCACTTGAAGAATCGCCGTCGCCCAGATCGCATATCGATGTCCGGCGGCGTGAGTCGATTCTCCCGGCGCGAGCACGACCAGCTCATCGTCAGCAAGGCCAAGCTCGCGCCGCCGTCGCTCATCCCTTTGGCCCTGGATCGGATCGACGCCCGGTGCGATTACATGACATCGATCCGCCGGAAGACCGCTAGCGATTAACTTGAGCCGGCGCGATGGTGCGTCGCAAACGATATGTACGGGCCAATGTCTGGCGGCCCACCCCAGGCAGCGCAATTCACCGCCACTGGGAATTTCCGTCGGGCTGTAGATGATCTTTCTCGCACCCGCCAGGCCCGCGGTGGCCAACGAAGACATATCCCAAGCATGAACGGCGTCAGAATCCCCCATCTCTCGCCGCAGTCTTGGAAACGATCGAAGCAGCGCGCCGCCAAAACCAGTCGCAATGGGTCGAGCAACAATCTCAACGCCGCTTATCTGCGCGCGCTGCAACAGCGCCGCGGCACGCTGCGCGCAGAAATCCATCCGACCCGGCAATAACTGAAGCACCCGCACCATGGCGGCCGGTAGACTAAATGAACGCGTTCGATTCGGGAATCACACCGGAAGGAAAACGCACTGCTCTCTTA
>DATBDZ010000395.1:0-7229 GCA_036276235.1 Humisphaera sp. | reverse complement strand
AGATGGTCCTTCAAGTCCGGCCCTTCCGGGCACGGCTATCAGAATGTGCACATCGTTTGATAGCCGTGCACGGAAGGGCCGGATCCGTCTTCACAGGGGAAGCATTTTCGCGACCAGATTCACTTTTTGTAGGGCGGGGTTTAGCGCAAATGGTTCATGCGCCGAACCGTGTGCGCGTACACTGAAGCACCCATGCGTCGCTGACTCCCTCTCCCCCGTACTCGGGGGAGAGGGCTGGGGTGAGGGGCTGGGAGCGCGCATTGTTCGGGTGGGCGTCAGCGTGCTTCAAGCATCGAACGGTTCCGCGTGTGCTGAAGCACACCCTACGGGAGTACTTCGCGCCAATTGGATCCACAGTCCTCGTGTCGAATTTTGATTCGTCGCTTGCGATCGCAAAGACGTCGAACGGTGATCTGCAAACCGTCACTCCCCCGTCTCCTCAGACTCCTCGATGGGCAGATTCATCCAATATCCCAGCAGCGCCCCCGCACACCCCAGGCTCGCATAATCCAGCGGCAATGGCCGCGATAGCGCGCCGAAGAACCCACTCAGATGTCCGATCTCCAAACCGGCGGGTTGCATGAACGCCAGGATGTATCCGATCACGCCGGCGGCGGCGGGGCCGATCCAATACCAGCGACCGGTATCAGCTCGCGCGAAAAAGCTCTGGGCGATCGCGGTGCCCGTGAGGCTCGCGAGGAATACGCTTGTCAGTACCTGCTTCTTGACGCCGGTTTCCGCCAAGGCCATCAGCAGGATGATGCAGGTGGATCCGACCTGCGCGAGAATCGCGGCTCCCGTCGAGCGGCCTTCATCTTTTGACACCTCGTCGATCTTCTTAAGTCGCTGCGCCGGCGACGGCTGGCGAAGCCAGAGCCAGTTCCACAGAGCCGCGACTGCGCCGATCAGAATCAAAAGCTCGACGAGCAAAACGAAAAAGACATTGCGGCCGCTGCCGGAACTGGCGGCACGGAGCAGCACCTGGCTCGTCGGGCCGCCGCGAATGGCGATCGCCGCCAGCGATGAGGTGGCGACAAATAATCCGCCCAAAAACCAGCGGCGGCCCAACAGCAGATTGCCGATCAACGTCGCCACCGCCAGAAGCAGCAGCATGGCGATCAGCCCGCCAATCGACGCCGGCGGCTGCAGCAGGCTCCCATGAAAGCGCGGCTCATCGGGCACGCGCATCCAGCGCGACACCGACCAGAACAATCCAGCGCCAATCGCGATTCCGATCGCCGCCAGGATTTGCGTCAAAAGCCGCGGCGTAAAAATCGAGCCGCCGTCGGAGTCGGAGGTTTCGGGAACGGTCGCCTGGGTCATCTCGTGAGATTCCGTGTCTTTAAGTGGCACGGGTTTTCAACCCGTGGCTGCGGTACTCCACAGCATCGTTACAGCTTCTCTCTCGCTTCGCTCCTTGCTGAATTGGTCGGCGTACCGACCAACGTCCTGGAGTACCAGGACACACGGGTTGGAAACCCGTGCCACTTGAAGGCGAACAATCCTAACCGTTGCCTAACTCAACTGCTTAACATATGATCCAAACAATGGATCGTCGGCCCGCAAGACGTTATCACAAGGGCTCGGCGGACACCACATGCAGACCTCGACACTCTTCGGCCCGGCCGACCCACCACAGGCGCCGCCTATCGCGCGCCATGAGGGGCCCTTTGCCGCCGTCGCGCTGGAGCAGGGGATCGATCATTCCCTGGATTACGCCATCCCGCGCGGCCTGGTGACACAGCTGAAGGTCGGCCAGCGCGTGCGCGTGCCCCTCGGCAAGCGCAATCGGCCGGCGTACGGGTACGTCATCGAAATTCATCCGACCTGCGATTATCCGACCGTCAAACCGGTCGCCGGCATTGATGATGAGCGCGTGCTCGTGCCGGCCAAGCTGATGGAGTTGGCGCGCTGGATGAGCCGTTATTATGTGACGCCGCTGGGAAGCGTGCTGGAGACGATTCTCCCTTCGGCGGTCCGCAAGCGCATCGGCATCGGCTATACGCATCAAGTCCGCCTCGCGAAAGATCGTGCGGAAACGCAGGCGATTCTTGAGAAGACCAGCGCCCCAAAACGGCGCGCGGTGCTCGGTCGGCTGCTGCAACTTGAAGCGGGCACGCCGATCGAATTGGTCCGCCTGGCCGGCGAGGCGGGCGTGAAGACGCCGACCATCCGCAAGCTCGCCAAGACGGGCCTGATCTCGATCACGCCCGAAGTCGATCTGGCCGGCCTCTCGCAAGACCTGCAAACCGGCATCGGCGATCAGCCCGATCTGGCTCTCAACGACGATCAACGCAAGGTGATGGACGAGCTGCGCCCGCGCGTGCAGGCGGGCGGGTTTTCCGTCAATCTGGTCCTGGGCGTTACCGGCAGCGGGAAGACCGAAGTCTATCTTCAATGCATCCGCGAGGCGGTCGAGCGCGGCCGCCGCGCGATTGTGCTGGTTCCCGAGATCGCGCTCACGCCGCAAACCGTCCGCCGATTCACCGCGCGATTCAAGAGCGTCGCCATCCTGCACAGCGGGCTGACCGCCACCCAGCGGCACCGCTTCTGGCAGCAGATTTCCCTGGGGCACGCGCAGGTTGTCGTCGGCGCCCGTTCGGCGGTCTTCGCGCCGATGCCGGATCTGGGCGTCATCGTCGTCGATGAAGAACACGAATCGAGTTACAAGCAGGATACCGCGCCGCGATATCATGGCCGCGACATCGCGATCAAGCGGGCGCAGTTGGAAGATGCGCCGGTCATCCTTGGGAGCGCGACGCCGTCGTTGGAGATGTATGTTCGAGTTGGAGGGGACAGGAGACAGGTGGGTGGTACAGGAGTCAGGAGCCAGGAGCCGGGAGCCAGGAGGAAGGCTGAGGACGAGGTGGCGACGCGGGGACACGGCGCGGAGGCGACTCCACGCGCAACTCCATCTTCCATCCTCAATTCTCCATCCTCGTCCTTCTCTCCCCTCCCTGTGTCGTCCTCTGTTTCGCTCCTGGCTCCTGGCTCCTGGCTCCAGTCTCCTCCAACTCACCACCTCCTCACCCTCCCCCACCGCGTTCGCGGGCTGGCGATGCCTCATGTCGAATTGATCGACATGAAGCAGGAAAATCGTTTTCGTCGCGGGGTTCATCTGCTTTCTCAGCGGCTGGAGCATCTGCTGCGAACGACGATTGACGCCGGCCACCAGGCGATTCTCCTGCTCAATCGGCGCGGCTACTCCAATTTCGTCTACTGCAGCTCCTGCCAAAACGCGATTCAGTGCAAGTATTGCGATACGACGATGACCTATCACCGCTCGGCAGGTGCCGGGAGTCACAGCGCGGCCCTCAAGGCGGGTCTGCATACCGGGCAGCTTCATTGCCACTATTGCCTGGCGGTGAATCCGCTGCCGGACAAATGCCCGCATTGCGGGAAATTGCTGAGTCTTTTTGGCCTGGGCACGCAGCGCGTCGAGGAGGAGATCACCCGCAAATTCCCCGATCTGAAATTCGCCCGGGTCGATAGCGATTCGATGCGCAGCGCCAAGGACTACGAGGCGTTGCTCGAGCGCTTCGCCAAGCGCGAGGTTCAGGTGATGCTCGGCACGCAGATGATCGCCAAGGGGCTGGATTATCCGAACGTGACGCTCGTCGGCGTCATCAGCGGCGACACGGCGCTTGCGCTCCCTGACTTCCGCGCGGCCGAGCGCACGTTCCAGTTGATCACGCAAGTCGCCGGCCGCGCCGGCAGAGGCGACAGCCCCGGCCGCGTTGTGCTGCAAACGTTTCTCCCCGATGATCCCACCATCGGTGCCGCCCTGCGGCACGATTTCACCGGCTTCGCGCAAAGTGAGCTCAAGAGCCGCCGCGAGGTCGGCTTGCCGCCTTACGCGCGAATGGTGCGAATCGTCCTTCGCGATGAGGACTCGGTAAAGCTCCACAAATACTCCGAAGAGCTGGCGGCAGTATTGAACGAAGCAATCGCCCGCGATCATGCCACAACGATTCGCATCAAAGGCCCGATGCCCTGCGCCATCAGCCGCATCGCCGGGTATTTCCGCAATCAGATCGTCCTGCTCGCACAAACAACCGGCCCACTCCAGCGGTTATTGGCAGACGTCCGAAAAAAGGGCGGCCTCACCAAAACCGAGCGCGTCGCGGTGGATGTCGATCCGGTTTCGTTGCTTTAACTTGCTCGGCTTGTGTGGGGTCCGCCCCGAAGTTCGAGAACATTTTTCGTGGCACGGGTTTTCAACCCGTGCATGCGGCGCGAGACGAACAAGAATTGTTGTTTCCGAAGCTCTTCTTCATTCGGATGTCGCTCGCACGGGTTACAAACCCGTGCCACAGTAAAACGTTCTCAAGCTTTTCGGAATTCGGTCATTCGTCATTGATTCGGATTTCGGGGATTCGGATTTCGGATTTGCGCTGCACCCGCATTTGCACTCCCTCGCCTCTCTGAAACATAATCGACCCGTCAACTCATAGGAGCCTTCTGCATGACCGCTTCTCCCGGCACGGCCTCGTTGGATTATGCTTCGCCGCCTGATCGGGGCGGGATTGGCGGACAGCCGCGCGGGCTGACTACCCTCTTCTTCACCGAGATGTGGGAGCGATTCAGCTTCTACGGGATGAAGGCAATTCTCGTCCTCTACACCGCCGCGGCCATTTCGGTCGGCGGGCTGGGTTTCGATAACGCTCACGCCGGAAGGATCGTCGGACTGTACACCTCTAGCGTTTATCTGACGCCGCTCATCGGCGGGTGGATCGCCGATCGGCTTTTGGGGATGCGGCTGGCCGTCCTCATCGGCGGCATCGTCATCGCCTGCGGGCATTTCTCGATGGCGTGTCACTCGATCACCAACTTTTACGCCGGCCTCGTGCTGATCGCCCTGGGAACCGGCCTGCTCAAGCCCAATATCAGCAGCATGGTCGGCCAGCTTTATCCACAGGGAGATCCTCGCCGCGATGCGGGCTTCTCGATCTTTTACATGGGCATCAACCTGGGCGCGCTCATCGCGCCGCTGGTGTGCGGCTTTCTCGCGCAAGCTCCCGCGTTCAAAAATTTCCTGAGCCGACATGGAATGAATCCGAATAACAGTTGGCACTGGGGCTTCGCCGCCGCGGGCGTCGGCATGATCTTCGGCCTGGTGCAATATGTCATGAGCGGCGGACGATTGAAGGAAGTCGGCGCGCGGCCGAAGAAAGCAAGGCCGGCCCGCGTTGTAGAAACAACCGACTCGCGGAACTCCTCTCCGAACGGTCAGCTCAATTCCACCTCTCCCAATACGCGTCCGGAAGAGGATGCCGGCGACGCACTCTCGTTTACTCTCGCCGCGGTCGGCGCCGCGATTGGCGTAGCCGTCTGTTTCATCTGCGGAAACAGGATTCATTCCTGGCTCGATATTGTCCCGTTCCTGCTCCCAGCTGTCCTCGGCATCGCCTTCGGCTACCTGATCGGCGTCAGCCGACATCTGAGCCGCCAGGAGATGGGGCGTGTCGGCGCGATCTTCATCCTGTTTGTCTTCTCCACCATCTTCTGGATGAGCTT
This sequence comes from Humisphaera sp., assembly GCA_036276235.1. Lineage (GTDB taxonomy): Bacteria > Planctomycetota > Phycisphaerae > Tepidisphaerales > Tepidisphaeraceae > JANWHF01. The sequence goes on along the minus strand of DATBDZ010000395.1, from coordinate 1,712 downwards.
TGAGCAGGCGGGCACCAGCCTCAATCTCTTTGCCGATCGGCTCACGCGCACGACGATGTTCGGCTACTCGTTTCCCTCAAGCTGGTTTCAGGCGGTGCAGCCGGCGTTTGTCATTCTGCTGGCTCCCGTCTTCGCCTGGATCTGGATCACGCTGGGAAAGCGCGATCTTTCCAGCCCGGCGAAATTCGCGATCGCGCTGGTCTTCGCGGGGCTGGCCTTCGCATTGGTGACATACGCCTCCGCCCTCACGCGCGGCGGCACATTCCTGGTCAGCCCCTGGTGGCTGGTGGGCGTCTATCTCCTGCAAACCTACGGCGAGCTTTGCCTCAGCCCCGTCGGCCTGAGCACGATCACCAAACTCTCCCCCGGCCGCCTCGTGGGCCTGATGATGGGCGTCTGGTTTCTCTCGACGTCACTGGGCGACCGAATCGCCGGCATGGTGCTCACCTTTTTCGACGAGAAGGACCCCAGGGCATTGGTCACAATGTTCGGCAGCGTCACGATCATCAGTTTCGTAGCCGCGTCGATTCTGTTTTTGCTGGTGCCCCTGATCAAAAAGATGATCGCCACACCGGCGGCCGGGCAGTCGGAATCAGCCTGAATCGCGATTTTTCAAAGGCCAATGAACCGAGCTGCCAAAACCGATCACTTCAGGATGACTTACATCAATTTCGGAGCAGTTTTCCCCGCGCGACTGTAGCGCGACCAATCCTGCTTTTTGAGCAGCCAACGCGGTGCCGCGCGACTGGGCGCGACTCCTGAAGTGATTTCCGTCAGTCGTGCCGCGGGCGGAAATCGCCGTAAGTCCATTTTGTCATTTTGTCTTCTTTGCGTCTTTGTCTCTTTGCGTCTTTGCGCAATCGAACCGCGCAAAGACGCAAAGAGACAAAGACCGCAAAGAAATTCATTCGGAGAAGCAGCAGCAACCACGCCACGAGCCCAGACAGGACGAAACATGAAGCTCATCTCACACCCGGTGAGTCTTGCAGCGTCCCGTGGAGGATTTAGCCGCAGAGATCGCCGAGAGCGCAGAGATGTACTCGAACTCCATGCACGTCTCCGCGTTCTTTGCGGTCTCTGCGGCGAGTCTTCCTTCTGACATGAACAAGACCATACATGTATATAATGTCGCCCGGGCCAGACAGATTGCGCTCGATAATCCCACGATTGAGACCCGCGAATGAATCCTTTTGAATCATTTTATTAATCATTTCGTTTCATCGACTCTGGTTGCATGTTTCATCGCATCGGCGAACACCGGCCGATGAGACGGGCAGCGCACCATCGCGCAACGTTTGGCGCAACATTCGTTGAATCGTCCGGATGTTGCGCGGCTCTTCTCCTGCTCCTCATAAACCGTCCAGAACTTCCGCCGGCAGTTCAGATAGGTTGAGCGATTTGCGCCGCCGTCTGCGAGGCTTGGTCGGCCAGACCGGCCTGCTGGCCAGCCTCGGATATCCCAGGCGTACATGGGCGCGTTGCAGCAGTTCGCAGACGGACTGGCGTGTGGTTCCCATCCGCATCGCGATGCGCGCCAGCCGCCAGCAATAGGTGTAGCGCATCAAGATGACCTGCCGCTGTTTCTCGGTCAGTTGCGTGGTGTCCATAAGTATGTGGAGAGTAGCGCGGGGGAATTTCACCCCCACGCCCTCGCAGAACCGGACTTGAGACTCTCGCCTCATCCGGCTCCCAGCGGTCCCCGTCAGATGACG
>DATBDZ010000394.1:0-10735 GCA_036276235.1 Humisphaera sp. | reverse complement strand
GCGTCCGTCGAACAGTGCGCGGTTCGATCGACGGGGATGCACACGGAGATCGAAGCGCTGACTACCTCCCCCGGTATTCCGGGGGAGGGCTGGTGAGGGGGTGGTGTAAAGTAAGTGTGGGTGCCACAGGTCGGCGTACTCGCAGACCTGTGCTTTCCCCGTCCGAACGGCACAGGTCTCGGAGTACCGCGACCTGTGGCACCCAATAATCGAAATTAAAACTGACGCTGCCTGCGGCTGATTAATCCGCCGTCCCCCTGAGCCGATACGCGGAGGGGAGCGCACTGGCCGCACAAATGAACTCCGACGCCCGCCTCTATCACGCGATCTTCACCGGCCAGCCGGCAGTGAATTTGTCGCCGCAACCGCCGGCCATCACCCGCCAGCCCGGCGCGATCGCGACGATTGTCCGCGTTTTCAACGGCCTCGAATACGGCCGCCTGTCGATCCACGTCATGAGCCGCGACGAGCAAGGCATCTGCCTCCGCAGCCCGATCGGCCTGATTCCCGGCGCGATCTATCGGCTATCACTCGGAAGCGATCCGGATAATTCGACGCTGATTCAGACGACGGCATTTCGCTTGCGCGGAGATGGAACTTACGATGTGGGGGCGCGAGAGATTGCGAATAACCTGCATTCACGCGCCGCAGCCTAGAACCCCGTCCGCTTGAACTGCTTTTCCAGATCGCGAAGCGAAAGCCGCAGTGTGGTCGGTCTGCCGTGTGGGCAATTGCTCGAGCGCTCGACCAGTTCTCGCCGCGCGATCAGCGCCTGTACTTCGGCGCTGGAGAGTGGGTCGCCGGCTTTCACGGCTGCCTTGCAGGCCATCATGTCGAGCACTTCGTGGAGCAATTCCTCATCGTGAAGATCGAGCAATTCCTGCTCGCCGCGCTCCAGCAGCTCGCGCACGAACGATGCCGGCTCCAGTTTGTCCAGGAATGACGGAAACGCGTGAATGGCGGCCGTCCCCGGCCCGAACGCCGACACTTCAATTCCCAATCGGCCTAAAAGAGGCTGGATTTGTTCGAGCAAGCTTGCTTGCGTCGAGGAGACGTCGATCACTTCCGGAATGAGCCGTCGCTGTGATTCCAGCGGCCCGCGATTGAGCCGCGCCAGCAGCTCTTCGTAGACGATTCGCTCGTGAAGCGCGTGCTGATCGATGATCAGGACGCCGTCATCGCTTTGCACGACGAGATAGCTGTTATGAATCTGAATCGCCTGGATCGGCTGGCCATCTGATCGGCTTACCGGTTGAGCAGATGGAGCCGGCGCTGCAATCGCTGGCGTGAATGCGGATGCACTCGGCATCGGCGTCGGAAGAAAATCCTGCCGCGGCGCCGGCGGATTCAATTGCCAGGGTTGAGCCGGTGGCGCCAACGATTGCTCGCCCTTCGCGGCTGTACCCGCCAATGGCGGCGCAATGACGCTTGCCGGCACCTGCTTGAAAAATTCCGCCAATCGCTCGCGCATTTCCACGCGTGGCGTCAAATCGCGATCGCTGCTCATCGGAATCGCCGACGGTGTCAAATCGCTTCCCAATAACTGCTCGCGAACCACCGAATGCACCAACCCATGTATGCGGCTGCTGTCGCGAAAGCGCACCTCGATCTTCGTCGGATGCACATTGACATCGACATCCTGCGGCGGAATTTCGACCAGGAGAATCGCCGCCGGATGCCGGCCCGGCTCCGTCAGCCCGCGATACGCCTCGCGTAGCGCATGCTGGATAAACCGATCGCGAATGTAGCGGCCATTGAGATAGATGAACTGATATTTCGCCGTCGGCCGCGCCAATTCCGGCAGGCCGATGATGCCGCGCAGGCGCAGCTCCGCATCTTTCACATCCAGCGGCAATCGCTGCTCGCGAAACTCATCAGGCCACGCCGCTAGCAGCCGCTCTTCGGCAGTCGCCGCCGGAAGATCCAGGTTTTGGCGGCCGTTATGGCTGAGCGTGAAATGGATCTTCGGATGCGGCAGCGCCAGCCGCAGCATCGCTTCGGAGATGTGTCCGAATTCGGTCGAAGTTCCCTTGATAAATTTCCGCCGCGCCGGCGTATTGAAAAAGAGATTGCGGATTTCCAGCGTCGTCCCAACATTTCCCGCCGCCGCCTGCGCGTCGCTGATGATCCCGCCGCGATTGAAGATCTCATAGGCGGCATGGCTGTCCGCCGTGCGCGAAAGAATCCGGGCATGCGAAACCGCGCCGATGCTCGCCAGCGCCTCCCCGCGAAAACCCATCGTGCAGATGCGAAACAGATCATCGTCGCAAGTGAGCTTGCTGGTGGCATGGGATGCAAACGCCAGCGCAAGCTGATCCGGCGGAATCCCGCCGCCGTCATCGATCACCCGCACCAGCGCCCGCCCGCCATCCTCAACCTCGACACTGATGCGTGAAGCGCCCGCATCGATCGCATTCTCCACCAGCTCTTTCACGACAGCCGCCGGCCGCTCAATCACCTCGCCGGCGGCGATGCGATTGACCAGCGAAGCCGACAACTGCTGAATGCGACGAACTTCCACGTGGCTCTAGTATAAGGCGCAGGTCTGTCGATGACGATGCCGGCGGAAGAAGCGAACAGGTTGTCCCCGCCAGATCGATGCCCGCGAGAAAAATGCCGCGGAATGAGACGGCTTTTGGGTCGTCTTATTGCTGATGTAATAACCAGGGAGGCTGGAGCGTGCTGTTTGCGGGGCAAAGCACGTGAGAAATCCGAATCGCTACGCCGGCGTCTTGATCGCGCATTCACCACTGCGCGGCGTTCCCTGGCAGACGTCGCATAAATACTCGTTGCCGGCGCAGAAATTGGCGCGCTTTTCCAATAGATCGAGGATTAGATCGTCGATGCCGAGCGTCGGCGTGATGTGATAGCGTGATTGCGGAAACGAGGACGCAGCTTCCGCGGTGAGGCGGGGAATGTCCTGCGTCCAATGCTTGCCGGGGCCAAGGAAGAACGGGACGACCACGACGCGCTCGGCGCCGCGTTCGACGCAGCGGGCGTAGGCGGCCGCAATCGAAGGCTCGGCTATTTCCATGTGAGCCGCCTCGACGATCGCGTAGCGCTCGCGGAAACGGCTGGCGAAAAGCTCCGCCACCTGCTCGAGCATTTGGTTGCTCTCGGATCGGCGTGAGCCGTGATCGACGATGATGATGCCGGTTTGCATGGGGAGGATTTCAGATCTCAAATCTCAGATTTCAAAATTCTCATCCGCAGGGTGGCGCTTTAGCGCACGCGGCCCGAACGTCGGGCGGTTTCCGAGTGCGCTAAAGCGCGCCCTACGGGAAGCATTAATTGCAAATTGCAAATCGGCAATGGCAAATGCCTTCATCCTTTCCTCTCAGTCAACGTCGCCTCCAGGTCCACGCGCTTGTTGTCGCGCATGACGCCGAGCTTGATCTTTTGGCCCGGCTTGGCGGCTGCCAAAGCGTTGGTCAGGTCGATCAGGTTTGCCAGCTTCTTGTCGTCAAACTGCACGATGATATCGCCAGCCTTCAGTCCCGCGGATTCGGCGGCGGAGCCGTTGACGGTGCCGCTGATTTTGACCCCGCCGCTTCCGTCTTCTCCTTCGGAATAATCCGGCACGACGCCCAATGCCGCGCGCGAGCCGTGGCCGACGCCCATTTGCGTGAGGCCCTGATTGTCATAGCTGCCATTGTATTGCTGCCGCGGCATCGTCGTCATCGCGACGGCGACGCGCTGGCCCAAGTCGGCCACCTGCTCCAAGCCCGTGAAGTTGATCTTGTCGGCGGTATCCGAAGGCTGATGATAATCCTTCATCATCTGATCGTAGAAGAAGAGAACGGGAATCTTCTTCATCGCAAACGACATGTGATCGCTGGGCCCGATGCCGCCCTTGCCAAACTCGCCGAGCTTGAGCGGCAGGCCCGCGTCCGCCTGCTTGAGCAGATCGGGGAAGGCGGCGGCCGTGCCCATTCCGCCGATCAGAAGCTTGTCGCCGCTGATTCGTCCGACCATATCCAGATTGAGCATGCCGACGATTTTTTCCAGCGGCACCGGCGGATGATTCACGAAATATTCCGAGCCGATCAACCCCTCTTCCTCGCCGGTGAAGGCAATGAAGATGATCGACCGCGCCTGCGGCCCCGCGTGCGCCAGCCGATCGGCGATGCCCAGCATCGCGGTCGTGCCCGAGGCATTGTCATCGGCCCCATGATGAATCGCGTGCGACCAGGGAGCAAGGCTATTGGGCCCGCCATGACCCAGATGATCGTAATGCGCGCCGACGACCACATATTCGCCGGCATTCGGCCCGCTGCCCGGCAACAGGGCGGCGACATTCTCCACCTGCTTCTGTGTCCGATGAAAGCCGACCGACATTTTCAGCGTGGTGTTTGAAAGCGCTACTGGCGCTGGCTTGCCGGTGCGATCGATCTGGCCCTGAACGGTCGCCAGATCGACGCCGGCGGGCTTGAGGATCTCGTTGGCGACAGCAGTTGTCACCTGCACGACGGGAACCGATGAGCTGAACGCCGCCGTCCGTCCGAACGGCATCATCCCCTCGTCCTCGTGCGTGAGCGGCGGATTGACGAGCACCACGCCCGCAGCGCCCAGATGGATTGCCGCGTTGATTTTTTCCTGCAACGCCGCGTGGCTCGAATACTCCTGCTCCTTGGTCGCAAACCAGCTGGTCTTCGTATCCGGATGTTGCGGCTCAAACCGCATCATCATGACGATCTTCCCCTGCACATCGGCGTCGGCGTAGTCGTTATACTTCTGCTCGAAATTCACTCCGCCGTAACCGACAAAAACGACCTGCCCGGCGGCTTGCTGTTCGGCCGACGAGCGGAGCGGGACGAAGTCCTTCGTGATGGCCAGCGACCGATCGCCTATCGTGACGAACGTCTTGTCCACATCCGGCTCGACGCTCGTGGTCATTTCAAACGGCTGGAAATATCCGTGAAATCCAGGAACGGTTTGCAAACCCAGCTTGCTGAAATTGGCGGCAATGAAATCGGCCGCGCGGCCAATGCCCGGCGTGCCGATCATCCGGCCCTCAAGTTCATCGGATGCCAGATATTGAATCGCCGGCTCCAGCCCAACATGAAACGCGGCATCGCGATCCGGCCCCGACGGAGCCGTGCTCGGCGGCGCGGGCAAAACATCGGCGCGAGCGCCGTTTAGCAACAGTGTTGCCAGAAGAATTCCGCCAATGAGACGTAACTTCATAGACTCACTTTACCGTTAGCGGCTTGGCCGCGAATTGAGTTTCGCGGCCGCCGTGGGCAAACTTGATCTTGCTGGGGAGAATAAGTTGCTCGTTGCTAGTTGTCAGTTGCTAGTAAACGCCAATGCGTTGGCCTTTTGTCTTCACTGACAACTAGCAACGAGCAACTGATAACTTGTTCTCCCTGGCCAGAGCTTGCGAGTACGTGCTCTGAAAATGTCGCGAATTCGTGTAGGGTGGGTGTACTCGCCCACCATGTCGCTCATGGTGGGCGAGTACACCCACCCTACAACTCCGATTTGCATGCGTCGCCGGTGCGGCGCAGCTGCATGGCCACTCAGCATGAAAGTGTTCGAAGAATCGCGAACTCCAACTTAGCCGGGCCCTTATCAATTGGCGATTGTATGCCCGATTCGACTATTGAGCCAAACGGCGGCGTCCCTCATTCTCCCTCCTCCGGTACTCCGGAGTACCGAGGGAGGGAGAAAAACAGCATCGAAAGTGTATTGCAGGCAAGGCCGGACCTTGGCGCAAAGCCACCGGTCTCTGGCATTCGGACGATGATTCTGTGAATATGCAATCGGTACGCCCCACGGGGTCTTTCACGGTATCTTTAGTCCATGACAGCGGTGGCACATCAAATCACCTTCAAGCCACTCCGCAATGCATCGCAGATGGCGGCCCTCATCTCCGAGGTCACCGGCGAGCCCGTCCACCGCGTATTAGAACGTCTGGAGATCGAGCATCGTCATCCCGGCCAGACCGTCGCCCAGGACTTCGCACGCCACGGAGCGCGGCTCTACACCGACGGCCCGGAGATGGCGGCGTTTTACGAATCGACCGACGCTTTTCTCTACGAGCTGGCGGTTTGGAATCGCAATCTTCTGAAACAGAGCATGCGCCATTTTGTTTGCCGACATCTGGAGCGGCGTAAGCGGCCCCTGGATGTGCTATGTCTCGGCGATGGCCTGGGATTTGACAGCCTCTACTTTGCCAGCCGCGGACATCGGGTCACTTATTTTGAGCTGCCGGGGCTCGGCGAGCGCTTTGCCCGCCGGCTTTTTGAGAAAAGCGGCGCCGACATCACGATCCTCACCGATCCCGCGCAGATCGCGCCCGACGCATTCGACGCCGTCACTTGTTTCGATGTGCTGGAGCACGTGCCCGACCCGCGGGGCATGGTGCGGCAATGCGTCTCGTATCTGCGCGAGGGCGGCCATTTCTACGTCAGCGCGCCGTTTTACATGATCCATCCGCTGTATCCGACGCATCTGCGATCTAATCGCCGATTCAGCGGCAGCCTGCGCCTCTTTGAGCGGGCGGGCTTGGATCTGGTTGACGGAAGAATGACATGGTACCCGCTGGTTTTCCGCAAGGGTACGGCCGATGAAGCTGGCACTGAACGGCTGGCCGTGCTTTTGACACGGCTTTCCGCGGGTCCACAGAAGCTGGGGCGATGGGCAACCTGGCCGTTCCTGCCGGTCCACTGGTTGAGGCGGCTTTGCAATCGACGCTTTAAGTAAGCCGAAACTTATCCCGGAAAAGCGCCTCATTCCTCGATTTGGCTCCGTCAGTTATCTTGGCGACATGCACTGTTTCGCACGCAAACATCTGGGCGTCTACCTGTTGATCGGGGCAACGGTGCTGGGAGTTGCTCGCCCCGCGCCCGCCGCCACTGGGGAGCAGATCAACGCGGCGATCAATCGCGCCAAGGATTGGCTGTACAAGCAGGAACACGATGGCAACTGGGAGGAAGTGCCCGCGCCCATGGGAAGCTTCGGTTCGGATTTGCGCGGCTTGCAATGGGGCGGCAGCACCGCGATCGCCGTCTACGCGCTGCTCGCCGCCGGTGAATCGCGCAACGATCCGCGGCTCGCGCCGGCAATTGAGTTTCTCAAAAAGACCGATCTGCGCGGCACCTATGCCATCGCACTGCGGTGCCAGGTTTGGCAACTGCTTGCCTCCGATCGCGAGCTGCGGCCGTTCATCGAAGCCGATGCCTCGTTGATGCTCGGCGGAATGTACACGAGCGGCCCGCACGCCGGGATGTTTGCCTACGGCGTGAAAGGCGGGCCGCAGCCGGCGGGATATTTCGATCACAGCGTCAGCCAATACGGCGTCCTTGGGTTATGGGCGCTGGAGCAGGCGGGCGCGAATATTCCGGTCAACAACTGGCGATTGATCGATCAGGGTTGGCGCGGAGATCAGCAAAGCGACGGCGGGTGGTCCTACAGCGATTCAGGCGCGACGCCGTTTCACCAAGGCTCGACGCCCTCAATGACCGCCGCCGGGCTGGCATCGCTGTTTGTCGCGCAGGATTACCTGCAGATGGATTCGCCGGTGTGCCGCACCGTCGTGCCCAACGAAAATGTCGATCGTGGGCTGCAGTGGATGGATAAGAACATCGACAAGATTTTCGACAATCCCAGCGCGTACACCGTTTACGGCATCGAGCGTATCGGCACCGCCAGCGGCCGCAAATATTTCGCCACCAAGCCCTGGTACGACCGCGGCGCCGATCTGCTGCTCTCGCGCCAGCAGGAGAATGGCGGCTGGGGCGTCGTTCATGATACGTGCTTTTCGCTGCTGTTCCTCGTGCGCGGCCGCGCGCCGATCATGATGAACAAGCTCCAGTACGAGGTGAATGGAATCACGCCGGGCGTCACCTATGAAGGGCCATGGAACGAGCGGCCGCGCGATCTGGCGAACTTTGCCCGTTGGCTCAGCCGCGATCTGGAGCGCGATCTCAATTGGCAAATCGTTAATCTCAAAGTCGCGCCCGAAGATCTGACCGATGCCCCCATCCTCTACATCGGCGGGAGCGACGAGCTGCGCCTCAGCGACGAATCCGCCAATCATCTGCGCGAATTTGTCGAGCAGGGCGGGCTGATTCTGGGCAACCCGGATTGCGAGAAGGAGCCGTTTATCGTGGGGTTCAAGGCGTTGGGGCATCGGTTGTTTCCGCGTTACGAGTTTCGCGAGCTGGAGCCCGGCCATCCGATCTTTACCAACGAGCAATATCCTTCAATCAACTGGAAGGAGCGGCCCAGCGTCCTTGGGCTGAGCAATGGCGTGCGCGAGCTGATGATCCTCGCTCCCAAAGCCGATCTGGGCCGCTATTGGCAGCTCAACCGCGAGAAGGGCCATGAGCTGCCGTATCAGCTCGGCGCCAACATCTTTCTCTACGCGATTGATAAATCTGATCTGCGCTTTCGAGCGCCGACGCGCGTGGTGCAAGTGAATAACGGGCGCGCCGGGGCCAGCGAGATTCGCGTAGCGCGCATCCAGGCCGGCGACAATCCCGACCCCGAGCCGGGCGGATGGCGGCGCCTGGCCGCCATCATGCATAATGAAGATTCGGTTGACATTGAAACAGTGCCGGTGAAGCTCGACGCCCAATCGCTGAGCGGCTTCAAGATCGCATATCTGACCGGCACAACCACCTTGCAGTTGACCGATGATCAGCGAAAGGCGATGAGCTCCTTCGTCGCCGATGGGGGCACGTTGATCGTGGAGGCCGCCGGCGGCTCAGTGGCCTTCGCCGATTCGGCTCAGGCACAGCTTCAGCGCACCTTCGGCGATGACGCCGCCAGGGCGCTGGCCAATCCGCTGCTCCCGATTGATCCGCTCTATTCCAAGACGCACGCGCGCATATCCGAAGTGAGCTATCGCAGCTTCTTTCATCCCTCGCTCAAGGGCGATCTGAAAAGCCCGCGCCTTCGCGCCTGGAACCACAACGGGCACCTTGCAGTGATCTTCAGCCGCGAAGATATCTCCGGAGGATTAGTCGGAGAGCCCGTCGACGGCATCCGCGGCTACAGCCCACAATCCGCCACAGATCTCATGCGGGCGGTTCTTCTCTACACCAGCGGGATCAATCCTTCCTGACCGGTTCGCCGACGCCGAGGCCCCAATTGCTCGCTTGCGATCCCTACTCACTGTAAGTCGACCCGCCAATGAAACGTTTTGAAACCTTTTGTTAATCATTTCGTTGCATTTACTCTTTTTGCATGTTTCATTGCACAGAAGAAGTGGTCGGAGGTCACAAGTCAGAAGAACCTGGCAACACGCAGTGACGGGACAATCGCGATCGTTGCAACGTTTCGCACCGAATTTTGCACCAATCGGTTGCATCTGCAATGGTTGCACGTTGCATTGCGTTCGCCGATCGCTCTTAACCTGTCCGCCGGCATCTGCTCGGGAGGGGTTTGCGGTGAAGCGACAATCCCGCGCGACTCTGCGCGACTCCCGGCGCGACTTTCGTCGCGCCGGATCGAGTCGCGCGGCTCGCGACGCTATGAGCCCGCCAACAGCAGCCCAACCCCGGCCGCGGTTCCCTCCCTCTTCCTCGCGCAACATAAATTCAACAAACGGCGCAACATTTGTTTGATAGCCACTCGGATGTTGCGCGGCCCATGCCGAATCCGGCCGCCCATGATCGAGTACATCATGAACTAAAACCATACATTATATATAATGTCTTGCAGGAGCCTGCCCGCGGTGAGCCTGTCAAACCGAAGCCAGAAAAGTGAGGTCCTCACTATATAGCAAAATGTTTCCTTTTTCGGTTGTAACCTGCTGCCGAAGCATGAGTTGCAGAATATGACCCCATTTCCGCCGTAAGTAACTGCCAGTCTGTGGCTTACGATCGTCGCCCGGGAGCTCGGCGAAGAAAAATCTTCAGATTGCAATTTTTTTTCGCCCGCTGCCCTCACCCCACAACCCACCACTCACAAAACTCACTCCCTCTACTATAGCGCAAAAAGTTCACATTTTGTTCTATAAGCTCATGGCGCGAAATGATTTACGGAATATGACCCCATTCCCCGCTTTCTCGATGCGTAAGTATTGTTCAATTCAACACTTGTGAACGACACGCCTGCGTGAAATCGGGCAAAAAGTTATAAAAATCCGAAAATCTTTCGATGCGGCCAACTCGCTGCCGCCGCGGGCGTTGCGGCAAAAGAATTTTCAGCGGTCGATCATAAGTTGATATTGTTTTCCAAAGCGGCCCCAGCCTTGGTGAAGACACAAGACGGATGTCACGCGAAGCGACGAAGAACAGCGAGTTTCTTCTTCGTCGCTTCGTTCCTTCGCGTGACAGGTATTCTCTGTCTGCCGCTGCATGGGAAAATGCTCTCCTCTACTATAGCGCAAAAACTTAGCATTTTGTTCTATAACTGGCTGAGAGCAAACGACTTGTCGATTATGATCCCCTTGCGGGTTTTTCGTCGCGCAAGTGCTTGTCAATTCATCGCTTGCGTCGCACGCGTTCGCGTGAAACCGGTGGGAAAGTTATAAAAATCCGAGAATCTTTCGTCGCGCCGAACTTGCTGCCGCTGCGGGGTTTACAGGAAAAGAGTTTTCGGCGATCGCGCGTAAATCACTATGACTTTACAGGGGAGAGGGTGCCAAGCCCGTCCTCCGCCGCCTCAGGTCACCGTGATCTTCGCGAAGATCGTCAGCGGCACAGCGCCGTCGAGCAGCGTGATCTTCACGGTGAAGGTGCCGGTCTTGGTGTACTTGTGCGAGCCGCGCACAGTCCAGAAG
>DATBDZ010000393.1:0-2640 GCA_036276235.1 Humisphaera sp. | reverse complement strand
ACTGATACATCGGATTGGTATTGTCGCAGCCAAACCAATCGCCCCAGTCGCTCATCGTGTGGCCATATTGGGTCTGGCCGGTTTCGGCTTCGATCAGGCCATCGTCCGGCCGAATCCTAAAATCGCGGCCGCTGATGTTGAGGGCCTTGCCGCCTTTGAAGGTGGTGACATTGCCGCCGCTGTTGCCGTTGGCGCCATGGATCCAGTTGTCCAGGCCCCAGAGCAACCCGTTAGCGCGATGCTGCTGGTTTCCTTCGCCGAAACCGCTGTAAATAATCTTGCGATAATCGCAATGCCCATCACCCTTGGTGTCCTCGGCGTAAAAAATATTCGGCGGGTCGGTCACCAGCACGCCCTTGCCCCAGGGCATGATGCCGGTGGGGAACGCAAGATGATCGAGGAAGACGGTGGACTTGACGTAAACGCCGTCGCCGTTGGTGTCTTCGAGGACTCGGATCACGCCGCCGGGGGTGCCTTTGCCGTCGATGCCCAGCGGGTAGTCTCCCATCTCGACCACCCACAGCCGCCGATCTGGCCCCCACGCGAAGGCGATAGGGTCGCGCGTCAAAGGCTCCGCCGCCGCCAGTTGCACCGCAAAGCCGGGGCGAAGCGTGATGCTCTTGAGCGCGGCCGCCGTATTCTTCGGCCCTGGCTCAGTTTTGCCCAGAAGCTCCGCGAATGATTTGCGATCCACAACATCCGGCAGCGTATCGGTCTGCTCATTTTGCACCCACATCGTGCGCTTCATAAACCACGCGCCGTTGTTGGTGCCGCGCACAACGATCGGCGGAATCTGCGAACGATCGCCCGGCGTCCGCCGGCCGACATTCGCCGGGTGGCTCCAGCCGTCGGCCATCGAGTTCCACAGATACAGCCCGAAGCGTTGATCGTCGGAAAAGAGAACATCATCAACGCCGTCTTCATCGACATCGACAAACCGCAGCCCCGCGTCGCGCCCCTCGGCATCGACGATGGTCAGGCCCTGTGGAATCGCAAACGGAAGTTTCGTCCACGCATGCTTGGCCGCGTCCCATGCGTACGCCGCCTGCTGTTTGGGATTGCTGACGAGCAATTCGCATCGCCCGCGGTTATCGACATCGCGCAGCCGCACCCCCTGATCGACGCCGTCGCGCGTCGCGAAGATGCCGCCGTCCAGATCGAGCGCAGCTCGGAGCTGCGCATCCTCCACCCAATGGCCCGCGGTAAATGACCAAGCGCCTTGTGTGTTTTCGTTGCTGGCGAGCATCGAAGCCGCGCCGTCGGATCGAAGGATTCCAAAGCGCACGCCGCCGTCAAATGAGCGCCGGCTCGAGTCGCCAAAGACGATCTGAGATGGGAATCCAGAGACGATCCACTTCGAGGTTGCCGGGTCCCACAGGCGCGTGAGATGCGCGCGCGGGTTGCCGATCACCACATCGAGATACCCGTCGTTGTTCAGATCGAGCAGGCGGACGCCGTTGTCCTGCCCATTGACGCCGCGCAGCGGATGGCCGCCGAGCACGTTTTTGTTGATCCGCTCGACCGCCTCGGCAAACGTCAGAAACTTCACACGCTTGCCATATTTCTGATCGATGTGATCCACCAGCTCGGCAATCTGCTCCGGCTTGCTCCAGCCGTACGGATGAAACACCAGCGTAAAAGTTCCCTGCTTGATGACGGTGGCATCGAGCTGCGCTTCCCAATCCTTGATGAGCTGCGGATTGCCGTCGCCTTGAATGTTGTGCGATTGCCAATCGCTGGGCGTCACGCAGGGGAATTCCCAGCAGAGTTTCCCGATGACATAAGGGTACGGATAGTCGCGGATCGAATTCACAAACGAAGGGAACGGCACATATCGCGCGTAGCGGTCCGCCGAGTTCTCATCAAGCACCAGCTCGCGCGGGAGCGCCGGATCATCGGCGGTGAAGCGGTTGCAGACGGAGCTGTCCGCCTGCAAAAAATTCCCCTGCGAGGTGATGCCGTTAAAAATCTCCGCCAGAAACCGCGGGCTGAGCGTGTTCTTGGAGTCGCAGCAAGGCGTGCGAAAAGCGACGGCATGCATCCCTGCGATGCCGTCCATCAGATCGATGCAGTCGTCATAATTTTTGCGGGCCTTGGCAAAATCGCCCCCAGCGAGAATCGGACAGGGATGATCGATCGTATGCACTTCAAGGCTCATTCCCTCCGCCAGAAACTTCTGCAATCGCGGGTCCGCCGGATCCACCTTGCAGGTCATGATGCTGATCGGCGCGCGGCCATCGATCTTCTTCAGCCGATCGATCGCCGGCCGCAAAAACGTCTCATACCGAGCCGGATCGCGCATGTCGTCAATCGCGACAATGACGACGGCATCAACCCCGCTCTCCCCAACCCACTGCGGCGTGATGAGCTTGGGAAACGTCCGCGAAACGTAATAAGGATCGCTGCCATCCAGATAAGTCAGCCGATTCCCATCGCCGGCGAACGTCCATCTCGACGTCGCAAAAAGCGCGATGATCCCCATCGAAACGAGTGCCGTGGTGAGAGGTCGTTTCATGGGGGATATGGTTACATGGATGGTGGGAGGAGGCAAACTGTTTTCGGATGCGTGATGCGTGATGCGTGGCATGAAACGTGAAGACGTGAAACGTGACAGCCGGCAGCGCCTTCTCCCTCTCCCCT
>DATBDZ010000392.1:0-4131 GCA_036276235.1 Humisphaera sp. | reverse complement strand
TCAAGCGGTCGATGTACGGCAGAGGCAACATTGACCTACTACGCCTCCGCGCGAATGCCCGAGCGCCGTAAAAAATTCAACTCGCCAAGTCCGCCGTGATGACACGAGCCGAATCACCAAATGTGCGGAAGAACCGGATTTTGCACCAATCGGTTGCGTCTGCAACGTTGCACGTTGCACGGCATTGAACATCGATAAACAGGATGGACAGGATTGGATCTGACGATGCTGTGTATCCTGTCCATTGATGTTCAAGTGCGGATTGCCGGGTTCCCCATTCCGCCGCTCGCCGGCTTCGCGGACCACTCGGCGGTCCCTTCGCCTGGTCGGTGAATCATTTTGAAACGTTTTATAAATCATTCGGTTTCATTCACTCCTGTTCCACGTTTCATGCTCGTCGCATAGCGCTCTCATCCCCCAATACTCCGGCAGAGGGATAGGGCTTGCGCCCAGAAACGATCGCCCGCGCGACTCCGCGCGGCTGTGGGCGCCACTCGGGTCGCGCGGCTCTCCCCAGAGCCAAAGCATGTCAGATTCTTGCCGCGCGACATCGCGCAACGGAACGCGCAACTTTTTTTCAGTAACCCCTCCGATGTTGCGCGGCGGACAACTGCTTCCGGGTATTTCGAACTAAAGCCATACATTATATATAATGTATCAAGGGACCCAGAAGCCAGGAAGTCAGGAGCCAGCGAAAAACGAGGACTCCACTATATAGCAAAAAGTTTCCATTTTCGTTTGTAACCCTCTGCGGCAGCAGGAATTACAAAATATGACCCCCGTTGTCAGGTTTTCGCGCCACAAATTATTGCCGATCAACGACTTAGGAGATAGGGCCCCGCCGCAAAAACGCACTCACGGAAGAAAAATCTTCAGATTGCAATTTTTTTTCGTCTGCCTCTCACAACCAACAAACCCACCGCTCACAACACACGCCTCTATCATATAGCAAAAACTTAGCTTTTTGTTCTGTAACTCGCTCACGGGCAACGATTTACAGATTCTGACCCCATTCCTCGATTTTACGCCGCGCAAGTGTTTTTCAGTTCAGTACTTATGGATGCGCAGTCGCGGCAGAATTGGCGAAAAAGTTATAAAAATCCGAAAATCTTCCGGTGCGCAGATCTTGTTATCTAATCAAGATTTATGGCAAAAGAATCTTTGGCGTTCGCTCATAAGTTGACTGTCTGAGGATGCAGACGGCGTCGTAATCGCCTTCGGCCTTTGCTCACCCACTCGGCGGTCGTTGGAGTCATGCAGCACCAGCCCGCGTTCTACAATGTCGCAGAGGAACGAATCGCCCATTGCCAGCCGCCTCTTCAGACGTGCCGGTGAGGATACCAGAACATCCAGCGGGAAATCCGCATCCACCGCCAGGCGCACTCGGCACGCGCCTTCATACCCCGGCCCTTTGTGCGCCATCACGACCAGCAGGTCCACGTCCGAGTCTTCAGTTGGCGCACCGCTCGCGTATGACCCAAAAAGATCGATGCGCTGAGGGCTGAACTTGCGAACAATTTCATCCGCAAGGACTTCGATGTCACGCGCGGGAATCATGGTGTGATATGATACATCAAGGATGATCGAAATTCCTTGAATAGAGACCTGCCGTGCCAATACTCAACTGGATCAAACGATTGCTACGTCGTCGACGTGCGTCGGACGCTCCTTCGCAAAGCGTGGTCCAAGCTCCGCCGGCCGTGGAGAGCCTGCCGACCTCTAACCTGCCATCAACTGCCGTTTGGTGCGTCGCTGCAAACGTAGTGATGGAGCGCGGATATGGCCCCGGCGGCGTCGAAAAGCGACGCGGAACCAAGCACTTCGCTCCCGGCGCCAAAGTCTTTGTCGTTGACTTTTTCTGGGGTATGGGAGGCGAACAAGTTACCGTTGTCGGTCGCCACCGCAAATCACATCGCTTCATCCGCATCGCTATGCCGGCGAAGCATCTGGCCAATTGGCGGGCCGAATTGGCTTATAGCCCGTACGTCATCAGGCAGATTCGCGAATCGGGGGAATTCGGCAAGATCTGCGCCGATCCCGCAACTGCCTGTCGCCGCGCGGAAGAAATTGCGGCGGGTTATATCGAACGAGGCGCGACGACGCAGCCATATGTCACGCGGCCCCCGGCTGATGGATGACGAAATGCTCCGTGCTGAATAAAGACGACGCGTGGGATGCCCTCGCTCATGCGCCCTTCCGGCGATCGCGTCGAGCTGCATCGCGCGCCTCCATCAACGTTGACGCGAACTCGTCATCGGATACCCCGGTGGCATCCACCGCGCGGGCCAATCCTTTCGCGGCTTGCGCTATCGTCAGCGGAGCGGCAAGCTCTTTGGTGATCAGTTGCCCCACGTATTGGCTGACTTCCTGCCCGGCAGCTTGTGCGCGCTCCTTTAATCTTGCTTCCGCATCGGCCGGTATTTCGATGGTCAGAGTCACCAAATCGCTCCTGTGCGCCAGGATCATAGCCGTGCGAACTAAACATCACACAGCGCCACCGCCTCGCGCAGGCCTGTGAGCGCATCGCGGGTCGGGACGAATTCCTGCCCGAGATAGCCTTTGTACCCCACATCCACCAGCGCCTGGATGATCGGCTTGTAGTTGATCTCCTGCGTGTCATCGAGCTCGGCGCGGCCGGGGTTGCCGGCCGTGTGGACGTGGCCGATGTAATCCTTGTGCTGCTTGATTCGGCGAATGACGTCGCCGTCCATGATCTCTACGTGATAAATGTCAAACAGCAGCTTCATTCGCTCTGAGCCGACGCGCTTGATTAGCTCGATGCAGTAATCGGTGTGATCGCCCTGGTAGCCGGGGTGGCCCTTCATCGTTTCATTCACGCGGCTGTTGAGCATCTCCAGGCAAAGCGTCACGCGCTTCTTCTCGGCGTAGCCGATGATCTGCTTGTAGCCCTTCACGCAATTATCCATGCCGACATCGTCGGGGATATCCTCCCGCATGCCGGTGAAGGTGATGACGCTGGGCGTGCCGAACTCGGCGCATTGATCGATGCGCGTGCGCAACGTGTCGATACATTGCGGCTGATATTTGGGATTATTCATCCCCTGCACAAACCCATGACTGCCGGCGATCGCGCAGGTGAGGCCCGCCTCCTTGAGGACGGGCCAGAATTTCGGATCGATCAGCTCGATGCTTACGCAGCCGAGCTGTTTGGCGACAGCCGCCAGTTGCGGCGGCTCCCAATACTTGCTGTAGCACCAATGCACCAGCGATTGCTTGATGCGGCCTTTGGTGGCCACGGGTCCGTCGGCGGCAGAAGCGTGTAGTGAAGTTGCCGCGACTGTCGCTGCCGCGGCAGCAGTAGCGCTCTTCAAAACATCGCGTCGGCTCATAGGTTCACTCGTCTGGTCGTTTTTGCTCATGCACCCTCCGCAACGGGGGAATTGCCCGATGAATTCTCGCGCGCGTTGCTGGGTGATTCAAGATCGACCCATCGATCCGCGACGACCGGCTTGCTGTTCGTCTCCGCTGACATGATGACCGTTGAAGACAATCAACGCGCAACGCGGCTGTCCAGGTCGCCACGCCGGGGACGAGCTTCAAGCGAGGACCCGGATTCTCCGAGCGCTCCGAGGATCCGGGCCCTCGCTTGAAGCTCGTTCCCGGCGTGGCGGCCAGGAGAATGCGAACACAACACCTACTTCGTCCCCTCCGGCGGATTCTCGTTCAAATACTTGCGCGTCACTGCCGCTGTCAGATCCACATCATTGATATTCGCCAGCGTGCAAAGCCAGGCGACGACGTCGGCGAATTCCTCTTCGAGGTTGGCGCGATCGTTGCCATGCAGCGCGGTGGCCAGCTCGCCGACTTCTTCGATGAACCACAAGAATGTGCCCGGCGTCCCGCGGGCGCGGTCGGCGGATTCGTAGCGATCGGCGATGTGCTTCTGGAACTCGCGCAAAGAGAGATCTTCGCTCATGGCGGCATCTTAGCGAAAACCGCGGACGGTGCCCGCGCTGCTGTCGATTGCGGCGTAGGGCGGGCACTGCCCAATACCGTCCCGAACGTGCATCGATCCGCCCCGGGCTTTTCGGAAGCGGCATTTTTGCAGGTGTGCGTGATGTTGGAAAGGCCCGCCTTTGGTTTGTCGCGGACGTGTTGGCGCATGCGGCG
>DATBDZ010000391.1:0-5315 GCA_036276235.1 Humisphaera sp. | reverse complement strand
AGCCGGCCAGATGCTTCGGAGTACCTTCAGCATGACGGTGCGCAGGGGCGAAAAATTCAACCCTATTCCACGCCAAGGCAGATTCGCCGCAATCAAGCGCTACACGCCCCTAACTCCTCGCCTACATTTCTTTTGACGCCTCTCATCCGGACGCTACCATTTGCGTCCATATGAAAAAACCGATCTCGGCGTTGCTTGTGATTGGGGCCATTCTCTGCATGGGTTTTGATCGTGAGCCGCATCAGTTTGCGGGTCGGATCGAGAAGCTCGACCCCGCGCTCGACACGGTCCTCGCGCCCGACGCGAAGATTGAAAAGATCGCCGAAGGGTTTCGCTGGACGGAAGGGCCAAGCTGGTATGTCGAGAAAGACAGCAAGAACAAGGTCATCTTCAACGGCATCGTTTTCTCCGACGTGCTCGCGAATACTTCCTATCGCTGGCAGGAAGGCTGGCCGCACGCAGAAGTGTTCCTGCGACCGAGCGGCTTAAACACCAACGCCCCCGCCTTCCGCGAGCGCGGCAGCAATGGCATGACGCGCGACCGCGGCGGAAAGCTCGTCATCTGCCAGCACGGCGATCGCCGCGTTGTCCGCTTTGAGGGCGGCGCGTTCACCGTCATCGCCGACAAATACGAGGGCAAACGCCTCAACAGCCCCAATGATGTCGTCGTCAAAAGCAACGGCGACGTCTACTTCACCGATCCCCCCTACGGCCTGGAAGGCACCAACGATTCCAAGCTCAAGGAGCTCAGTTTCAACGGCGTCTATCGCGCCGGCAAGGATGGGAAACTCACGCTGCTGACCAAGGAATTCACCTATCCCAACGGCATCGCCTTCTCGCCCGACGAGAAAATTCTGTACATCGCCTCGACCGATGATGCGCTCCCGATCATCGCTGCCTTTGACGTGAAAGACGATGGCACGATCACCAATCGCCGCACGTTCTTCGACGCCAAGCCGTACGTCGATCCCAAATTCCCCGGCCTCTGCGATGGCATGAAAATAGACAAGGAAGGCAACATCTGGACCGGCGCCCTGGGCGGCGTCGCCGTGATCAACAACAAAGGAAAACTAATCGGCCGCCTCTACACCGGCGAGCAAACCAGCAACTGCAACTGGGGCGACGATGGTTCGACGCTCTACATCACCGCCGACTATTTCCTGCTGCGGATCAAGACCAAAACGAAGGGGGCGGGGTGGTGAGGCTACAGCTCCCACCCTTTCCGATACTCCCGCCTCAAATACTGATTCGCCGCATCAAGATTCGTGAACTTCAACGCCGCGGCGTCCCAGTCGAGCTTGTGTTGCGGCAAGAGCTTGCGGATCGTCGAGCGGAGCGCGACATCGCCTAGCAATACCGCTTCGGTGAGCGGCCCCGCCCAATCGAAATTCGAGCCGGCGGCGGGAAGTTTGCCCTTGCAGGCGTTGATCCATTCCAGGAAATGCCCGCCCGGTGAAGCGGGCAGGCGCTCTGTTGCATCCATGTCCTTGCGGAGCGATTCGGGATAGACGCGATTGTCTAGGATGTAGCCCTTGTCGCCGACGAGCAGGATGCCGTTGTCGCCCATGGTGTCGCCTTCGGGCATACCCTGCGGGCGCGGCGGACGCAGGCCGCCGTCGTACCAGGTGAGCTTGACCGGCGGCATCGGCTGCCCGCCCGCGGCGCGGCCATTGAGCCCGCGCACGTGCGTGTTGATTGCCTGCACTTGCTCATCGCGCGGCGGAAAATAATACGTCACCATCGAGCCAACCGGATACGTCTCATCGTTCACGCGCGTGGATGAGGCCTGCACGGACGTGGGCGCGCCGAGCTTGAGCGCGCGGAAAACCGGATCGAAGCGATGGCAGCCCATGTCGCCCAGCGCGCCGGTCCCGAAATCCCACCAGCCGCGCCATTTGAAGGTGTGATAGGCGGGATGATATGGCCGCATCGGCGCGCCGCCGATCCACAGATCCCAGTCCATGCCCGTCGGCACGGGCGGCGTATCCGTCGGCCGCGCCACGCCCTGCGGCCAATACTCGTTGAACAAACCATTGGAAGGACGATCCGTCCAGATATGCGCCTCGCGCACCGGCCCGATGACTCCCGACCACACCAGCTCACACATCCGCCGCGGCTCCGCCGACGCCTGCCCGGTATTGCCCATCTGCGTGGCGAGCTTCGCCTTGCGTGCCGCCTCGGCGACCTGCCGCGCTTCCCACACATCATGCGTGAGCGGCTTTTCGCAATAGACATGCTTCCCGCGCCGAATCGCCTCCATCGACACCATCGCGTGCATGTTGTCATGCGTCGCGATCACCACCGCATCGATCTCCTTGATCTCATCGAGCATCTTGCGGTAATCGGTGAAGACCTTGCACTTTTGTGCGATCGCGCCGACGGCGCGATCGCGCTGCAGCATGGAAGATTGCGCCGGATCGACATCGCAGATGGCGAGCATGTTGTCGTTGGCCGCCTGCGCAACGCGCGCAAAATCCCCGCGTCCCTGCCCCCCAACGCCGATGCTGGCGATGTTGAGTTTCTCGCTGGGCGGCGTCTGCCCGCCGCCCAAAACATGCCGCGGCACGATCTGCCACGGAACGGTCGCCGCAGTCGCGGATTTGAGGAACGTGCGTCGAGCGATCTTCTTCATGGCGGGCTCCGGTTGGGCTATGTCATTCGCAGAATTCATGACGTCCGGAGATTAATACCACCGAGCAGCAGCTGCGCGGCTATCGCGATGGGCAAAACCGCCCTCGCTTGCCGGGGGTTATCGCAGTCACTTCCGGGACCTCGTTAGCGTTTGGAGGATCCGTGCACTCGTCGCAGTCGTTCACGGCGTGATGAATGGTTCTCGCAAGACGAACGATTCTCGAAGCACAAAAACTGTCACCACGCCGTGTACGAGCCTAAGGCGAGGGCACGGATCCTCGGAGCGCCGAACGTTCCGAAGCGGGGATCATCTCGGAATTCGGAGTTAACGGTATATCCAATTTTCCCGAGGAACATCTTCTCGTCCCCATCTTTCAACCATCCACCCACAACCAACTACCAACAACTGACTACTCACAACTGACAACTGACAACTTATTTGGAGACTCCATGACCCGCACCACCTATTTCAGCGCCGTTGGCGCGATTGTACTGGCGGCAATGTTCTGCATCGCGGCGGATGACGCCGGGCCCAAGCCGGATAAGGACGGCTTTGTTGCCCTCTTTGATGGTAAGAGCCTTGATGGCTGGAAGATCGGCTCGAATGCCAGTTCGTGGAAGGTTGAGGATGGCCATATGACCGTTCATGGCCCCGGCCCGGCGCATCTGTTTTACGATGGGCCGGTTCACAATCATGACTGGAAGAATTTCCATCTGAAGGCGGAGGTGATGACTTTCCCGCACGCCAACTCCGGGATTTATTTCCACACGAAGTATCAGGAATCGAATTGGCCGGATCAGGGGTTTGAGTGCCAGGTGAACGCGACGCACAGCGATCCAATCAAGACCGGCAGCCTGTATCACGTCAAAGACGTCATGAATAATTCGCCGCAGAAGGATAACGAGTGGTTTTTGTATGAGATCATCGTGAAGGACCACACGGTAACCCTGAAGATCGACGGCAAGACGGTCAACGAATGGACCCAGCCCGCCGACTTCAAGCCGCCCGCCGGAAACCCCGGCCGCTTCATCCAGCACGGCACAATCGCCTTGCAGGGACATGATCCGAATAGCCAGGTTTATTTTAAGAGCGTGATGATTAAGGCGTTGGATTGATTGGGAGGGACGAAGGGACGCAGGGACATAGGCCGGAAGAGGAGTCTCGCCCTTTTTCGCCTTTCCTGCGTCCCTTTGTCCCTTTGGCCCTTTGTCCCTTTGTCCCTTTGTCCCTTTGTCCCTTCGTCCCTTCGTCCCTCTGTCCCTCTGCACAAACTGGAACGCCACTTGCTCGATCAAGTCTCACGTTCCGGGTCGCACAGCAACGTCAGAAGTGGTTTCCGGTTCTTAACCTGAAACTCGAAACCCGGAACTCATCGGATATCCTTTCCGGCCACGGGGCGGCAGGCATTCTGTCGCCCCTGTGGCTTTTGCAACGACCTCCGCTACGTCCCGGTTTCATGATTCAGGTTTGGGTCGCGGAGCGGCGTAAAGGGTGCTTTCGGACCTTAACCCGAAACCCGAAACCTGAAACCCGAAACTCATCCGGCACGTCCCCTAACTGCTGCCCATATTCACTTTTCGCTAATTTCTGCGAAATTGCGTATTTTTCCTATCACGTCCGGTGGGGCGAATACGGTACAGTGGCGCATGAGCCGCGCTTATTTGCCACTCTGGGCCGTTTGAAAGAGCATTTGACAACGCATGGTTAGTGGTGAAGAGTTACGCACAACCGGCCCGCAGGCATCAGCTTCCAAGTGGGAATGCAGGGAAAGGCAAGGAACTCTCGGGGGCCGGAAGAAGGGAAATATGGTTAACGATCTCCGTCAGGCGGTGAACAAGCTTCGCGCCCTGGCCCCTCAATTGAATAACGCCGTCGATGAAGCGAATCGCGTGGTTACGGTCGTCGAGCGGTTTCTCGCGCAGGAATGCCACCTCGGTGTCGAGGCGGATATCCCCGTCAGCTACAACGATAAAGGCAAAGCAACGCTTCTGCTGCGATACGGCCCCGTCGAAGGAACCTATCGCATCTCGCTCACGCATTCCGATGGCGAATCGCGATTCATCACCCATCCCTGGGCGAATTGCGATCGCAGCGAAAAGCTCACGAGCTTCGCGGTGTTGCCGCGATTGCTGATGGCGGTTGCCAAAGCCGTCGAGACGCAAATCGCCTCGACGACGGCCACAGTTACCACTGTCACGCAAATCATGAGCGCACTGGCGCAGCCGATCGGTCATGGCGAAGTGAGCACGATGCCGGATCTTGCGATCCTCATTCGCGGCGACGTGCCCGCCGCCGCAAAATCCAACGGCAACGGCCACGCGCATTCGAACGGCAACGGCAATGCCCGCCCCATGCGGAATCCCGGCGACAAAGATCACGCCCGCGCCCGCACGGAAAACGGCAACGGCGCGCATCCGCAAAAAGAATTGGTCCCCGCCGGCGCCGCGCGGATCACCGCGACGGCACAATAAGCAAAGGGTAGAGCAAGCAAAAGGTAGAGCGCAAGTCAGCGAGGAAGGCGAATGCCGTGACCCGGCATTCGCCTTCTTTTTTGCGCTTCGGACATGCGACCGCGGCCGGGTGAACTTCGTCTTCCGAAATCCGAATCGTCAAAATACGAATGAATTCCGAAAGACCCAAATCCGAAGCTGATGTCACGCGAAGAGACGAAGACGCGAAGCGG
>DATBDZ010000390.1:0-11575 GCA_036276235.1 Humisphaera sp. | reverse complement strand
GCAGGGGAGGGGGTTGTGTAGAGCTAGCGCCTGTCCCGCGAACCCCCTCCCTAACCCTCCCCCGGAGTACCGGGGGAGGGAACAAGCTCATTCTACCGAAGCCTATCCAGGCCCGATCGTAATCCCGCGCCGGCGTGTTGGTGTGGTGGGGGCCGTTGTCGGCCGCGTTGTCGGATTGGTGGCGGGGCGGTCAACAAGATCGATATCCAACACCGCCGTGTAATATCGCCAGCCGCGGCCCAGCGTGAGCTGGTCCATCAGCATCTCTTCAGCACTCGGCGTGATCTTTCCCTCAAACTTGGTTTTCTTGTTTACCGTCACGCTGATCGGCCGGCTCGTATCGATCATCTGATCGTTCAGGAACAGGCGAAGCGAATCGACATTGTCCGCTATCAGATCGATGTGATTACCAGTTCGTGTCGCGCGGATGCTCTCGGCGTTGTCGAATATATTGATAAACCCGCCGCGGCGAAGAGAGACGATGTGGTCCTTCCCCGGCGCCGCAGGTTGCCACATCTGCACCCAATCGGCGCGGCCGAAGACGGATTCGGGCCGCGTTGATTCCACCCATACTTGCTCCGGATAAAGCGGCCGCACGCGCGAGCGCAGCCGCGCGTAGCGATCGTCGAGAATCGCATCAGAGGGCGTGTGCCCAAGGCCCTTGGTCTCCTGAAACTCCGCATCGATCTTCAGATTCTTCAGCGAGCGCGCAACATTGCGCGACAGATCAGGGCGAACGATTTTGTCGTCCGCATCGGCCCAAAAAACCGGCAGCGTGTTGGCGAGGTTGATCAGCCGCGACCGCTGCCAATCGGCGCGGATGCCGCCCGACATTGCGGCAAACGACGCGAAATACGTCGGATAATGTAGTGCCAGATTCCACGCCGAAAACGCCGACAACGATTGGCCAAACAGATACACCCGCGCCGGATCGATGTTCACGCGATCGGCGGCGTGCAGCATCGCCTGAATCACGTCGTTCATCCCGGCGGTGCTGGGGCCGTAAAGATTCGCCAGATCCGGCAGCGGCATCAGCACGATCGCATCCGGATGCTTCGCCAATTCTGCGCTGACCGAGCCGTTGAAGAGATTCGTAACCGCCGCGGCGTCGGCGGGCGTTTGATTCAGCAGCGCGTCGATCAGCGCCAGCTTCACGACCAGCGGCGACGCCTTCGTGCGGTCGTACCCTTTAGGCACGCCCAGGAAATATCGAACGACAAACGGCCCGCGCTTTTCGTTGACGTAATAAACGCCCGGTGCCAGCGCCGCCCAGCGAGCGCGAACACGCGTGAGGCGGCCGATGATCGCCGGATCGACATTCAGTGCTTCGATGGATTTGACGATCGATCGCCGCTGCGCCAACGACGGAGCGGCAAAATAAGCTTCGAGCAAAGCGTGGGCCTGCAAAATCGCATCGGCCTTGTCGGGTTGAAAGAGCGACCCAAGCTCGACACGGTAAAGTCCCACCAACGTTTCGCGCGGCATCGGCTGCGGATCAAGCGGCACGCCCAGACCCGCCGGAGGAACAGGAAGCACGGGAAGGGCGCCGTGCAGCGATGATCCGGCGCAGAGCGCAATCCACAACGCGACAATCAATGGTGCTCGGTTCACGCAAGCGAAGCATACCACAACAAAGTCGCGGCTTCTTTAACCAGATCGTGATTCGAATGCCGCTGCGTATCCAGGCCGGCCAGGTCAAAGCCGAGCTTCAGAAGCAGCCGGCAGGCCGGCTCGTTGTTGGCGGCGACTTCAGCCGTCACCGCGCGCAGCTCCAGATTTCGCGCCTCCGTGATCAGTTGGTAAAGCATCCCGGAGGCCAGACCCTGGCGTCGAAAATCATAATCGATGCGGATATCGATCAGTCGCATCGTGCCATAGTGCGGCATCGGCTGCGCGAGCATCAATCCGATCATCGCCCCATCGTGCTCGGCCAGCACGGCAATGCCTTCCTCAACTCCGCTGGCGATCTGCTTCAAGAGAAACTGCAACTCATCGGAAGGGCGATTGCGATCGACCCATTTGGTGCGCAATGGCCGCTCTTCGACTTTCCATTGGATGGTCAAACCTTCGCCCGATCGATCGACATGAAGGTAATGCGATGATTCGACAGTGCCGTCGATTTCGATCAGCGCGTTCAAGTCGGCGGGTTGGACCGGACGGATGTCCATGCTTCGTAAGATAACACGAATGCCGCGTGGCGTGGATGTGCGGTGGTGGAACTGTTTGAGTGCCACAGGTCGGCGTACTCGCAGACCTGTGCTTGCCGTGCGCTACTCGCACAGGTTTCGGAGTACCGCGACCTGTGGCACCCGCTGAGCAATCGACCCAGTCCGCTACGGCGCTGATTTCACTGTGCTCGGTCCCGTCGCGGTCGGCGTTCCTTTTCCCGGCGAAATTTCCTCGAGCAGTTCCTTCACCCGCGCCTCGAATTTCTCGTGCATCAGCAGGCTGGCCGCCTCGTACAGCCCGCGGGCGTCTGCGTGGCTGATATTGAAATACGTGCCCATCGAGTTGATGTATTCCGTGAAGCCACTCGATGGAACATTTCGCAGACTATTCACCTGCGCCAGTGCAACATAGAGCACGCGCACGGGATGTCCGCGCTTGTCGGTGAAGCGGATGAAACCGTCATCGCTGAGCTGCGTGACGTAATTACGGATTTGCGCGGCGGTCGTCGTGTCTTGCGCGCCATTAACAATCAACTCCGAAAGCGTCGCCGAGCTGGCGCGGTTCACCAGCACCGTAGATGTGAGTCCGGCGGCGGATTCGAGGCTGGCGATCAGCCCGATATCGCGGCTATCGCCGATCTTCGAATTGAACCGCGTCTTGGCATCCAGCAGCACAAAGACAGCGCCCTTCGGATAGGGATCGGGCTGTCCGCGATCCGCCGCGGAACGCACCTGGGCACCATATGTTTCGGCGAGCGTCTGCACGCCGAGATTGTCGATCACGCCGCCGTCCACCAGATGGCGGTATTGCACAAAAGTCGTCGAATAATCTTCCAGCGCCACCGGATGCAGCACCACCGGCACCGCCGAGCTGGCGGTTACCGCGTACGACAGCGGATATTTCGCCAGATTGGAATTAAGCCCATCGAACGTTTCGTTGCAGAAAACAAATCGGCGTGCCGCCTGGAGATCGGTGGCGTTGATCAATAGCCGCGGGCGGTCGGCGCGCAGGTCGGCAAAAGTGAGCGGCTTGCCGTCGCGGCCAAGAAGATTTTTGGCGAACACACCCGCCAGCAGATCGCTGCGATCCAGGCTCGAGAACGTAAAGCCGATCCAGTTCCAGGGGAGCAAGGTTTCATAAATCGCGTCGGTCGCAAAATGATGGGTCAGTTCCTTCTGAACATTCGCCGGCACCCATTGGGTATCGTCACTGACGCAGTAATACGCGCCGGCGAGCGAGCCGCCGCTGACGGTCGAGATGTAATCGACACGCTGCATCAATCCGAGCCGTTGCAACTGGAGCATGCAGGCGGCGGCGAAATTGGCGGAGCGCGATCCGCCCCCGCTGATCGCCAGCCCGACAAAGACGCCGTCCCCGTCGGCGGGGGTCGCCGCCGGGCCGGACGTCGGTCGCACGGAAGTCTGCGGCTTCACGCCGGTCGCCTCTTCATCCTGCGGCGCAATCACCTCCGCCAGCACCGCGGCGCGGGTGGCGTTGTGCACCCACTTTTCCGGACCGATCGAATGGGAATTGAGCGGCCGATCGACCGGCTGGCAGCCGACGATCGTCAACACGACGGCGATCCATGCCTTGCGTATGCATCCGTGGCGCATCGGTGGGGATTGTACGGGCCGACTCCCTGATGTGGAAATGAGGCAATTCCCTACAGCACTTGAAATGAACTGAAGCGTATTATCCAGTGAAGAATATAACGAAGGGAGCCAGTCATGCGGCACATCCCAACTCTTCAAACCACGGAGCGCGCCCTTCGGGCGCGCGTCTGCGCGATCTGCCCGAATCGAACGCCCGGCGAAGCCGTTCACCCGGATTTGCCGCTCACGTGCGAAGCCGATTGCCCACTGTTCGCCGCACTTCCGCAATTGCGGCAGACGGCGCTCAATCTGGACCCCATGGTCGGCCACTACAAGCCCGCGATGCACAAGGCGATTCAACGCGCGCAGACCTTACATGGCGTGCATGTCCATGAGTGCTTCGACCCCCTACATGGCCACACGCCGCGCGTCATCCATCTGTTGGGAGAACTGACCGGGCACCGGTAAGCAAGGATGATCAAATGCTCGCACATCGGACATCAGCTCACGGACGACTTCACCCCAGCGGGCCGGGCCACGGCCAATTGTTCATCAACGGCCGCCACGTCGGCAACGTCGAGCTGACTTCCATCGACGGCAACTGGCACTTTGGCCGCTTTCATCCGCAGGCGGATTTCGGCCAGTTTGCCGAGCGATTCGGGCGATGGTCGCTGCTGATGCACGCCGAAGACGACACAAGAAGACTAAGCCGCGAGGCGGCAAGAGAGCTGCGCGCCCTGGAGAGCGCGATCGACCTGCTTCACGCATCGCTGAAATTCGAGAACGGCATCAACCGGGAAATCCGGGAGCTCAATATCGATGGAACGTTGATTGAATGGTGGGAGCAGTAGGGCGTCGCGAAATCCGAAGTCCGAATCCCGAAATCCGATTGGATTCCGGATGATCGAATCGCACGGGGCGTCACGCGAAGGGGTGAAGGTGCGAAGAACCCGCCAAAGCGGTTCATATCGTTTCCTGGCGGGAAAGCAAAAGGGTTCCAAGTTTAGCGATCTCGGGTATGGTTCCACCACGCGACCCGTTTCCTACTCTTTGATTTAAGCGGAGACTTCTGATGAGCACTCCAACTGTTCCCGCCGCCATGCGCCCGAAGCATGACTCGATCGCGGCGTTGATTGATTCATTCAGTGGCGAGCATCTGAACGAGGAATACCGCGAGATGTGCCTGCGGCTGCTGGGGGTGCTGGCCCGCAAGCGGCCGTCGCCGCTGGTCAACGGAACGGCGGCGGCGTGGGCCTGCGGAATCGTCCGGACGATCGGCCGCGTTAATTTTCTGGACGATAAATCCCTGACGCCTTACATGAAGACCGCGGATGTCGATAAGGCCTTTGGGGTTTCCAATGCAACCGGCGCGGCAAAGTCCAAGACGATCCGTGACATGCTCAAGATTGATGTATTTGACCCCGCCTGGACCATTCCCAGTCGCATGAAGGACAACCCGCTGGCGTCGATGATCATGGTCAACGGGCTCATCGTCGATGTGCGTTCGATGCCGCGCGAGATTCAGGAGGAGGCGGTGCGGAAGGGGATCATTCCGGCCATGCCGGAAGCAGACCAGGATGAGGACTGATAGGGGTTCCTGCTCGGTTAGTTAAGCGACTGCGCTCCGCTGCGCGTCGGAGCTAATCGAAGACCATCTCCGCGCCTGGTTAGCCGCGACGCGCAGCGGAGCGCGTGTTTCGGCGCGGGAACAGAACCGGGATAATCACTGGTGATGTAGCGCGCGGCGGTAGCGCGCTACAATTTCCACGTCCGTGCCGTAGCGACGTAAATCGTTTCGGATAATTGACTTATATCACAGACCATTTCAGAGAGCTTGTCGCGCGCTTGAGGCGCTACATTGGGACTCGTCGCCGTAAACGTCTGTCACGGCGGGGGATACGGATTTTATCGGCAATAATATGATAAAAGGGCCGCAAAAGCGCTACATTGCGCTACAAAGCGGTACATTCACTGACTGGAAGGGGGGGACCCGGAGGTGCCTTTCGGCGGTTCCGGTAGGATGGGCGCAACCTATCTCTTGCGAGTAGGCTGGCGGCTGCTCGGGCATTTTGCGGTCCTTCTTACCGGGATTTTTACGATGGAATCTGCCGTGGTTGAAAAGCCGCTGGCGATCGAGACTGCCGAATCGATCGCCGGTGCGCGTCCGATGTTGCCGTTGCTGGTGCTCCTGTTCATCGGGAGCGGGTGCTCGGCACTCATTTACGAAATCGTCTGGCTTCAGTTGCTCCAACTGGTGATCGGGTCCACCGGCCGCTCGATGGGCGTGCTGCTGGGCACCTTCATGGGCGGGATGTGCCTGGGAAGCCTGCTGCTGCCGCGGCTCATCTCGACGCGGCGGCATCCGCTGCGCGTGTATGCGATGCTCGAGCTGGGGATCGGCGCGCTGGGGATCGCGGTGTTGTATGGGATGCCGGCCATCGAGGGGATGTACAAGGGAATGATTGGGCATGGGATCGGCGCGCGGGCGATCGTGGGGATGATCTGTTTGCTGCCGCCGACGTTGCTGATGGGGGCGACACTGCCCGCGATCGCGCGATGGGTGGAATCATCGCCCAACGGCGTTTCGTGGATGGGCTTTTTCTACGGCGGCAACATTGCCGGCGCGGTTTTCGGATGCCTGCTGGCGGGGTTCTATCTGCTTCGGCTGTATGACATGGCGCATGCGACGTACGTTGCCGTCGCAATCAATGTCGGCGTCGCGCTGGCGGGGTTGCTGATCGCCGGTATTACGAAATATCGTCCGACTGAGAGGCCGTCGCGAAGCAGGTCGCCGATCGCGCCGCGAGCCAGCGGCGCGCGGTACATTTATCTGGCGATTGGGCTCTCGGGGTTGACCGGCCTTGGCGCGGAAGTGGTATGGACGCGCCTGCTGGCGCTGATGCTGGGGCAGACGGTTTATACGTTCTCGATCATTCTCGCCGTCTTCCTGCTGGGTCTGGGGATCGGCAGCGCGGCGAGTTCGTATGTTGCGCGCTATACCACGCGGCCCAAGGTCCTGCTGGCGCTCTGCCAACTCTTGCTCGCCGGCGCGGTGGGATGGACGGCGATGGCGATTGCCAAGTCAATTCCCTTCTGGCCGATCGATGTGAGGATGACGACCAACGCATCGAGCGCATGGGGCCCCTTATATCTCTTCCAGCTTGATCTGGTGCGGGTGATGTGGGCCGTTCTGCCCGGCGCGATCCTTTGGGGCGCGAGCTTTCCGTTGGCGCTGGCGGCGGTTTCCGCGCGCGGGCAGGACCCGGGCAAGCTGGTGGGCGGCGTTTATGCCGCCAACACGCTCGGCGCCATCATCGGCGCGCTGGCCTTCGCGATCATTCTCATCCCAATGGAGCAGATCGGCACGGTCGGATGCGAGCGAATTCTTGTTGCCTTATGTCTGCTGTCGGCGCTGGTTGTGTTTGTTCCGATGCTTTGGGAACGGCGGTCGGAGGAAGATGCGGCTCCCCTGGGCGCGCCGGAATTGGCGTTGGGAATCGTGCTGGTCGTCATTGCCCTGTTTGGCGGGGTTTATCTGATCTCGGTGATCGAGCCGATCCCGCCCGTTGCCGTGGCCTGGGGCCGAAATTCGGCGACGGATGGCGCTTCGATGGGGCCGGGAATTATCAAGGAATCGGAAGTCGGCGCGGCGATCCTTTCCCATCCCAACGCTGATCGATTTTGTATCTACGTCGGCGAAGGGATGAACGTCTCCGCCGCCGTCACGATGTCGCGCACGGGGTACAAGTATTTCCATGGCGCGGGAAAGGTGCAGGCTTCGACCGATCCGCGCGATATGCGATTGCAGCGCATGCTCGGGCATATCAGCGCGCTGACGTTCACCAATCACAGCCCGGAAAAAGTGTTGGTCGTCGCCTGCGGCGCGGGCGTGACGGCCGGCTCATTCATTCCGTATGACAGCGTAAAGCGCGAGGTGATCTGCGATATCGAGCCGATGGTGCCGCAAAAGGTGACGCCGCAATTTGGCCCGCAGAACTATCACATCGTCGATAACATCGCGAATGAAAATCCGCACATGGTCGATGGGAAGCAGGTGGAGGTTGTGTATGACGATGGCCGCCACTTTGTGCGCGTGACGAAGGAAAAGTTTGACGTCATCACCTCCGATCCGATCGATCCGTGGGTGAAGGGATGCGCGGCTCTCAATACGATCGAGTATTACAAGATGTGCCGCGATCATTTGAATCCGGGCGGCGTGATGGCGCTGTGGATTCCGCTGTACGAAAGCAATCTCGACACATTCAAGAGCGTGCTGGAAACATTCTTCAGCGTTTTCCCCAACGGGATCGTCTGGAGCAACGACGGCGGGCAGGGCGGCTATGACGCCGTCCTCTTCGGCCAGATGGATCCGACGCGAATCGATCTGGATGAAACCGATCGGTGGATCACGGCGCATCCGAAAGTGGCGAAATCGCTGGAGGACGTCGGCTTTGGCCGGCCCGACGCCGGCGGCTCGAATTCCTACGCGGTCGATTTATATTCCAGCTACGCCGGCTCGGCGGCGGGCCTCGTCGAATGGGGAAAGGGCGCGCAGATTAATTACGATTCCAATCTGCGACTGCAGTACCTTGCCGGCATGTCGGTGAATACGTACATCAACGACGAGATTCTGCGAAGCATACTGAGTTACTATCAGTACCCGGCGGAGATGTTCAGCGGATCTCCGCGCAAGCTGCAAGAGTTGCAGGAGGCATTTGCCCGCACCGGACGGAACGCCCGTAACCCGGTGGCGGTGCAGGATTCGGCGCGGTGAGGTGCATTTGATAGCCGGCGACGCGACTGAACTTCTGAACGCGATCGAGCAGGGCGATGCGAGCGCCTCCGGGCGGCTGCTTCCTCTGGTGTACGCCGAGCTGCGCCGCCTTGCCGCACGCAACATGCGGCGGGAATCGGCGGATCACACGCTTCAACCAACCGCACTCGTTCATGAAGCATACGTGCGCCTCGTCGGCCCCGGCGCTGGACGGCGATGGAATGGCCGCGCGCATTTCTTCGCGGCGGCGGCGGATGCGATGCGGCGAATTCTGATCGAAGCGGCACGCCGCAAGAAAGCCATCAAGTACGGCGGCGAACTTCATCGCCAGGAATTCACCGACGGCACACATCCGCGCAGCGCCGATCCGGATGAACGCCTGCTCGCGCTGGATGAATCGCTCGCAAAACTACGGGAGATTCAGCCTGATCTGGTTCGGCTGGTCGAACTGCGATTCTTCGCGGGCTTCAGCATCGACGAGGCCGCCGATATTCTGGACATCTCGCCGCGCACCGCCAAGCGGCAATGGAGCTATGCCCGCGCGTGGCTGCGCCGCGAGATGGAACGGGAGTAGACATGCCGGCTCAATCGGAAATGTCGATCTTCATGAGCGCGCTGAGCATCGGCGATCTGGCCGAGCGCGACGCGTTTCTAAATGACGCCTGTGCCGGCAATCCCACCTTGCGCGAGGAGGTCGAGGCGCTGCTGCGCGCTCATGATCTGCCCGACAACCCGCTGGATGAATTGCCCGGCGGTGTGGAAGCGGTGCGGTCGATCCTGCAAGCGGCGCGCGAAACGGATGAAAGCACCGATCGGCAGGCGGTCGCCGAAGGGCCCGGCGCCATCATCGGCCGCTACAAGATCATGGAACAGATCGGCGAGGGCGGAGTCGGCCTGGTGTTTGTCGCCGCCCAGCAGCGGCCGGTGCGGCGGATGGTGGCGCTCAAGGTCATCAAGCCGGGCATGGACACGCGCGAAGTCATCACCCGCTTCGAAGCCGAGCGCCAAGCGCTGGCGATGATGGATCATCCAAATATCGCCAGCGTGCTCGATGCCGGCGTCACCGATACCGGCCGCCCGTACTTTGTCATGGAGCTGGTGCGCGGCGTGCCCATTACCGATTATTGCGATCACCATCGCCTCGACACGCGCGCCCGGCTTGAGCTTTTCATCACCGTCTGCCAGGCGGTTCAACATGCGCATCAGAAGGGGATCATCCATCGCGATCTGAAGCCGTCCAATGTGATGGTCACCGTCATCGACGGCGCGCCCGTGGTAAAGGTGATCGACTTCGGCGTCGCCAAGGCCGTCGGCCCGCGACTCACCGAGCAGACGATCTACACGCGCTTCACGCAGATGATCGGCACGCCGATGTACATGAGTCCCGAGCAGGCGGAAATGAGCTCGCTGGATGTCGATACGCGCAGCGACATCTATTCGCTGGGCGTGCTGCTTTACGAATTGCTGACGGGCACGACGCCTTTCGATCGCGAGCGCATGCGGACGGCGGCGTTTGACGACGTTCGGCGGATCGTCCGCGAAGAGGAGCCGCCAACGCCCAGCAGCCGGCTGACGACGCTGGGGCAGGGGATCTCATCGGTGTCGGCGACGCGCCGCACCGAGCCGGCCAGACTTTTAGCACAGGTGCGCGGCGATCTGGATTGGATCGTCATGAAGGCGATGGACAAGAATCGCGCCCGCCGCTACGAAACCGCCGCCGCCCTGGCGCAGGATGCGCGGCGATATCTGGGCGATGAGCCGGTCGAGGCGCAGCCCCCATCAACCCTCTATCGCTTCCGCAAATTCGCGCGGCGGAACAAACTGACACTCACGACAATCGCGCTGGTGGCGGCGGCGCTTTTGCTCGGCACGGCGGCGAGTCTTTGGCAGGCGGTGCGCGCCGACCGCGCAACCGCCGAAGCGCTCACGCTGCGGAAAAAGGCCGAGGATTTTGCGGATCGACTTAAAGCGTCAAACGTGCTCATCGCCACCGGACGAGATCACATGGATCAGGGGCGCTGGGCGCTGGCCAATGCCGACTACACCCGTGCCGCGCAGTTGGAGCCGAATCATTTTCTTGCCTGGTCGGGCCGCGGCTCGATGTTTTCCAAGCTCGGCCTGTGGAAGCTCGCCGCTGATGATTATCTCAAAGCGGAAGGTCTCGGCGCCGCCTCCAGCGGTCCGGGATGGTGGAACGTCCCCGAGACATTTCTGTACGTCGGCGATGAAGCCAGCTATCGCCGGGCGCGCGAGCGGATGATCGGGCAGATCGCCAAGTCCTCGGACAGTTTTGCGATCATCCAGATGATCCGCTGCTGCACGATGGCTCCGCTTCCGCAAGGCGACGCCGACAAGCTAGTGCGCGCCGCCGAGGCGCAGATGGCTTTGCCCACGCAAGCACCGGGCCGCCAGCAAGGGCCCGGCCGTGGTTTCCGTGGCCCGTTCTATAACTATGCCGCCGGCCTCGCACATTATCGCGCGGGCGATGACCGCAGGGCGATCGAGCGCATCAACGAATCAATCACCAATCGCTGGCCGCAGCGCGGCATCGCGTTTCCTGCGCTCGCCATGGCGCTGCATCGCGACGGCCAGGATGATAAAGCGCGCAATGCGCTCACTTCCGGCGAACGCTGGATGGATCAGTGGTTCGAGGAGATGCGAACCGGCGCGGTCGGCACAATGCCGCTTCCACCGGGAGATTGGCTGGAATGCCAGCTCACTTATCGAGAAGCCCATCAATTGGTTTTGGGAACTCCCGCACCAGACGACCCCCGCTGGCGCGCCCTCGAAGCGCGAGCGACGGCGGCTCTCGGACAACAATAATACTCGATCATTGCAACATTTCGCATCAAATTTTGGGTTCTTCCGCACATTTGGTGATTCGGCTCGTGTCATCACGTCGGACTTGGCGAGTTGAATTTTTTACGGCGCTCGGGCATTCGCGCGGAGGCGTAGTAGGTCAATGTTGCCTCTGCCGTACATCGACCGCTTGATCAGCTTAAGGCGGTTGACGTGTCCCTCGGCTCTCGCGTTGCTCCAG
>DATBDZ010000389.1:0-3230 GCA_036276235.1 Humisphaera sp. | reverse complement strand
CCTGAACAACGGTGCCAGCTTCATTGGGAATGGCTACTCGCGGCTGGCGAGCGGCACGCTCTCGATCGCGGGGACGGTCAGCGCCCATCGCTTTGAGATTTTGGGCGGCACACTTTCCGTCGCCTCCGGGGGTATTTTCGCGATCGGAGCGGGAGACATTCTGGATTTCCGGCAGGGGACGATCAGCGGCGGTGGGAGCACGAACATCGGAAGCGGCGGGGTGTTGAACGTTTTCGGCGACAACACCGACACGCTGAACGGGACGACTTTGAACAATGCCGGAGCGATCAACCTAACGAGCGGCTCGAATAACCTGCGGTTGCAGGGAGGGGCGGTGATTCAGAACAACAGCGGCGGTGTCTTCAACCTGCTCAATGACGGCGCAATCTTCCTCGATGCAGGCGGCTTCGGCAGCTTCGTCAACAACGCCGGCGCCATCCTGCGCAAGAGCGGGGGCACTGGCACCTCGAACTTCAACGCGCCGCTCACCAACAACGGCACGCTCGAGGTGCTCAGCGGCACGTTGAACCTGACCAGCAGCTACACGCATAATGGTGGCACGATCCTGGTGAACGGCGCCACGCTGGGAACGACTTCGCCTCTCGACCTGGACGGCGGCCTGCTCACCGGCTTCGGCACGATCAACGCCGCGATCAGTAACAACGCCATGCTCCGGCCGGGCTTGGCGCCGGGCGGGCTGGCCGTGAATGGGAATCTCACCCTGCTCGGCTCGTCGCAGCTCGTCTTTCAGATTGGCGGCCTCGCCCAGGGGACGCAGTACGGCTTTGCCAACGTCAGCGGCAATGTTTCGTTAGGCGGCCAGCTCATTGTCTCCTTCGTCAACGGTTTTGTCGCTTCCAACGGCGACAACTTTAC
Organism: Humisphaera sp.; assembly: GCA_036276235.1. Lineage (GTDB taxonomy): Bacteria > Planctomycetota > Phycisphaerae > Tepidisphaerales > Tepidisphaeraceae > JANWHF01. The sequence continues at coordinate 2,354 of DATBDZ010000389.1, read as the reverse complement.
CGTCTTGAGTGCGACGGGGCCGCTCAGCGGCGCGTTCATCAATGTCGCTTCGGGCGGTCGACTGAACGAGAGCGGCGAGACCGGAAGTTTTCACATCGATTACAACGGGACCACGGTCGTTCTTTCCGACTTTCAGGGGGCGCCGCAATCTGCTGCCTCGTCGGGTGAAAACAATTCGAACGCTACTCGTCACAGCCGGAGAACGCCGGGAGCGGTAAATGTCGCTTCCGCGGTTGAAGATGGATTGTCCTCCGTTCCCGCCACGGGAAGAAATGGAACAGGAAATCACGGGGCCATGCGAACCCGATTGAGCGGACGGAACAACACGGTAACGATCAATGTTCAAAACTCCGACCAAATCGCGGATCTGCTGGAGTCAGCCGAACAAACGCGCGCCAATGGGAAGGTTGTCATGAAAGCGACGCGCCGGGCTGCGGCAACAGCGCAGGGTCGTGGCGGAGCGGCGCGAGGAATTTTTCAAAATCCAGCCGATGGAACGAACAGTCGGAGAAGAGATCATGCTGAGAATCGTCCGACCGACGCCATCCACCTGCGAGATGGCGGTTTAAGGTAAATTTTCGGCCGCGGGTGGCCAAAATCGACGCGATCGATTCCGAAGAGAAACGGCGTTTTGGCTTGACCGGGAAATTACGCGGCCTCAGAAGAAATACTGTTGGCGAATCGCGGTAGCTGCTGCCCTTGCTCCGCCGAGGGTTGCCGCGGTTGGCCTGAGAAAAAACCTCACACCGTCATGATCCATCGTTCATCCCATTTTCGCTCTTGCACAATCTGGCCTGGCGCTCTTTTCCTTTCCCTCCTGCTGCCCTTGGGGCTCCTCCAGGCGGCGCAATTAAAGGAAGCGCGCGTCACTCAGGTGGTGCACGACGTCAAAGTCCTGCCCAAGCAGGCGGCACCGCATCCCGCGGCCGTGAGTGAGACGGTGCGCAACGGCGCGGCGGTGCGCACCGGCGCCGATTCACGCAGCGAACTGACTTTCCATGATGCCACCATCACCCGGCTCGGCGCGAACACCATTTTCAGTTTCGATGAAGGAACGCGGAATCTCGAGCTCGGCGGGGGCGCCATTCTTCTTCAGGTGCCAAAAAATGCCGGCGGCGCCAAAATTACCACGGCGGCGGTGACGGCTGCGATCACCGGCACAACCGTGCTCCTCGAATACCACCCGGACAGCTACGTCAAGTTCATCGTGCTGGAGGGCGTCGGTCGCATGTATTTGAAAGACCATCCCGGGGAATCGGTTTTGGTGCATGCGGGCCAGATGCTTATTACCAAACCGAATGCCAAGCACCTTTCCGATCCGGTGGATGTGGACCTGGAGCGGCTGGTCGAGACCTGCCTGCTCATCACCGAGTTTCCGCCGTTGCCGAATTTTCCGTTGATCGCACAGGCCATGCAGAGGCAATCGCAGCGGAAGGCTGAAGGGGGATTCCTCAACACGAATCTGGTCATTTTTGGCCGTGGCACACTCGTTAGTCTGGTCGATCCCACCAGCATCAATACCACCTCGCAGAGTACCGCGGCCGAGGAAGCAGCGAGGCTTACGCCCACACCGACCGCTACTGCAACAGTGACGCCCACTATTACTCCCACTCCAACAGCGACGTCGACGCCGACACCAACTGTTACTGTTACACCTACACCTACGATTACCGCCACACCAACGCCAACTGTCACTGCGACCCCAACGCCAACGCCAAGCGGAACTCCCAGCAAAACGGGCACGCCGTCCGTCATCACGTCGCCTAATCCCTACATTATTTCGAGCGGCACAGTGATCATGACCGATCCGGCCATTACGACGAATGGGCAGACCGATTTCGGCAAAATTTATCGCGGCCCCGCGGTCGATGGACCCTTCTCCGCCTACGCGTTTGGATCGACTTCCGCCTTCGATACGATGAGCGGATTCGACGACCAGATCGATACCTCCGGCGCCGTCTTCAAATTCACCGCGCTGCAATTGGTCGGCAATCCCACCATTGCCACAGCCAATGGCGAAGTGAATCTTGGCCTCATCGCCGTCAATGGAATTACGGGCGCACCAGGCGGAGTGTTCACCTTTACCGGAATTCGAGGTCTTCTTCTCGCCACCCAGAACGGATCGATAAGCCTCGGAGGATCATTCTCTGGACTCAATGACCTCATCTTTTATGCCCGCGGGGCTACTTCCAGTCTGACGCTGGCTTCGTCGATGTCGACGATGCATGAAGTTCATCTTTTCAGCGAGGGCGCTGTCAATCTGAGCGGCAACATTAGCACGGTGGACTTTGCCTCCTACAGCGGAGGCGACTTCAACCGTACGGCAGGGTCGCTCAACGCGCAGACGATTTCGG
>DATBDZ010000388.1:0-30403 GCA_036276235.1 Humisphaera sp. | reverse complement strand
GTCAGTTTGGGTGCCACAGGTCGGCGTACTCGCAGACCTGTGCCTTCTGGCGCGTCGGAAGACACAGGTCTCGGAGTACCGCGACCTGTGGCACCGATACATGAATTCAAACTTACCCCCTACCGACGTTCGAGCACGGTACTGCGAACCATGCGCGATTAAGGGAAGGTTTCAGTACTTTACTCTTTAAGGCTCGGCTGGCGCAAAATCGCCCGAACTTTGAGCGCGCCTCCGTGTCTCCGTGCCTCCGTGGTGAATTCTTCTTCCCTTACTTGCGACGGATGAATATTCGGGCAGGCGCTCTCTTGAGATAGCCGTTGCGATAGCAACTCGTTCGCGGGAAACTATACTCTCACGGGGTTCATCATGGGCCAAACCACTGCAAATCGGGCCGCTAAGCTCCGGGAGGAGATTGAGCGGCATAGTTATCTCTACTACGTGCAGGCCAAACCGGAAATCAGCGATCGGGAATTCGATCGTTTGATGAAGGAGTTGGTCGATCTGGAGGCGGAACATCCGGAGCTGCGGACGGCGGATTCGCCGACGCAACGCGTCGGGGGTGAGCCGATCGACGGCTTCCAGCAGGTGCGGCATGCACTGCCGATGATGAGCATCGATAACACCTACGACGAGGCGGAAGTGCGCGCATTCGGCGAGCGCGTTCGCAAGGCGCTGGGAGAACAAAAGATTGCGTACGTGCTGGAGCCGAAGGTGGACGGCGTCGCCTCTTCGCTGCGATATGAGAAGGGGGCGCTGGTGCTCGCCGCCACGCGCGGCGACGGACGCGTCGGCGATGACATCACCGCGCAAGCGCGCACGATCAACTCCATTCCCCTGAAGCTGGCCGGCGATGATCTGCCGGCGGTGCTCGAAGTGCGCGGCGAAATCTTTATGGGTAACGCCGAGTTTCAACGCATCAATAAGGAACGCGCCGAAGCCGGCGAAGAGATCTTCAAGAATCCGCGCAATCTCACCACCGGCACGCTCAAGCAGCTCGATCCCAAGATCACCGCGCAGCGGCGATTGCGGTTCGTCTCGCACGGACTTGGCGAAGTCGATCGCAAAACGCCGGACAGCTACTGGGAATGGCTGATGCTCCTCAAATCATGGCGATTGCCGGTCGGCGAGCAGACTACGCGGGGGGAGGATGTGGATCAGGTCATCGCCGCCATCGAAGCGTTCAAGGAAGTGCGCGGAAAGCTTTCCTATCAAACGGACGGCATGGTGGTGAAAGTCGATTCGCTGTCGCAGCGCGAGAAGCTTGGGGCGACGAGCAAATCGCCGCGGTGGGTGATCGCCTTCAAGTATGCCGCCGAGCAGGCGCAGACGATATTGCGCGAGGTGGATTGGCAGGTCGGAAAGGGAGGCACGCTCACGCCGGTGGCGCGGATGGAGCCGGTCTTCCTCGCGGGGACGACCGTTTCAAATGCGACCTTGCACAACATCGAGCAGATTCAACGATTGGATTTCCATCTCGGCGATACCATCGTCATTGAGAAGGCCGGTGAGGTGATTCCGTACGTGCGGCAGGCGTTGCCGGAAAAAAGGCCCAAGGGCGCCAAGCCGATACAGGCCCCCACCACATGTCCCTCCTGCGGCTCAAAGACAGTGAGAGAACAGAAATCAGTGAAAACGGCGGGCGGGACGAAACTGGAGGACACGCCTTACATCCGCTGCGAAAACCCGGATTGCCCTGCACAATTTCGCGAGCGGCTTAAGTGGTTTTGCGGCCGCAAGCAGATGGATCTGGAAAACATCGGCGAAAAGCTCGTCGATCAACTGGTCGATAGCGGGCTGGTCAAAACATTCGCCGATCTGTACCGGCTCAAGAAGGACGACTTGCTGAATCTCGAGCGGATGGGAGACAAGAGCGCGCAGAACATCATTGATGCGATCGAAGGCAGCCGCCAGTGCACGCTCGATCGCCTGCTGGCGGGCATCGGCATCCGCCATGTTGGCAATCGCGTCGCATTCGTCCTCGCCAGCAACTTCGGCTCTCTTGATGAGCTTGGCCAAGCGACCGAAGAACAATTGTCGGCGGTAAATGAGATCGGCGACGTCATCGCCCACTCGGTTCACGAGTTTTTCCACAGCAAGGCGGGCAAGCATGTCATCAGCGAGCTCCAGAAGGTAGGCGTCGATCCGAAAATGCAAAAGCCGCCGACTGATGGTGCCAAGCTTCTGTTTGCCGGGCAGACGATCGTGGTTACCGGCACACTTTTGAAGTTCAGCCGGGATGAGATCGAGAAGCTGATCACCGACCTGGGCGGCAAGCCCGCCGGCAGCGTCAGCAAGAAGACCGCCTTCCTGGTAGCCGGCGAATCCGCCGGCAGCAAGCTCGACAAGGCAAGGGAACTGGGAGTTCGGGTGCTGAGCGAAGCAGAGTTTGAGGAGAAGATCCGGGGAAATGCTGGGTGCTGAGTGCTGAATGCTGAATAAATGCTCGGCCTCGTCTTCCAATCAGCATTCAGCAATCAGCATTCAGCATTTGGCAAGCCCACGTCCGATAACTCTCGCCGTCCATGGTCCGAAAAAAACGGTCAATCCATTTCGTGGTCTTGCACCGATAGATTGCCAGATGCCGGCAACAGGGTGTCAAAGTTATAGTTGCGCTCTGCCGTTGCCTTGCAATATTGTTCGAGGATTTTAGAGTGATCGGGCAATCGGCTGGGGCAAAGTGCCCAGAGTGATTGAAAGGAGTCGGCTTTGCTTTTCTCGCGTGTTCACAAGACTACGGATGGGTCAACCGGGTCGGAACAGCCGTGCAATCCCGCGCTGGCGCGGGCGTTGCTGAAGGCATGTGCCGCGCTGTGGCTCGTGGGATTGGCGGGAGGCTGCGAGACCAAGGGGTGGATGGACCCTAAGGAAGTATCGATCAGGAGCGATCCGCTTGTGATGCCCATCCTGAAGGTCGTCGATCCGACGGTCGATGAGCGCATGATCGAATTCGCGACGGCAAGCGATCCTCGCCCGGAAGACCGGGTTACCGGCGCGACCGATTACCGCATCAGCCGCGATGATTTGTTATCGGTCGAAATCACCGACTTGTTTGGCCCGGGCCAGATGTCGGTCAAAACGACGAAGGTTAGCGAGTCGGGCAAGATTAGCTTGCCTTATCTGGGACAGGTGCCGGCCGAAGGATTGACGGAATTTGAGCTTGAGCAATCAATTGCCGAGGGATACCGCCAGGCGGGGCTGATCAACAACGCACAGGTATCTGTTAACATCACCGAGGCCCGCGGGCGCTCATTTGAGATTCTCGGCAGCGGCCGTTCGGCGATTTATCCCATTCCGGAGTCTGATTTTCGGCTGATCGATGCTCTAGTGCTCGGGGGTGATGTTACATCGCAACTGGTCGATTACATCTATATCATTCGGCGCAACGAAGAGACCAAAACGCGCCCGACCACACCCCGCCCGCCAGCCATTGGCCGCCCGGCGACGGCACCGGCGCCGGCAACCGCGCCCGGCATCGATGACCTGATTCCCAAAACCCAGGCCCCACAACAAGGCCCCGCGCCGATCCAGACTACCTCCGCCGAGCGAGCTCTCAATCTGCTTACCGAAGAGCCGGCGGGAGCAGCAACCAGCAACGTTGCTGTACAACTGGCTCAGTTGCAGCCCACCTCGCGGCCGGCGGATCAGGGCGGAGCGACGCCAGGTGCCCCGTTCGAATTCAACGCGCCTTCCAATTCGGGCAACGTGCGCGTGATTCGAATTCCGTATCAGGCGCTACACGATGGCGATCTGACCTACAACATCGCGGTTCGCGCGCATGATGTGATTCTGGTGCAGCCGCCGCAAACCGGCGTCTACTACATCGCCGGCCACGTCGGGCGGCCGGGAGCTTTCACCCTGACTGGTCAGAAGGTGACGATCAAGCAGGCGATTATGAGCGCCGGGATGTTTGATGAATTGGCAATTCCGCAGCGCTCGGAGATTATCCGCCGACTTCGCCCCGATCACGAAGTCGTGATGCGGATCGATCTTGACAAGATCTTCTCGATGGAGCAACCGGACATTTATCTTCGTCCGGATGATCAGATCCTGGTTGGAACCAACGCGGTGGCGCCTTTCCTGGCGGCTATCCGCGGCGCGTTCCGGGCGACCTATGGTTTCGGGTTCCTGTATGACAAGAACTTTGCCTACGACAATAACGGAAATTCCGTCGGGTTCTAGCCGGGCGACGTGTTATCGTGCATAATCAAGGCAGTCCCGCTGCAAGCGGGGCGGGCACCCGACTGGATCAGTTGGGTGCCCGCCTCGTTTGACCGTTATCGGACCACGCCAGAACCTGTAGTCGTAAAGAGCGTAACAACACAGGCCGGCGCATGTGGCTGGAGGGCCCGTCGCCGCTGGCGTTTCATAACGATAACGCGTGTATAATTCTGGAGTAGGCCCCGAATTGGATCGATTCTTCCTCCGGGAGGGGAGGATCATTTGACGATATTGGCGTCCGATAGCTCAGTTCCCACCGATCGCCCGGGCATGACGGCTTTAGATGATGAGCCGCGCTACCTTGGAATGCGCGCCCAGACGCTTCTGCAGGTGGGCAGCATCACCTTCCTCTTCTGTTTGCTCTTCTGGCCGAACTTGCGCCGCCTTTGGGATAAAACCAACCCGTTCACTGGCGAGCCGAACTGGGGCCATGCGCCGTTTATCCCGTTGGTCGGCCTTTATTATCTGTTCATCAATCGCGAGCGGCTCCGCGCCGCGCGTGTGACGATCGCTTGGGAAGGGCTCGCAATTGCCGCCTTTGGCATCGTCTTCTTCGCCTATGGAATCTGGCCGGGCAAAAACGACTTCTTCAAAGACGTCGGAATGGTGATCGCGCTCTTTGGGATCGTCACTCTGCTATGCGGGTGGCAAGTGATGAAGATCGCCTGGTTCCCGATTGTCTTTCTGTTCTGCGCTCTGCCGTGGCCGGGACTAATGTACAGCCGGATCGCCAGCCCGCTTCAAGGCCTTGCCGCCAGCGTCGCGGTGAAAGTATTGCATTTGAGCGGCGTCGATGCCGTTCAATCCGGCACAAAAATCATCATGGTCGGCGCTAAGAATGTGGTGCGCACGCTCAATGTTGCCGAGGCGTGCGCGGGTCTGCGATCGCTCATGACATTCGTCTCGGTGGCTGCGATGATCGCGTTCCTCTCCAGCCGCCCGATGTGGCAGAAGATTCTTCAGGTCGCATCGGCGGTCCCGATTGCGATTTTTTGTAACGTGATGCGCGTAAGTGGCCAGGGATTGCTCGATCGATACGTCAGCCCGCAATTGTCGCAGAGCTTTGCCCATGAGTTTGTCGGCCTGGTCATGCTGATTCCCGCGCTCTTGCTGATCCTCCTCGTCGGCTGGATTTTGCAGAATATTTTCATCGAGGAGGCGGATGACAAATCCGCGTTGAAGGTTCGGACCCGCGCGGCGCCGACACCCACGCCGGCGCCGGCCCCCGTAGCGGCTACCGCGTCCGCGCCCGCGGCACCGGCCCCACTCGCGCCTGCGCAACCCGCGTCGGCTGCCGTCCGGCCGGCGGTTTTGCCGCCGCGGCCTGCTGGAATAGCCGGGGCGCGTCCGCAACGATCGATGCAGATTCCGCCGCGCCCGAACCTGCCTCGGCGAAAGCCAGATTCGGAGAACCCGTGAACCCCTGGAAGCAAGCCGCCCGCAATCTTCTGGCTCAGCCGGCGTTTGTCGTCGTCGCTGTCCTGCTGGGCGTCAGCGCCATCACGCTTAACAGCGCCGTCGGATATCTCAAGCTTCACTTCAAGAAGCTGGCGGTGCCGTTGGCAGTCCACAGCCTCAAGGAAGGCTTGCCCGAGCAGTTCGGCGATCACTGGATTCAGATCTCGCACGATCAGCCGCTTGATCCATCAACCGAGGAAGTGCTGGCGACCCATGAATACGTCTTCCGCGACTACGCCGATCGGCGGCTGATCAGCGCCGATGAAGTCGAGCAGCTTCGCCAGGCCAGCGGCAATGAGTACGCCCAGCTCATGGGCGATCATGAGCGCCGTCACCCGCAGGCGATCATTCGCGCAGCGGTCACCTACTACACCGGCATGGTGGATACCGTCGCGCACGTTCCTGAACGCTGTTATGTCGCCGATGGGTATGAATCGAAAGGGTACGACGATTACAGCAAAACGATCGGAAACTATCCCGACGGCCATCCGCGCGACCTGAGTTTCCGCTTCATCAGCTTTGAAGATCAAACTGGAAGCCAGCGCGTCTCGCGAAATGTCGGATATCTCTTTCACGTGAACGGCGAATACAAGTGCGATTCACTCGCCGTCCGCGCCAAGCTCCAGGATCTCACTGAAAGCTACGGCTATTACGCGAAAGTCGAGCTGATGACCCAGATGCCGCGGCTCATCGACTCAGACAACATTGTCCGCGATCAGTCCATCAATGCGATGACCGATTTTCTGGGCGCGGCCCTGCCAGAGATTGAAAAGTGCCTGCCCGATTGGAAGGCGCTGCACGAGAAGAAGCCCGAATCGAAAGTTCATTAAGTCGGAGAAAGGCCCACTATGGCCAGGCGAGTTAATACCGGATTCTTGCTGATACTGTCGGCGGTCGTCGTGCTGCTGGGCGGGACGGCGTTCGTCATGAAGTGGCGGCTGTCGCGCGGCGATCCGCAGAAGCACCTCCGCGCCCTCGAATCTGACCTGAATGACAAGAACTACCCTCTGGCCTATGAGGAGTTGAACGCCCTTCGCCGCCTTGATCCAACCAACAAGGACTACTGCATTCAACAGGGCGATGTGGCCAATCTGCGGGTTGACGAGCTGGGTGGCCCGGCCATCGCCTTGGCGCGCAGAACCTGGGAAGCCGCGCTGGAAATCGATCCTCATTACAAAGTGGCGCTGCAGCGGCTGCTCGATTCGCATGCCGATGAGCTGGAAATGAATCCCGGCGGCGTCTCGTATCCGAAACTGCAGGAGGTTGCGTCGCGGCTGGCCAAGGAGGATCCCACAGATCTGCGCGCCGCGGCATACGTGCCAATTGTCGATATCGCTCAATGGCTTTCGGGTGTGCTGCCGACCGACAAGCGAATCCTGGCGGCGATTGATGCACTGGAGGCAATGCAAAAGAAGGACCCATCGAATTCTGAATCGCTCTTCTACGCCGGCCGCGCACGGGCTCGTCTGGCTCAGGATGCGCGGCGCTCCGGCCAGAGCGACGAAGCGACCGCACAACTGGCGAAGTTGCGCACGTTGGCGGATGGCGCTGTAGCCGCCCAGCCGCAAAACGCGGACGTGAATTATCGAACGCATACGCTGTATCTGATGCTCGGCGCCCTCGACGCGGCCGACCGCAAGCATGATCGTGAGCTCGCCGGCGCTGCCATCGACAAGGCCGCTGCTGTCGTCAAGCCCGATGACCGTTTGCGCGAGCAGATCGTTTCGACCGCGGCGGATTGGGCGCTGCAAAGCGGCAAGCCGGCCGATGCCGAGTGCATTGTCCGCGACAACTACAATGCCCGCCCCAACGACCTTTATGCCCGCGTCAATCTCGCCCAAGTCCTTCGAAAATTGAACGCTTCCGAGAAGCGCGAGCAGGCCATCGCGCTTCTGACCCAGCCAGTCCCTGCCCAGAACAGTCCCGGATTCAAGGGCCTTGAAGCGAAGAATCTGCAGCCGGAAGTCGTGCATGAATTGATCCGCTGTCGCCTCGATCAAATGGGAACGATGACGGACCCGTCGCAGCGCGCCAAGTCGCTTGAAAAGATCGACGAGGACTACAAACGGTTGACGTCGCTGGTGCCCGGCGAGTCGATCGCTTTGCTGCGCCTGCAGGCGGACATTCTCCAGGCCAAGGACCAGGCTCCCGATGCGCTGCGCACGCTGACCAGGGCGGTCACGCTTATGGAGCACACGCTCAATAAGCCGTCGTTTCAGTTTGACCTGATCTATCAACTGGCGATGGCCCAGCTCAACGCAAAGCAGAATGGCGCGGCCGAGAAAAGTCTTTTGGAAGTGTTGAGCGGCAATGAGGAGTTCCTGCCCGCGCGCCTGCTTCTGATCGACCAGTACCTCAAGGATGCGCGCTACGAAGACGCGAATAAGCAGATCAACATTCTGGCCGCGCTGTCGCCGGACAATCCGGCGATAGAGCAGGCCCGTATTGCGTTGGCAAAAAGGACGGGAAACAGCGACGCCGCCAAAAAGTTGTACGCCCAACTTCCTGAAGACACCTCAGTGGCACGGCAGTATAAGGCCGAACAAGCCTATTCCTTGCAGGATTACCCCGAAACAATGCGGCTACTTGAGCCGGAACTGAAGGACAAGCCCGGGGACAGCCACATCAGTCAGTTGCTATCGGCGACCTATTTTTCGGTGGATCAGAAAGAGAAAGCCCGCACGACGTTGAGCGATGCCCTGGCGGCCCATCCTGACGATGTGACGCTCAAGTTCATGTTGCAGAAGATCAGCGGAGCAACGCCCCAGCAGCTTCGCGATCTGCTCGATCAGGAGCTGAAGTCGAAATCCGATCCGTTCACCTACGAAGTGCGGCTGGCGCGGACCGCCGACGCCGAAGGCAGGTACGATGAAGCGCTGCAGCACCTTGATGCTGCCGGCAAGATTAAGTCCACTGCGAACGATGTCAGCGCACTGGAAATCTATTTCGACGTCTATGTGCGGCGCAATGACTTCGATCGCGCGGCCAAGACCATCGAAGCCCTCGCGCCCCTGGACACGGTAACTCAGGGTAAGCAATACCGCTGGCAACTTGCCATGGCCCAGCACAAGTACGCCGACGCGATCGCGCTGGCGCAGGACATCACCAGAAACCGCGGCGAATATGGTATCGCCTGGATCTGGCTTGGGCTGGCTTACCAAAATAACGGCCAGTTGAACGATGCCCGCGAGCAGTACGAGCGGGCGCTCAAGCTGCAAAGCAACTCAATCGCGTACCAGGAATTGGCTAAATGCTACTACGCGCTGGGCCAACCCACCGACGCGCAGAAAACGCTTATCGAAGGACGCAATCATTTCCCCAACGATCCACAGATCAAGGAACTGCTGGCCGGATATACCACCGATCATGGCGGCGCAGATCAGGTCATCTCGTTTCGCGAGCAAAACCTTCAGACCAGCAAGACGCCCTTCAATTACTTCGCGCTGGGCTACACCTACATGAAGGCGGCGGAGCAGGCGTTCAGCGCCAATCCGGCGCAGTCCGGCGATTTCATGGTCAAGGCGCGCGATACGCTGTCCCAGGGGAACGCGGACTATCCCGACGATCTGAAGCTCGCCGAGAAATACGCCGAACTCCTGCAAAAGATTGATCGGTTTGATGAAGGCAAGAAGGTTCTGGACAGCCTGGCCGATCGGGAAAAATACAAGGGCAAGACTGATCCGCAGTTGCTGCTGGCCCGTTACTTTGCCGCGGCCGGCCGCAACGACGACGCGGAAAAATATTATCGCGCGGCGCTGCAGCTCTCCAACAACAGCGTCGATTACGAGCTGGTTCTCTTCCAGTTTCTCAAGGGTCAGGGCAAGTTCGACGCCGCCCTCGATCTGCTCAAGCTCAATGCGCAGGATCGCCGCATCGTGCTGGCGCGGCTGGAAACGCTCGTGAATGCCAAGCGGTATGTCGAAGCAGAACAGGAAAACAATGAGGCATTGAAGAAAGAGCCCAATTCCTACGAGCTGCTGTTGATCAAGCTCGGCATTGACGTCGATCTCCAAAAGTTCGAGGACGCGCGAAAGACTTCCAAACAGGTCCTGGCGCTTCAGCCCAACAGCGAAATGGGCCTTTATTTTCAGGCGCTTGCCGAGATGCGCGATCCGGCTGGTGGGAATCTGAAGTTGGCGATGGACAACCTCAATTCCGTCGTCACGCGAAATCCGACCTATGCCGAATACCGCCTGCAACTGTCGGAAGTATTTCGTCGTCGCCATGAAACCGAGCCACAGGCAGCCCAGCTTCAGGAGCTGCTCAATCACGATCCATTGAATCGAACTGTGCGCATCCAGCTCCTGCAGCTCTACATGGATAACGCGATGTGGCCGCGCTTCGCCCAAACCGTGTCGGACGGCGAGCTTAATGCCAAGCTTAGCTCCGACCCTATCTGGTTCTCGATGGATGCCACCGCGTTGGCGCGCCAAGGAAACTACCCCGCCGCAATCGAGAAAGTGCGGATCGCAACGAAACTCGATGCCCAATACGACCGCCAGTATCTTGAGATCATTCAGCAGTCGGGTGATTCAAACCGGGTGCTCGCGGAAACCGATGCGGTCATCGCCACCGGTCAAAAACCCTGGTGGCTTTATCAGGCGCGCGGACAGGCCCGCGCGAAGCTGGGTGACAAGGCCAAGGCCGCCGAGGAATTTGATCAGGCCCTGGCTCTGGCGGATGAAGCCAAGGATATCGACGGGGCAACGAAAGTCTTCGAGACAATCGCCGACGCCCTCGGTTACGACGCCGCCCTGCAAAAGCTTGCCGGCCGCCTCGCTGCCGACGATCAATGGCGCTTGCTGGCGATGCGCTTCCACGCCGCTACCAATGACTGGAAGGGCGCGCTGGATGTGATCCAGCCGCTTCTCGATAAGCGCGACACGCTGGCAATGCCTCAGCGCATCCTCACCACGCAATTTGCCGCCATCGCATATCAAAAGACTGCTCAATACGAGAAGGCGAAACAGCTCTATGACGCCTGGCTGAAGCTTGACCCTTCCAATCGCGTGGCCATGAACAACATGGCGTATCTGCTGCTGTCCGACGGGTTCAAGAAGCCGCAGGAGGCGCTCGTTTACAGCAAACGCGCTTACGATTCTCAGCGGGCCAACGGCTTCGTTGATCCGGACATCGCCGACACGCATGGCTGGGTATTGACGCTTTGCGGCGACCCTCAGGCCGACGAGGGAATGAGTATCCTGCGCTCGCTCGTCCGTGAAAAGCCGGACCTGATCGAGGCCCGCTATCACTTTGCGATGGCACTGCTCAGGAAGAACCGCCCGCAGGAGGCAATCACCGAATTCAAGGCTGCGTCCGAGAAACTAACGGCCCTTGAAGGTAAATCCGCCGAGATCACGCCCGAGCTGAAAGCTGAGGTGGCGGAAGGACTTAAGAAGGCGCAGGAGATCGGCGGCGCCAAGACTGACGCCTCGCAATAATGCGGCGGGAGTGGCATGGGCGTCTCGCCCATGTTGGGCGTCATGTGGTATACTAATGCTCCCGCCTCGGATCGCTCGGCAGGTCCGATAAATTCTTGCATCCGGCGGGCCTCGCGAATCGTAGTATCTGGGAGAGATTGGGCCGGCTCATCGGCGCGGCCCGCATGCAGGAGTGGATGATATGACAACCTTGCCCCAAACCTCGCCCATGCGCGCCCCGCGCGTCGGCACAAATGGCCACCTTGCCATGCCGGTCATGCATGGCCCCGCCCCGGTGCCGTCGCATTCCATGACCGGCGCGGATGTCTGGCGCGTCATTCGCGCCAATATCTGGCTGATCCTCAGCACGCTGGTGATCGCCGCCATCGTTGGTTTCCTGGCCAACATGTGGCTGCTGGCGCGGCACTCGCGCTATACATCGGTCGGACTGCTGCAAGTCCGTACGCCGGGGGAAATCCCGCATCGGCTGATGCAAGATGGGGTCGGCGCCGACCCCGCGACACTTGAAATCGAGTCGCGAACACACGCCAAGCGATTAACGCACGAAGCCTTAATTTCCACCGTCCTGGAGCAGAGCGAGCCGGTGCGCCAAACCGAATGGTTCAACCAGTTCATTACATATAAAGACGGCAAGCACGTTCCCGATGTCCAGGCTGCCAAGCAGGACATGATGGATCACCTGGACGTTATTCCGCAGCCACAGTCACGATTGCTCGAAGTATCGATGACCTATTCCGTGCCGAAGGATGCGCGGATCATCGTCCAGGCGCTCTGCGATGAATATCTGAGCCAGGTCAAAAGACAGCAGAACCTCGACCAGGACGAGCGGATGAAAAACCTCTCGGACATGGTCAATAGCTATGAATCGGAAATCAGCAAATGGACCAGGATGCGGGACGAAGACGCCAAGGAACTCGGAGCCAACGGCGTCGGCATTAACGGCTCCAACTTGAAAATGTGGGAACTGCAATACCTGCAGGATCAGGAAAAGGAGTACCGCGGACACTTCAACGAATACGATTTCAAGCTCAAGAATTTTAAGATCGAGCTTGCCAATAACTCCTCGTACGAAATGTACAAGGCCCTCTCCGGCGATTCTGAGCTATACAACCTGAAGATCCTCGAACGGCAATACAAGGTAGAGGCCGAGGCACTGGCCGATCGCGGGCGGGAAAGCGAAGTCGCCAAGAGTGCGCAGGCTCGCCTCGACAGATACAAGGCCGAACGCCAGGACCTGGAAGCGCAGCTCAATGCCCAAAACAGCGCGGCAATTGAAAATGAATACCAAGCCGCTGTTCAGGGCAACAAGAAATCGATGGAGGAAGTCGAAAAGAAAATCGAGGGGCTTGAGAAGGTGATTTCGGACCTGGCGACCAAGCAATTGCAGTACATGAATCACCAGAAGCTGCTCGAATATTTCACCGACAAGCGCGATAAGGTGAAGGATGAAATGGATCAACTCGGGACCGTTCGCAGCAGCTCCCGGTTTAACCCCATTGAGTGGGCGCAGCAGCCCAACACGCCGGACCATCCGAGCTTCCCCAAGCTTTGGCTCGTCCTTAGTGCCACGATGACGCTTGGCCTGGCGCTGAGCCTGGGCATCGCGTTCCTCCGTGAGATGACCGATACCACCGTCCGATCGCCGCGCGATATCGCTCGTGTCGGGCAGATGACACTGCTGGGCATGATCCCGCACGAGGCGAACGACCCGCAGGTTGCCGCCGGACGCCTGGCGCTGGCGATCTTCGATTCGCCGCATTCGATCATCGCCGAGCAGTTCCGTCATGTGCGCACGCGCCTTCAGCATGCGGCTTCGCTGGATACCACGCGCAGCATCCTGGTCAGCGGCTGCAGCCCGGAAGACGGAAAGACGACGGTCGCCTGCAATATCGCCGCCGGCTTGGCGCTCAATGGCCGCCGCATTCTGCTGGTGGACGCCAACTTCCGCCGCCCGCAACTTCACACCGTTTTCGCGGTCAGCAACGAGAGCGGCTTCGGCGATGTGCTCAATAATGCCGAAGTCTTCGCGCAGAGCGTTCGAGAAACCGAAGTGCCGAACCTGTCGGTCATGCCGAGCGGCAATCGCCCGAGCAATCCGACCGAACTGCTGGAAAGCCAGTTGCTCGTCGATTTCATCGAGCGGGCGCTCGAAGAATACGACCACGTCATTTTTGACAGCGGACCGCTGCTGATGGTTTCCGATTCGATCGCGCTGGCTCCTCGCGTCGATGGCGTCATCACCGTCATCCGCGCCCGAGGCAACAGCCGCGGACTGCTCCAGCGCGTGCGCGACGAGCTTCGCCGACTCAAGGCCGAACATCTGGGTGTTGTGCTCAACGCCGTCCGAGTCCAAGGCGGCGGGTACTACGGTCCGATGATCAAGAATTATTACGCGTATCAGAATCGGTGAGCAAAATGGCCACGGGCATGCTGTCGCAAGCCCATGCCACCCAAAAACGTAGACGCAAACTTGGGTGGCATGGGCTCGCGATAGCGTGCCCGTGGCGTTTGGAGGTCGTCACCCGCCCGACGCAATAAATTGTCATGCTGAGGTACTCCGAAGCATCTGGCTGCGTCGCGCGAGCCGGCCGGATGCTTCGGAGTACCTGCCCTGAAAATGTTGCGATTTCATGTAGGTGGGCGTACTCGCCCACCATTTGCCGCTCGTGGTGGGCGAGTACGCCCACCCTACACGTCCGTTTTCATGCTTCGCGGGTGCGGCGCAGCCGCATGGCCACTCGGCATGACAGTGGCCGCATTACTCCTGATGGAAGCACCGCCGTATGCTGGCGGTGTTTCTCTTTTGTCCCACCACATCCCCCGGGAACTTTCCCCCGCTTTGCGCGTCTATCCTTCTGACTCGCGGTTAAAATGCCGCCTTCATCAAGGAGCCAATCATGCACGGCGCGATTCGTAAAATCATTCTGGGGGCCGCGATTGTGGGGATACCGGTTCTCTCGCTTGCGCAAATCGCGCCGACGACGCCGGCGACTCGGCCCGCTCAACAACAGCAGGTGCCGGTGAAGGAGGTCGTGCTCTTCACCAGCGGCGTCGGCTTCTTCGAGCACTATGGCACCGTGCAGGGAAACGCCACTACAGAGCTGAGTTTTAAAACCGCGCAGATCAACGACATCCTCAAGAGCCTGCTCCTGGAAGACCGCGACGGCGGCAAGGTTTCGGTCGTGACTTACGCCAGCCAGGAGCCGCTCGAGCGGACGTTGCGCAGCTTTGAGGTGGATCTGAACAACAACCCGCCGCTGGCGCAGATTCTCAATCAGCTTCGCGGCAGCAGCGTTACCGCATCCGTCGCCGGCGGCGCGCCGATCACAGGTCATGTGCTCGGCGTCGAGCAGAAACAAAAGCCCGCCGGCGAGAATAAGGTCATCGAAGTCTGGATACTGAATCTTCTGCTGAACAGTGGCAGCATCCGGCCAGTCGAGCTGAATACGATTTCGGAAATCCGCCTGGATGATCCGAAGTTGCAGCAGGAATTGGTAAAGGCGCTCGCCGCCGTCGCGGCGTCGCGCGATCAGGACAAGAAGCCCGTCACCCTCCGCTTCAACGGAGAGGGCGAACGCCGCGTGCGCATCGGATATGTCGTCGAAGCGCCGGTCTGGAAAGCAAGCTATCGGCTCGTCATCTCATCGGACGCCAAGGCGCTCGATCCCGCTGAGAAGAAGGACGCCGCGGCGGCCGCAGGCGCAGCCGCCGCCAAGGCCGACGGGGGCAAACTGCAAGGCTGGGCGATCGTCGAAAACCAGACCGACAACGATTGGGAGGATGTCGAGCTTTCGCTGGTGAGCGGGCGGCCGATGAGTTTTGTCGAGGATCTCTATCAGCCGCTCTATGTCGCGCGGCCGATTGTGCAGCCGCAGTTATTCGCCAGCCCGCGACCGCAAACCTATGCCGCTGGAATCCAACAGCAGCAGCAACTGATGCAACAAGCAGGGGAGCAATCGCGGGCGAGCCCGGCTAACGCACCCGCGGCTTCGCTCGCCCGCCGTGCCGGTGCAAGGGGCGGAGCCGGCGGCGGGGGATTTGGGGGTGGCGCGGCGCTCGGCGCAGTCGCCCGCGAAAGTGAGCTGCTCGATCCGATGTCCTCCGTCGCCGCCATGGCTTCAGGCGCGCCGGTCGGCGAGCTGTTTCAATACACGGTCGGAAACGTCAGCCTCCCGCGCCAAAAGTCCGCGATGATTCCAATCCTCACCGACGGCGTTAAAGTCCGCCGCGTCAGCATCTACAACGCCTCGGTCCTCGCGACCAACCCGCTGCTTGGCGCGCGACTCACCAACACCACCGGCAAGCTTCTGCCGCAAGGGCCGATCACCGTGCTTGATGCCAACGTCTACGCCGGCGACGCCAAGATTGACGACCTGCCCGCTGGCCAGGATCGCCTGCTCAGCTACGGCATCGATCAGCAGGTTTTGGTTCATTCCAACGATCAGACCAACGATTCGCGCATCGTCACCGGCAAGATTGTGAAGGGTGTGCTTGAAGTCACGACCAAGCAGGAATTCAGCCAGAAATATGTCGCGCAGAACAAGGGAAAGACCGATCGCACTTTGCTGATCGAGCATCCGCGCCGGCCCGGCTGGACATTGGCCGACCCGGCCAAGGCCGCCGAATCGACTGACACTCTCTATCGCTTCGAGCAGCCGCTCGCCGCCGGCAAGACGCAGGATTTTACGGTTAAGGAAGAGCTGACCAGCATGCAGGGAATTGCCATCCTTCCGATGGACGGCGGGTCGATCGACTACTACCTGAAGACCGGCGCCATCCCGCAAAACGTCAAGGACGCGATGGCCAAAGCCGCGCAATTCAAGTACGCCGTCGTCGATACGCAGCGGCAGATTGAATCGCATCAGCAGCAGATCAACGAATTCAATCAGGATCAAACCCGCATTCGCGAGAACATGAAGACGGTCGCGCAAAACACGGATTACTACCAGAAGCTTTTAAAGAAGCTCGACGACCAGGAAACCGCGATCGAGAAGCTCCAGATGGAAACCAAGCAACTGATGCAGAAGAAGGATCAGCAGCAGAAGGAGTTGGAAGATTACCTCGCGAATTTGGATGTCGGATAATTCGAGGCACGAAGGCACGTAGGCACGAAGGCACGAAGGGACGGAGGGACGGAGGGACGGAGGGACGAGGAGCCCTTTCTGCCTGCGTCCGTTCTTCGCTTTCCCTTCGTGCCTTTGTGCCTTCGTGCCTGGGCTCATAAAGTACTGGCATCCCCTTCGCACTTGCGCGTACAATCCGCCGCGGGCCAATGGGGGCCCGCTGTGATTGTGCATGGCCAGTCGCAAGAAAATCGATCTCGATCCGGAAACGCTGCTGTCGGCTTACGCGCAGGGGATATTCCCGATGGCCGACCGGGACGGCAGCATCCGCTTCTACACCGCCGACCCGCGCGGCGTCATCCCGCTGGACGATCGCTTCCACATCCCCAGCACGCTCCGCCAGTTGATGCGCAAAGACCCGCCCGTTTTTGAAATCCGCATCGACTACGACTTCGGCTCAACCATGCGCGCCTGCATGGAAGCCCGCCGGGATGGAACCTGGATTAATCAGGAGCTCATCAACGCCTACACGCGGCTGCACGAATTGGGCTTCGCCCACAGCGTCGAAGCCTGGGAAGATGGCCAACTCGTCGGCGGCCTCTATGGCGTGAGCATGGGCGGCGCGTTCTTCGGCGAAAGCATGTTCCACCGAAAGACCGACGCCAGCAAAGTGGCCCTCGTACATCTGGTCAATCGTCTGCGCGAACGCAAATATGATCTGCTGGATAGCCAGGCGACAACCAACCACCTCCGCCGATTCGGCGCCATCGATATGCCGGCGGCGGAGTATCTGAATCGATTGCGCAAAGCGCTCACCAAGCGATGTGAGTTTGCCTGAGTTGGTTTATTTCTCTGCCGGCTCGATCGTGACCGTCAGCCCTTTTGACGTGAACTGCTCCTGAAACAACTCCGCGCGTTCCTTGTGGGTGACCAGGAGAAGCGCCAGGCCGGTGTCATTGGCCTCAACGGTGCACTGCTTGGCCCGATCTTCATTGAGCGGCGTCAGCTCGACGATCGTTCGGACAACGTAACCAATTTCATTCTTGTCGTCGTTGTGCAGCAGTACCTTGTAAGGCGGCAAAGATTGCGGCGGCTTCTTCTGCGGGTTCTTTTTAGGCGCGCGTTTGGGCTTGGCGGTTGCGGTGCCGCTCTCGCCCGATTGATTGCTTCCCTGCTCGATCTCTTTTTCTGCCATGCCTGTGTCTCCATTACGTCAGATGTCAGCAACAAGTATACCGGCGCACTCGTCATATCCTCAACTGAATACTTGATTTGTCTACAGCAGGTTCAACCGTGCGTCCCAGAGTCGCAGAAACGGGGAAAGCTGTGCGGAAGAAACGGGGGTCGCAGTCCATCGATGAGTTGACGCTGGCTGGCAACCGTCGAGTGGGTCGATAGAGTGACGTTTATGCACGAGCGCATCCTCGCCGGCGCGATGAGCGGCACCAGCGCCGATGGAATCGACATTGCGATCGTTCGCATTACCGGCCGCGGACTGGAGATGTCGGCGCAGCTTCTGCATCACCACGCCGCCGCCTACAGCTTGCCGCTTCGCGGAAGAATTCTCGACCTGCGTTCAACGGGGAAAGCCGATTTGCGCTCTCTCGCACAATTGTCCCGCGACATCTCGCTGGAATACGCAGAAGCGATTCGCGACGCGCTAGAGGGCGCAAAGATTTCGCCCGATCAGGTCAAAGCCACCGCCGCCCACGGCCAGACGCTTTTTCACGATCCGCCGCTGACGATCCAATGGCTTGATCCATCCTTACTGGCGGCACAAACCGGCTGCGCGGTCGTCAGCGATTTCCGCCGCGCCGACCTGGCGGCGGGGGGACAGGGCGCGCCGCTGGTCCCATTTGCCGACTACATCCTCTTTCGCGACGCCAACGTCCACCGCATCCTCCTGAACATCGGCGGCATCGCCAACCTCACGTCGATTCCGCCGCGGTGTACGTTCGATCAACTGATCGCCTTCGACACGGGCCCGGGGAATTGCATCAGCGATTGGATTTGCCGAATGTTTGGATCGCCCGGAATGAGCTGCGACGCCGACGGTGCCGGCGCGTCGCGCGGCACATTGCAACGGGATATCATGCGCCAATTTCTGGCTGATGCTTATTTCACCGCCCCAGCTCCTAAATCCACCGACGGCCCCGCGATGATCGCGGCATTTGAACGCGCGCTTCCCGCCAATCGTACGTCGGTGGACGACCTTCTCGCTACCGCGGCAGCAATAACAAGCGCAACAATCAAAACCGCGATTACTCAAGTCACGCAATCAACCAGCACGCGGGTAGAACTCGTCGTGAGTGGTGGGGGCGTTCACAACCAGGCGATGATGAACGGTCTTCGCAGAGAACTCGGCACATCTATCACAATCCGGCGGACCGATGATCTGGGAATCCCGGCGGAAGCAAAGGAAGCCATCGCGTTCGCGCTCCTCGGGGCTGCAACACTCGACGGTGAACCGTCGAATGTCCCCTCGGTTACCGGCGCAAGCAAGCGCGTGATTCTCGGATCGATTACGCCTAAACCTTGCGGCAGGTAGGCCAGCGGACACAGAATCCATGCCCTCGCCCAGGCTCGAACACGGCGTGGTGAACGGTCCTTGTCGTACCGGACGATTTTCGGAGAACGGAAACGGTTCACCACGCCGTGTACGAGCCTGGGCGAGGGCACGGATTCTCCGACCGCTTCCAAGATGCACTCGAAGACGTGGATCCGTTCCCGCGGAGACACCTCTGCATGCGCTACAGCGCACCTACAAAGTCCGAGAGCGCCCGTTTCTAAACCGCCTTAGCCAAAAACCCACCATCCACAATGATCGTCTCGCCCGTCGTGAAGCTGGCGGCTGGTGAGAGCAGATAAATCGCCGCGCCGACTAATTCTTCGGCATCTCCAAATCGATTCATCGGCGTATGCTGCCGCAGCCATTGCCCGCGCGCCGTTCCTTCGATCAGCGGGCGGTTCAGGTCCGTCGGAAAAACGCCCGGCGCGATCGCGTTCACGCGAATGCCAAACTGCGCCCACTCATTGGCCAGCCCACGCGTCAATCCCAGCACGCCTGACTTGCTGCTGGCATACGCAAGCACTTCGCTGAAGCTGATGAAGCTGTTGAGCGAGGCAACGTTGAGGATGGACCCGCGAACGCCGCGCGCATCGGGCGTCTGATCTTTCATGACGCGGCCGGCCGCCTGATCGACGATGAACGTGCCGGTGAGGTTAATCCGCACGATGCGGTCGAACTCGGCGACCGGCATTTCCAATGAAGGCTGCTTCTTGATCACACCCGCCGCGTTGACGATCGCGTCGATGCGTCCGAATTTCTTGACGACATGCTCGACGGCGGACTTCGCGCTGGCTTCGTCCGCCACATCCAGGCGCACGCCGTCATGGCCGGAGCCGAGCTCTTTGGCGATTGCCGCCACCTTCTGGGGATTGGTGGACCCGGCGATGACCACCGCTCCCGCCTGCGCCAGCCCCAGCGCAATAGCGCGGCCAATGCCGCTGGTTCCGCCGCAAACAAGACAAATCTTTCCGACCACGCTCAGGCCGGGGTAGTACGGTTGGTTGGATGGGTTGGCCATATTTGCCGTTTCATGTAACGCCAAATGTGGCGGGGCACAAGATGGTGAGGATGAAACGTGAAGACGTGAGACGTGACACGTGAAGACGTGAAACGTGACGTGAAACGTGACGCTCACGTAGGGCGGGATTTATCCCGCCGCTCTTGCTCCCTCTCCCCTGTACTCAGGGGAGAGGGTTGGGGTGAGGGGACAAACGCGTCAATTTGCGAACCGCGCGTTTCGCAATTCGCTGTCCCCTCACCCTGCCCTCTCCCCTGAGTACAGGGGAGAGGGTTCTGGGCCCTGAGCATTATTAGCGAATCCCAATCCGCTTCAGAATCGCCTCCCAGATCTCGATCACATCCAACTGTGTCGCCCACTTCTCAACATACGCGCGATCGATTTCATCTCCCGAGACTTTCAGCATTCCCGCGATATCGCGAAGGTGCTTTTCCGATCCACCCTCCTGATAATAGAGCAATTTGCTGATAATGACGTCTTCAGGCCGGGCGGCGTAGCCTTGCTGATCGGGAGCCAATTCGATTGATTGGCGCCGCGCAACCTGTTCGCTGCCCCAATCATCTTTGCGTGCGATCATGAAATCAATCTTCGTGCCCGATGATGGATCAAGCACGTTGAACTGCGCGCCCGGTCGCCGCGCGGCTTGAAGGGCCGCTTCAAGGCTGACATAAAAATCGCTCGGCGAGAATGCTGCGCAGAGTTCGCGCACTTGTGCATCACGTGCATCAATGACGATATCGATGTCCTGCGTCAGGCGAGGCTCGCCGTATGCGCTGCTGGCGATCGAGCCTACGACCATATAGGTGATGTTCAGTCGTTCCAGTGTTTCGATCGCGTAGCGCAGGAGATCAGGTTGCTCCACGAGTCATCCTCCGCGCGACTTCCCGCTGCACGGCTGCCGCGTCCCAATCCGGATGACGCTTGCGGACGGCGCCTGCGATCACATTCCGGATCGTTCGGTCTGCCGCAAACGCCATTGCGATCCGCTGGGCCGGCGTCTTACGGCGAAGCACCGCTGCCACGGCGTCATCCACGACCTCGATCTGTCCGGCGTCCAGCCGCCATTTGCACTTGGCCATGATTACTCGAATCATTCTACGCCGCCCCGCATCGCGGCAACAGACGAGTCCCCTTCAGATCGTGTCTAAAATCATCGCGGCGAAATTGCAACCGTTTTTGCTTCCCATCCCTCGCAACATCCTGTTACAATGCCTCCAACCGCCGCACGTCTTTTGGAGAAAAGGGATTGAGCTATGGCAAAGACATCTCGACAACGTGGCAATTTCGACGAGGACGATGACGCCTCGCAGTTGGATCTGAGCGACATGGTCGATCAGACCTCCTGGACGCGCGAGGATGGCACGCTCGCCGCCGGCCGCCAAGACCCGCAGCAGTTGCAGAAGCAATCCGTCCGGCTGCAAGAGCATTCGGTCGCTTTGCAGGAGCAGGCGAATGTGCTGAGCGCCGCACAGCTTCAGGTCGCCGTCGCCAGCAATGAGCTGCTGGGCCACATCGATTCGTCGCTCGATCAGATCGGCTATGGCATCAATCAGATTCACGATGATCTGGCCCGCCAGGAACAGCTTCAGCGCGAGCAATTGCAAAAGCAGGATGAGCATCTTCGCCAGCAGGCGACGCACATCGACCTCACCCGCCAGCAGCTTGAATTGCAGATGCAGCAGACCGCCAAGATCGAGCGCGATCGGCTGGTCAAAGAATTACTCTACAATCTGGAGCGCTACAATAAGAAGCTGATGAAGCTCACCGACCCGATCGCCCGCGCCTATGGCGCTCGGCGGCTGATGGACCGCCTCTCGATCGCGAAGTTCACGTCAAAAGATTTGTTTGAGATCGCCGACAAGCGGCACTTCGACGATCAAACCGCCGCCGTCAACGCTGTCATTGAAAGTCTCAACGCCGAGCAGCAGAAGATTCTTGGGCAGTTCGAGAAGGCGTACGGCGATTATTTGCGCGCGACGGGTACCGATTCACAAGATGACGCCGCGCTTGCGGGCGAGCGGCTGACGTTCTCCGAAGCCGCCGTCAAACAAGCCCGCCCCCGGCCGCCCGAGCACAATGGCCGCCCGCTCGATGAAGCCACCGCTAAAACCTTGGGCGAGCTGGCAAAAACCTGCGGCAAGAAACGCCAGGTCATGAGCAGGTTGACAATCGGTGCCGGCACTGCCGCCGGTGTCTTCGCACTTCTCACGATTCTGCTGGCGATGGCCGCCATGAAGAGCGGCGGCATCGCCGTTCCCCTGGCCATATCCACTGCACTCGTAACAGTCGTCGCTGTCGTGCTGGTGGCGTGCACGCCCGTCCGCTCCAAAGCAGCCGTCATCCTTGGCGAAGGATTGAGCGAAGCTGAATCTGACGAATTCAAACTGACCGATCGGTATGGCCTGACATACGAAGAGACCGACAAGCTCATGACCGCCTGGGGACAGTATTCCTTCGCCGCCCGGGCTTTCGATCGCGAATTTCCGCATCGCCTGGAGCAGGAGCGCACAAGGATCGCCGCTCACAACAAGGCCGTGGACGAGATGAACACGCAGCGATCCACAATCGTCGCCCAGCACAAAGCCAAGTGCGCCACCGCCCTGGGCGGCTTGCTCAAATACATCAACGCATTCCTGGATAAACACCCCGAGGTGAAGGATTGGGCCCCGCGGCCAGCGGCGTGATTCATTGTCACTGAAAATAGGGGCTGGTTGACGTCCGACTGCTGCCCTAACCGCCGGCGCCGTCACATTCATTCGTCCTGCCGTGATGCGCCTTTCGATATTGCGGGGGATTTGGCCTCGAAATTCGCTGAACTTGTCCAGTTCAACTTGGGGACCGTTGGGCAACACTTGCGGCCTGCGGCGCGTATCTCTCCCGGCAATTAGAGAACGGGAATCATCAAGCCATTTCCCGCCAGTTCAACCGTTCCATCAAGTGCACTCAGCGAGGCTGACTGAATCGCGGGCACGCCCCGCAACAGCCAAAACGCCTGACTGTGGTCCCAAGCGGCCTGCCGAGCGGCCGCGACGCTCCGGTTCGCGACAACGTCGAGCCGATCCGTCCACGCCGGATCGTTGAAAAACAAGGTTCCGTTCATTAACTGCTTCTGCACCTCGAGCGTGACCGCGAGATAGAGGTAGTTGAACCACTTCAACCCATCGGCGCCGCTCAGTGCCGCATCGATATCCCGCATCTTCTGGATCACGTCTGCAACGGTGACTGCGGGGGTTGGGTTAAGTGGATCCATGGCCGTAGTTTAACAAGTGGGCGTCGCCGCAAAAGTCTACCACATTCAGGGTTGCGTCATGGTCCGCTGTCATGTGGAATCCCGAAGGATTTGCCCTTGGTCATTTTCTCGGGGTGATTGCACCACGCTGCTCGATCCGCGACGCCGGCGAGCGGCGAAAGGGGTGCGGCTGCTTAGGGTGCCGAGTGCGGCTTTGGGGAATTAAGCGGTCAATCGTCGAGGCGATTGCGGCTCATGGAATTGTTGGACGCCGACTGTCCCATCCATTAGACTCTGCGCGTTCATCCAAATCAGTGCGGCAGTCGTTAGTTGCATCATGTCAGTACAGCGGATCGAGGATCGCAAATGACTCCAAGCGTTACCCAACGAGGAAATCTCAATCTTCTTGATTTGACCGGCTTGCCCGCCAGCGCGGGAATGCAGCGCATTATTGCGGAGGCGATTCGCCTCACGGCCAGCGACGTTTTTCTGGTGACTAACGAGCAGCATGTGGCCGTCATGGTGCGCTGTCTTGGATTGGTGGATTTGCTGGCGATTCTCGATAGCACGCAGGGGCTGCATTACATCTCGCACATTCGTGCCGAGGCGGGGATGGACATGCTCGACTACCGCCGGCCGCAGGATGGCCGCTGGATTTATAAGGTGGAAGACCAGGAGCCGGTGGATCTTCGCATCAGCGTGGTGCCGACGCTTTATGGGCAGGATCTTTCGATTCGCCTGCTGATGCGCAATGCCGGCCTGCGTTCGCTGGATGAGCTGGGGATGACCGCTGACCAACTGGGTACTTATCGGAGCCTGCTGGATCAGCCGGGCGGGCTGATTTTGGTGACCGGGCCGACCGGCTCGGGCAAGACGGTTTGCCTGTACGCGTCGCTGGCTCATCTGAATGATGGCCATCGCAAGATTCATACAATCGAAGATCCGATCGAATACGCGGTGGACGGGCTGCGGCAATCGCAGGTGAACAACGCGATGGAGCTGGGCCCGGCGGAGCTTTTGCGCGGCGTGCTGCGACAATCGGCGGATGTCATCATGATCGGCGAGATCCGCGACGCCCGCACCGCCGACGCCGCCATCTGGGCCGCCAACAGCGGCGTGCTGGTTCTGGCGACGATCCATTCGCCAAGTGCCGCCGGCGCGATCCAGAGTCTTCGCGGGTTTGGCGTTTCGGCAATCTTCCTGGCCAATTCGCTGCGCGGCATCATCAACGTGCGGCTGCTGCGCACGCTTTGCGCCGATTGCCGCCAGACCATCACCGAAGCCGAAGATGCCCGGCTGGCGTATACGGATATCGCTTCGTTCCTCCCTGAAGGCCTGAGCGCCACGCGTTACACTGCCCCCGGCTGCGACAAGTGCAATCGCTCGGGCTTCACCGGGCGCACCGGCGTTTTCGAAGTCATGCCGATCAGCGAAACGATGCGCAGCATGATCATCCGGGGAAAATCGACGCGGCAGCTTCGTGCCCGCGCCTCCGAGGAAGGTGCGCTTCCTCTTCGCCATGCCGCGCTGCTCAAGGCGGCCCAGGGCATTACCTCACTGGCGGAAATTCGGCGGATCATTCCCAATGCGGTGCCGATCCTGCAAGTGCAGGCGAAAATCACCGGCGCGACAACCTCCGGCCAGGCAACCGCCGTGAACATGCAGACGGCGCAAGTGCCAGCCACGGTTTAAGGTGAGTTTTGAGGTGAGTTTCAGGTTTCGGGTTTCAGGTTTCGGGCGGGGAAATGGGCTTGAGTTGGAAACCACGCCGGGGATGCAGATGCAACCGAGTGCTGAGTAGCCGTGCGGGTTCTTTGCGCCTGCGAAGCCGTGCTGGCCTCGGGTAGGGTGGGTGTACTCGCCCACTACGAGCGGAAGATGGTGGTTGAGTACAGTCAGCCTCCAGTTCTGACATTTTCAGAGCACCGCGCACGCGAAGCATGAAGTGGTCATTGGGGGAATTCTCCCTCGGCCGCGTAAACAGATTCGTTCTCAAAAGAGCGGAGCAAACCAATGATGATCAGGGCCACGCTGACTGCCTGTTTCGTACTGACGGCGAGCGTTCTCGGCGGCTGTCAGAAGGCTTCCGATCCGCCAGCGGTCGCGCGCGATCAGTTGGAGCAGGTGAATTCGTGGGGACCTCAGGGCAGCGCGGTCCTGCCGACGCAGCAGATCATCACGCCGGCGGGGCAGCAGGTCGAACTGCCGGGCATGCGACCGCAGGCGATTGCGCTCAGCCCGGATGGCGCTCTTCTGGCGACATCCGGAAAGACAACGGAGCTTGTGCTGATCGATCCGGCCACCGGAAAGGAAAGGCAGCGCGTCTCGCTGCCGCCGGCAAAGGATATTCTTGGCGCGGACGATGCCTCCTCGCACAACCTCAAGCCGGACAAGGGCGCGCAGCTCAGCTATACGGGCCTCTGCTTTTCCCCGGATGGATCGCACATTTATCTGTCGGATGTCACCGGAAGCGTGAAGGTTTTCGCTGTGGATGTCGATCATCGCGTTACGTCGGCGGGGAGCATCGCGCTGCCGCCGACGGGGCTGAGCAATCGCAAGCCGGATATCCCGGCGGGATTGGCGATCTCTTCGGCCGGAACTCGGCTATATGTCACGCTCAATGTCTCCAATCGCTTGCTGGAGCTGAACGCTGTTGATGGCAAGCAGTTGCGAACGTTTGATGTCGGCAATGCGCCGTTTGATGTCGTTCTTACGGGAAACAAAGCCTATGTGAGCAACTGGGGCGGCCGCCGAGTCGATGGCGCATCGGTCACCGGTCCTATTGGCGAGAGCGCCAGCGTGCGCGTCGATCCGGTGCGCTTCGTCGCCAACGAGGGGTCGGTGAGCGTGATCGATCTGCAAAGCGGCGCCACAGTTAAAGAGATCATGGTCGGCATGCACGCGTCGGCGATGGCGCTCTCGCCCGATCGGCGGTTCGTCGTTGTCGCCAATGCCAACAGCGATTCGGTCAGCGTGATTGATACAGCTTCGGATGCCGTCGTCGAAAACATTTCGACCAAATGGCAGCCGAGCGATCTGTTCGGCTGTAGCCCCAATGCGCTGGCGTTTGATTCATCGGGCAAGATGCTGTTCGTCTGCAACGGCACCCAGAATGCCGTCGCCGCGGTGGCGTTTGATCCGGGTCATTCGAAGTTGACGGGATTAATTCCGGTCGGATGGTTTCCCGGCGCGATCGCGTACGATGTCAAGCGAAATTCCATTTCCGTTGCGAACATCAAGGGGGTGGGATCAACCAAACATTACCCGCCGGGCCAGCCGGTGAAGTACAACGTGCATCAATACTTTGGGACGGTGTCGCTGGTGGCATTGCCGGACAAGGAGGAACTGGTCCGTCTCACGCAAACGGTTCTGGAGAATTGCCGCCGCCGCGACTCGGCGGCGGCGTTGCTGGCGGCGCGGGCGGATGCCGCGCCGCTGCCGGTCCCGCAGCGCGCGGGGGAGCCTTGCGTCTTCAAGCACGTCGTCTACATCATCAAGGAAAATCGCACGTACGATCAGGTGCTGGGCGACATGAAGGAAGGCAACGGCGACGCCTCGCTCTGCATCTTTGGCGAGCAGATTACGCCCAATCAACACAAGATTTCCCACGAATTTGTGCTGTTGGACAATACTTACTGCTCCGGCATCAACAGTGCCGAAGGGCATCAATGGACCGACTCGGCGATCGCCACCGATTATCTCGAGCGCTCTTATGCCGGCTTCCTGCGCAGCTACCCGGACGGCATGGAAGACAACGACGTCGATGCGCTGGCGTATGCGCCGACTGGTTTCATCTGGGACAACGTTCTCGCGCACGGCAAAACGCTCCGCGATTACGGCGAATTCACCATCAGCGACAGCGGCTGGAAAGATCCGACCCGCCGGCGCGGGCCGAGCTTTACTGAGTATTATCAGGATTTTGTCAAAGGAACCGGACAGACCCGGATTGCCTCGCGGCCGGCGATCGAATCGCTCCGCCATTACCTGGCGACAGACACCGTCGGCTGGAACATGCAAATTCCCGACGTCGTCCGCGCGAATCGATTCATCACTGAGCTACACGATTTCGAGCGCGCCGGCACGATGCCGAACCTGAGCATCATCTGCCTGCCCAACGATCATACGTCGGCCACGAAGGCGAACTATCCGACGCCGGCTGCCCACGTCGCGGACAATGATCTCGCATTAGGCCAGATCGTAGAAGCGATCAGCCACAGCGCGTTTTGGAAAGACACCTGCATCCTGGCGATCGAGGACGATCCGCAGGCGGGATGGGATCATATCAGTGCCTACCGCACGACCGCTTACGTCATCAGCCCCTACACGAAGCGGCACACGGTGATTCATACCAACTACAATCAACCCAGCCTGCTGCACACGATTGAGTTGATCCTGGGATTGCCGCCGATGAATGCGCTGGACGCGCTGGCAACGCCGATGGGCGATTGTTTCACGGCTTCGCCTGATCTGACGCCGTATGATGCCGTTCCGAATCTGGTGCCGCTGGATCAACTGAATCCGAATCCGCAGGCGATTCGCGATCCAGAGCAGCGAAAATTTGCGGAGATCTCGCAAACGCTTCCGCTGGATGAACCGGACAAATGCCCGGAAGATCTGCTCAATCGAATCTTGTGGCAGGCGCAGAAGGGGTCGAAAGTTCCATATCCGGCGAAGCTGGCGGGGAAGGGTGAGGCGAGACGGGATGCGGGGGATCGGGATTGAAGGGTGCTGTAGGGTGGGTTTGAAGTATCCGCACTCCGTCAGCGCAAGGAGAATCCGGGCCCTCGCTTAGGCTCGTTCCCGGCGTGGCGAACCCGTTTCACCGAACGTGATGGCGCCGCAGGCGACGTAAGTGTTAGCGTGCAGATGTTCGTTGGCGCGCAAGATTGCGCTGAGAACCCTCTCCCCTGTACTCAGGGGAGAGGGCAGGGTGAGGGGACGGCGTGTCGCGAAATAGCGGTGTTCGCAAGTTGATGCGTTCGTCCCCTCACCCCAACCCTCTCCCCTGAGTACGGGGGAGAGGGAGCAGGCGCGTTCCTTCTTCGCGTGGAGCGCATCTTCATATTGCATGGCAGGCGGAAATGCGGGCGCAAAACCTGCGCCAAGAGCAAATCCTGCGCTGTAAGCAAATCAACACTCTGACTCTCTGCGATCAGTTGTCGCGGAAAAAAACCGTGGCGCGGAGGGCGCGCAACCTCCTTCCTGGCATCAACAAGCGACATCATATCCTTGCGGTGAACGCTTCGCTCACAGCTCCCTGAACACCCATTGGCACGCCTCTTGATATGGCCCTCCGCAGGCTGTGGGAGATGGAGTGCGCCGATGGAAATGGATCGCGAAAACCTGGGTCGGCGGATTGTCGAGCTGGCGAGGATCGCCACCGCGATGCATCTGCAACAGGCGCTGACGCTGGCGTCCCGCGGAGGGATGCCGGCGGAGCAGCGGCGCGATCGACTTGATCTGGACAGCGAGGTCGGCGGAGCCGGCCGGCGGGCGCGCGCGTCGCGCCCGGCGCTCCATGGATGGAGCGCAACGCTTCAAGGACGAAGCAATTCGCCTCATGGATGAGGCGAATGACCGCCCCCACGGGGCCGCCGCCCACCCGCAGGCGGCGGCTCCGTCGGGCGGCGGGGATTGAGCAGGATGCTCAGGAGTCTTCTCGTGATCTACGGACTTTATCTTTCCGCGCAGGGCTTGATCGCCAACAGCTATCGGCAGGATGTGCTGGCCAACAATCTGGCCAACTCAGAAACCACCGGCTTCAAACGCGATCTGGCCTTCTTCCGCGAGCGACCCACCGCCATGCAAGAACGCAATCGTCCCGGCGACTGGAGCGATCCGTTGCAAGAACAACTCGGCGGCGGCCTGCTCGCCCAGGCGACCATGGTCGATCGCTCCCAGGGAGAGCTGGAGCACACCGGCAATCCGCTGGACATGGCGATCGAAGGCGACGGCTACTTTGCCGTCACCTCCAATGGCCAGACGCGGCTTACCCGCGATGGCCGCATGATTACCGACAACAATGGCCAACTCATTCTCGCTACCGGCAAGGGCAATCCCGTTCTGGATGTGAATGGGAAGCCGATCATTCTGCAGCAAAGCGGTTCGACGCTTGTCGCGCAGGATGGAACGATCTCGCAGGACGGGAGACCCGTCGCCCGCATCGGCGTGTTCAAGATCGCCGACGCCGACAAGCTCCAGCAATTGGGCGGCACGCTGCTGGGCTTCCCGCAATCCAGCCAACTCCAGGCCGCCAATGGCCTGATCCGCAACGAATTCATTGAGCGCGCCAACGTCGATCCGACCAGCGAGCTGGCGGGCCTGATGGATACCCAGCGCCTCCTCGAAGCCAACGCCAACATGATCCGCTATCAGGATACGACGTTGCAGCGATTGGTGAATGATGTGGGGAAGATTGGATGAGAATGCTGAATGCTGATTGCTGAATGCTGAATAAAGAAGCGCAGTGGCGATTCAAAGTCTGGCCGCAGTTCAAGTGTGCGGCAACCGGCGTCCGATAACTGACACATCAGAGGAGCTCAGCGTGCTCGTATTTATTCAGCATTCAGCATTCAGGAATCAGCATTAATCTTAGGTTCTCATGGCGATTACCGCACTTTCTTCTGCCGCTACTGGCCTGCGGGCGCTTTCCACGCGGATTGACGTGGTGGCCAACAATCTGGCGAACGCGGAAACGACCGCTTTCAAGGCCAGCCGCGTCAATTTCGAAGACTTGATGTATCTACAGCTCAAGCAGCCGGGGACAACCGATTCCACCGGTGAGATCTCGCCCGCCGGCATCTTCGTCGGCTTGGGCACGAAGATCAGCAACACACAGCTTGATCTGACGCAAGGAAGCATGGAGGCGACCAATCGCCCGCTCGATGTGGGCATTCAGGGGAACGGCTTCTTCGCCATCAAGATTCTCGATTCGCTGGGAACCACCGGCTTCACACGGAACGGCAACTTTTTCATCAACGACAAGGGCGAAATGGTGCTTGGGATGGGCGATGGGTATCGCCTGGTGCCGCCGATTAAGGTGCCGATCAATGCGACCTCAGTCAGCATCGGCCAGGATGGAACCGTTTCATACACGTCGGCGGGCACAACTCAGCAGCGGGTCGCTGGGCAGATGTCCATTGCTCAGTTTCCCAATCCCCAGGGTCTGACACTATTGGGCGGCAGCATCTACGTGCAGACCGACGCCTCCGGGCCGCCGGTGGTTTCAAAGCCGGGCCAGCAGGGGGCCGGCGTATTGCTCAGCAATTTTCTGGAAGCAAGCAACGTCGATCCGGTCAAGGAGCTGACGACGCTCATCAAAACACAACGAGCCTTCGAATTGAACAGCCAGTCAATCCAGACGGCGGATCAGGCGCTGCAGACCATCGCGAATCTGCGCCGCGGATG
>DATBDZ010000387.1:0-16474 GCA_036276235.1 Humisphaera sp. | reverse complement strand
AAGATTCCCAACTCGACGGCACTGAGTAGCGCCTTGGAGCTCCAGAAGCCAAGTCCCAGTTGCATGATCCCATCGGGAATAACAGGTTGAGCCATTTTCTTCTCCTGCAAAGAGTGAGGGCGCGCATCGCTGACGGGCGGGGAAACTACTCGATGGCTTGGAACATTGTCAAAACCTCTTGCGGACTGAAAACCTCAGGTCGGCTCTGCGGATCGACGCCGGCCGTCGCAAGTATGCGCTCGGCGTCGAGCCCCGCCATCGACAGGGCTTTGCGAAGCGTCTTTCGGCGATAGCTGAAGATCGATTGGACAAACGAGCCGAAGCGCGCGGCACGCTGGCCGAGCCGATCGTCGCGCTTCATGCGGACCAGTGCGGACTCGATTTTTGGCGCCGGCCAGAACGCCTGCGGCGGCATCGATCGCAACACCTCAACGCGCGAAAGCAATTGCGCCATGACGGTGAGCCCGCCATATTCCTCGGTTCCCGGCGACGCCCGCAGCCGCTGCGCGACTTCGCGCTGAACCGTAAATGCCAGCAGATCGACACCCGCAATCAAGAGCTCAATCACCAGCGGCGAAGCGATGTTGTACGGAAGATTCGCCACGAGCTTGGAAGATCGCCCGGCTTGGCGGGCAACGCGAAGTTCATCCAGAAGCTCCGCATTCAATTGATGCTTTCCCGCCAGTGCATCCCCTTCGATCAGCTTGAAGTTAGGACGATCCGCAAATCGGCTGCGCAGCAGAGCCGCCAGGTCGCGATCAATTTCGACGGCGAGCACCTGCCCCGCGCGAGCCAGCAATTCTTCGGTGAGCGTTCCCGTTCCCGGCCCCACCTCGATCACCAGATCCTGCGGACCCAGCTCGCCGGCCTCGGCGACCAGCCGCACGAGGTTTTGGTCGATCATGAAATTCTGCCCAAACCGCTGCCGAGGCTGCGACCCCGCCTCCGCCAAAAGTGCTTCGATCTGGTGCTTGGTCTGGGACAAGGGGGAGATCATAAGTTGCCAGTTGCCGGTTGTCAGTTGCGTGTGGTGGGTTGTTGGTCGTGGGTGGTGGGTTGTTGCAATGCCGTGCAACGCCGACAGCAACGGTGGCGTGATTGCGGGTCAGTTTGCATTTGCAAGTGGGTGCCACAGGTCGCGGTACTCCGAGACCTGTGCGTTTTCCGTACAACAGACGCACAGGTCTGCGAGTACGCCGACCTGTGGCACCCAGCCGGGCCAACTACCGGTCGCGGCGGCTTCCAACCCACGACCAACCACCC
Organism: Humisphaera sp.; assembly: GCA_036276235.1. Lineage (GTDB taxonomy): Bacteria > Planctomycetota > Phycisphaerae > Tepidisphaerales > Tepidisphaeraceae > JANWHF01. The sequence goes on along the minus strand of DATBDZ010000387.1, from coordinate 15,211 downwards.
ACAACCAACAACCCACAACCAACACACCACCAACAACTAGCAACCAACAACTTCTTGATTTATCCTCTCCATCCCATGAAATCCTACGAAGTCATCCAGCAGGCGGTTGACGAACCGGGTGTGAAGGCGGTGGCGGCGGCGCTGAAGGTTTCGCCGGCGCTGGTTTATAAGTGGTGTGAGCCGCCGGCGGAAAAAGAGGATCCGGAGCAGAGCGGCGCGAAAAATCCGCTGGATCGCGTTCGCGAGCTGTACCTGCTGACCAAGGACATCCGCCTGGTGCGCTATCTGTGCAACGAGGCGGGGGGGTTCTTTGTCTCCAACCCTGTGCCCGATCTTCGCCGCAGTCCGGACGAGACGATTTTCGATGAGACGCGCAGCATGGTTCGCGACTTCAGCGAGCTGCTGGACGCCGTCACGTCGTCGCTGGATAACGACAAGGTCATCGATCCAAATGAGGCGGACCGTATTCGTCAGAAATGGGAAGACCTCAAGGCCTGCGTCGAGCGGTTCGTCGTTTCCTGCGAACAGGGACAATATCACCCGTCACAGAAGAAGTAGTAGGCGTACACCGAGCCCATCAACGCGGTTGGATGCGTCGATCCGATAACGCAAAAGCCTGATTTTGCCTCGCATCACGGGACATTTCAATCGGTTCCATATTAATGTCGAAGCGCGAAGGCGCGCGGGCAGAGCATGTTGGCAGTGCAGTTGGTAGATTGCCAATCTCTGCGATTGCCTGTACTGTCGGAAACCATATTGGCGCGTGAACCCCGCCGGACGCAGGGTTTGGACGGATCCCGGAAGGTCTTGAATCGGGTCAGGTCAGACGGTTAATCGATGGACCACGGCTTCATTTCCAGCGACGCGCCAGCCGCGGCCTATGCCGCCTCCGCCAGCTTTGTGCCGCCGACGGTGCGATCGGCGTTTGAGCCGTGCACCGATCTTGCCGCCGCCGAGCATTACACCCGCCAGCTTGCCCATACGCATTACGAGAATTTTTCGGTCGTCTCCGTTTTGCTCCCCAGGCATCTGCGTCAGGACTTCTGCAATGTATACGCGTTCTGCCGGACGGCGGATGACCTTGCCGACGAGGTAAACGACCGATCAAAGGCCAGCGAATTGCTCGCCCGTTTCCGCGCCGCCACCGAAGCCTGCTATCAAGGCGTCACATCCACCGCGATTTTCGTCGCCCTGGAAGGGACGATTCGGCGGCACGATATTCCAATCGACCCGTTTCTGGATCTGATCGACGCGTTCGAGCAAGACCAGCGCGTCGATCGGTACGCTACGTTTGATGAGGTCGTCGATTATTGCCGGCGCAGTGCCAATCCGGTCGGGCGGCTCGTCCTTTATATGTGCGGCTACCGCGATGCGCAGCGGCAGCGGCTTTCAGATCAAACCTGCACCGCCCTGCAGCTTGCCAACTTCTGGCAGGATGTGCGGCGTGATCTGCTCGATCGCAACCGCATCTATCTCCCGCTGGATTCGCGGCAGAAGTTTGGCGTCAGCGAAGAGCAGATTCGCCAGGGGCGATTTGATGAGAATTATCGCCGACTGATCGAGTTTGAAGTCGAGCGCGCCGAAGCGATGTTTGCCGGCGGGGAAGAGCTGCTTCCGCTGTTGCGGCCGCAGGTGCGGCATCAGATCGCGCTCTTTGGCAAGGGCGGCAAGGCGGTGCTGCGGGCGATCCGCCGGCGCGATTACGACACACTCACCAGCAGGCCCGTCCTCTCCAAAATGCAGAAAGGGCGGCTGGTGCTCTCGGCGCTGGCGGCTTATGTGCGGCGCAAAGCCCACGAAACCACGCCGCTGGTCGGGAGAGCACAGGCATGACCATGCTGCTCTCGACCGGTCGATCCGCGCTGGCCGGCTCCCGCGCCTTTTGCGAGCAACTCACCCGCGCCAAGGCCCGCAATTTTTATTACGGCCTCAAGCTCCTTCCGGAGTCGAAGCGATCGGCGATGTTTGCGCTCTATGCCTACATGCGCCTGGTCGATGACATCGCCGATGAAGAGGACGGCCGATCCACCGCGCAGCGGCTGGAAGATTTGGAGAACTGGCGTCGGCAAACTCATGCCGCCCTGGCCGGCGAAGGGATCGCTGATCATCCGATCTGGCCAGAGTTTGCCGACATGGTGCAACGCCACAAGCTTCCGGCACGCATTTTCGATGATGTAATCGCCGGTCAGCGGCAGGATTTGGAGCCGACGCCCTTCGAGAATTTCCAGCAGCTTTACGAGTACTGCTATCGCGTCGCCGGCACCGTCGGGCTGGCCAGCATTTACGTCTGGGGCTTCGAGGGCGGCGAGCAAACCGAACAGCTCGCGATCGATCGCGGCGTCGCATTTCAGCTCACCAATATTCTGCGCGATCTTCGCGAGGACAGCGGCCGCGGACGCACGTATCTGCCGCTCGACGAGCTGGCGTCCGCCGGAATCACCGAGCAGGAACTCCGCACCCTGCGCGGCGGAAACAAATTCCGCGAGCTGATGCAATTCCAGATTCGACGCGCCTATCAATACTACGAGAAATCCTCGCCACTCGAGCAGTACATCTCGCGCGACAGCCGGCCGACGATGATCGCGATGACTGACATCTACCGTGGGTTGCTCAAGAAGGTGGCATACGAGCCAGAACGCGTATTGCGGGAGCGGGTGTCGCTGTCGCTTTTTTCGAAGCTGAGAATTGGGTGGCGCGCGGCGCGGGTAAGATGCTAGCCCCGACACTTCCGATGCGGCCACCGATCAAAGATAGCTCGGGCCTGTGGATCCTCCAGGTTTTGCTCGTGCTGGTTTGTACACCTTTCCTGGGCGGTATAGCTTATATTCTTTCGATAAGGAATCTGTCGCGCACTTGGTTCTTGCGCATTCCACTCAGCGTTTTTCCCAGCAGCATTCTCCCCGACAAGAGCTCGCTCATTTTTGCGATGTTGAATGCATTTGTTTTACTCGGAATCGCAGTTGGCATTCCTGCCGTCCTAATCCGCTTGCGAGGTGGCCGGCAGCAATGCAAGCCTGGCCACTGTCGCGCCTGCGGATACTCGCTCTTCGGAAACGTCTCCGGAGTCTGTCCTGAGTGCGGCAGGCCAATTCACTCATCATGACATTGACCTCCCCAGAAACTTCAGGGCCGGCCGATGGCACCGCGGCATCGCCCCGCGTCCTTATCGTCGGGGGCGGCCTCGCGGGAATGGCGGCGGCGGTGGCGCTGGAATCGGCGGGATGCGCCGTCACGCTGCTCGAAGCACGCCGCGCTTTGGGTGGGCGGGCCACTTCGTTTGAAGACCCGCAGACGGGCGAAGTGCTCGATAATTGCCAGCATGTGCTGCTGGGTTGCTGCACGAATCTGCTGGATTTCTACCGCCGGCTCGGCGTCGATCATCGCATTCGCTACGAACGTAGCGTTCATTTCGTCAACGAGAGCGGTCAGCGATTCGATCTGACCGGCGTGCGCGGGCTGCCCGCGCCGCTTCACCTTGGCCCATCCATGTTGCGCTTTGGCGCACTTACATTCGGCCAACGCATGGCCGTCTCCCGCGCGATGCTGGCGATGATGCGCCTCGGCAAATCCGGCCGGTTGGCGCTGGCGGATGTCTCGTTTGGTCAGTGGCTCAAAGAGCACAATCAGCCAACTGAATTGATCGAGGCGTTTTACGATCCGATTCTGATCGGCTCGCTGAATGAAGACCCGCGGCAGGCGAGCGCTACATACGCTATTCAGGTTTTTCAGGATGCGCTGCTCGCCCACAGCGACGGATACACGATCGGCGTTCCCGATTGCCCGCTGGCGGAGCTTTACAGCAAGCTCCCGTGCCAAAATGTGCGACTGGGAACGCGCGTTAACGAATTAAAATTCGACGGCAATCGCGTGGTTGGAGTCGAACTGGCCGGCGGTGAAATGCTGACCGCTGACGTGGTGATCCTCGCGACAAACTTTCATGCCGTCATGCGCTGGATACCCCAAGAAATCGCGCGCAATGACTCTCGTTTCGCGGGATTGGACCAGATTCAGACGACGCCGATCCTTGGCGCGCATCTGTGGTTCGATCGTCCCGTGATGAGCGAAAATCATCTGGCGTTTCTAAAAGGCCCGCTGCAATGGCTCTTTAAGAAGGACACCGAGGGAAAAGCCGTGCATGGCGTCATCAGTGCCGCCCGCGCTTGGCTCGAGATCCCGCGCGAAGAAGCACTCAAGCAATTCGAACAGCAGGTGCGCCAGACGCTGGCCGCCGCCCGCGACGCCAAACTTTTGCGCGGCGTCATAGTGATCGAAAAGCGAGCAACGTTCGCGCCGCTACCGGGTGTAGATCGTTTACGCCCGCCGCAAGCGCCGCCGCCGGGCGGAATCGAAAATCTATTTCTTGCGGGCGATTACACGCTCAGCGGTTGGCCCGCGACGATGGAAGGGGCCGTACGAAGCGGATATCGGGCGGCGGAGGCGGTCATGCGGGGTGCCATATCACCGGGCGGATTTTTGGTGCCTGATCTTCGGCGCCAATGGCCGGCGAAATTGATCGGTGGCCGCTCGTAGGGCGGGATTTATCCCGCCGGTAGTAGGTCAGTTTGGGTGCCACAGGTCGGCGTACTCGCAGACCTGTGCGTCTCTTGTGCCAGAAAAGCACAGGTCTCGGAGTACCGCGACCTGTGGCACCCAGACACGAATTCAAACTGACCCACCACCATCCCGCCGTCGACACTGCTTGCTCCCTCTCCCCTGTACTCAGGGGAGAGGGTTGGGGTGAGGGGACGAACGCGTCGATCTCGCGAACCGCGCTATTTCGCGAATCGCTGTCCCCTCACCCTGCCCTCTCCCCTGAGTACAGGGGAGAGGGTTCTGAGCGCCGCGCCACGACGGACGGTTAATTATCCAACGAATGCAGCAATTCCTTCAGCAGCCGTTCGACCGCCGACGGCTGATCCGGTCGGATCGTCAAATCCCACGCCGTCAGCCATTCGGTTTGCACCGGTGCGAATCCCTTTTCGTGCAGCGTCTTGGCCATGTCGGGAAGGTGAGCCGCGCCGTAGAAGATGCTGATATGTTTCTTGCCGGACGCGATGGTGTCGTCGAGGACCTTCATCGCGACTTTGTTCCGCTCGGTGAGGATGACCGATCCGTTGGGGCCGTCGAGGCCCATCGCGCCGCTCTCGACTTTATCGAGCTGCCGCGCGACGGCTACCTTGATCTGCCGCTCCATGTCCGGCCGCGTCAGCATCTCGACCAGCGTATCGACCGTCTTGTCGGAATCGGCGGCTTGATCCTGCGCCTGGTCCGGCGGATGCGTGATCGCGTGCATCAACTGCTTGAGGATCAGCTCCTGAAAAGTCTCGCCGCGATCTTCCTGCATCTTCTGGAACGTCTCGGCGTCCATGTCGGCGTGCACGAAATTCGGCTTGGAGTAATCGATATCGTCAAGCTGAAAATCCAGGTCCAGAACATCCTTGAGCATGTGCTGGAACTGGTTGATCGGGTTATCAGAAGTTTGCCCCGGCTGCGGCGTGCCTGAATCCTTCGGCTTCACCATCTCATACAACACGGCATCATCATTCTCGAAGGAATGATTGAGCGCCTGGTAATACGATTTCTCGCCGACGTGAACGGCGCCGACGAGGCGGACGGTGACACCTTCCTTATTGCGATAGGTGACGGTGGCGGCTTCGAATTTGCCGCCGTTGTGGCCGTCATCGACGAACCGCATGAACTTGGCGGGCTCCGCCGCCTTTGCCGCGGCAACCGCCGCCGGCGCCGGGGTATCCGGCGCGGCCTGCAAACGACCGCCAACAAACAGCGCCAGCGCGGCAACCGAATACGGCAAAAGCTTCCGCGATAAAGACATCAAAGCTCCTTGGAATGGCCGGGGGATTATAGCCTGCCAACCCGCTTATGCGATCAATAAAACGATCCCCTGGCACGCGATCGCCCGGAGGTGGCATGGGCGTCCCGCCCATGGCTTGTGGTACTCCGCAAGCGGCGGCCGTACTCGGCCGACATCAGCAAGAGCGCAGCGATCTTCTCCGGAGCACCAGTACGTCAGGCTTTGAATCATCGATTCCTACCGCTTGCGGAAATGATCTCGCAGGTTAGCCTATCCCCATGGCAAAAAAGAAGAAAAAGAAGAAGGAAAAGAAAAAGCCCATCAACGGCATGATCACAGTCCTGAAGGCGGCAGACTGGATGGACATCTCCCCCCGCCAGGTCCGCAATCTGATTCACCAGGGGGTTGTCCCCGCGAAGAAAGTCGGGCGGGATTTCCTCATCAACGGGCTGTCCCTGGCAAGAGTCCCCGACCGCAAACCAGGCCCCAAGCCAGGATCGAAACACGGGCAAGACGACAAAACGCCCTGACCTTCGCGATCCGGCGTGGCGTGGGTGTGCCGTCAGAATCATTGGCTGAGCGCCCTTGAGAGAAGCGTCGTGCGCACGATCATGACCCCGCCGGCTGCCCAGAAATAGATCGTGAATATCGCGAACATCCAGAGGATGTCGCTGGTAAGCTTGCCCGGGCGGCAGAGCCTCCGCGCGAGCGGCACCGCCAATGGCCACGCCGCCGGAAGCAGCACAAGAAAATACCACGCCGGAGCGAGATTGAGCTGCCGCGTCAGTTTGAAATAGAAGACGCAACAGAGAACGAGCAGGCTCGCGCCGATGATTCCCACCAAATCCGCGTGCTTCGTTTGCCGCCGATGTCTCGACCATGTCACCGCCATCAGCGCGATCTGATGAACCGCAATGAGTGCAAGAGGCCAAGTGAAGACAAATTGGCTCCATCGCGCGTTGACCAGCGGGGTGGTAATGACGCCGAATACGATCACTGCACTGAAGAAGACAAAGTTGGCGATTGATCTCGAGGGATGTGCTGCATGCACTGCGGTCTGGTCCCTTCCTCCGGTACTCCGGGGGAGGGTTAGGGTGGGGGCTGTTCGCGCAGGCGATGGTCCTTCTACACAACCCCCTTCCCAGCCCTCCCCCGGAGTACCGGGGGAGGGAGAAGAAGCGTTGTTTGGCTTGTCACTTTCATGCTGAGGCCGTGGTCGGTAGGAGAATTTCCAAACTGCGCCCGTCACCGCCGCCAACAAACCCGCGGCGGCCATCGCGCCCAATGAACACAAATACCATCGAGCCAGTTCGCGGAACTCCGGCATTTCAAATGGATACTCCCGCTCAGCGCCGACGAGCCACGTGAGACTAGCGCGCGGCGCCGGCTTTGGAGCGGCGGTCAGTGTCGATGCGAGCGCCTGCTGGCGCGGCGTCATTCGCTGCGGCTTTCCGACAAACAGGCATGCCGCGCGGGTGGGGCTGCGCAGGTACAGCCGTCCGCCATCCAAGGCGGGGGCGGTCCAACACGTCTCGCCGGCAAAAATATCGGCGCGGCCGATCTCTTCGTAGCGATTCGGATCGGCGCGAACGAGCAGAACCTGGCCGCTGTCGTTGAGCATCAGCAGCTTGCCGTCGGCAACGACGATGCTCGCCTGGCCGGGGCGATCGCTCGACCAGCGCACTTCGCCGGTTTTGAAGTCGATGCAGCGAAACGTTCCGCGCGACGGGCGGCCGCCGCTCGCTTGCATCTCGCGCAGATCAAAACCGTAGACGAATCCGTTCACCAGCACGCTGGAGGCGACGTCGTTGGACATCTGCGCATCGTGCCGCACTTTCTTGATTCGGGAAACCGGAACGCCGTCGATGATCTCATCGGCCGCACCGGCTTCAAGCATGTACAGCTCCGAGCCCGCGCGATACGCCTGCATCATTCGCAGATACGGCTCGTCATAGAGCAGCGCTGCCGAGTGCTCTTCAAAGCCGCGCGGATAGGTCTGTTCCCAAAGCAGCCGGCCGGTCTGCAAATCAAAACCCGCCAGCGCCGTCTGCAGCAGCACAACGACCTGTCGGCGGCCGTGAAATGTGATAGGCAACGCCGAGCTGTAAGAAGCGGCGGCAGTGCCCGAGGCCCAGATCGTCGCGCCGGTTTTGGCGTCAAGCGCAACAACGCAGGCCGCCGGCCCGCCGACCGGCAGGATCACCTTGCCACCTTCCACGACGGGTGAGCAGGCGTATCCAAAGTCAGCGCCGCGGCCGCCAAAATGATCGACCACATTGACCGACCAAATCGAGTGTCCATCGCCCGCATCCAAACACCCGACCAATCCATGAGGGGCGGCGAAGTAGATGCGACCCGCATGCCAGGTCGGCGTAGCGCGCGGGCCGGGAAACATCCCGCCCGCCTGATACGGCCAGCCGTGGCCATGCTCCCAAATCGTCTGCCCAGTGTCGGCATCGAGCGCGAAAACTTTCTGTTCTGTTAATCCCTGTGCCTGCGCAAAGGCGCGGCCGCCATGCGTGGTGATACCGGAATACCCAGCACCGATTTCCCTGTTCCAAAGAATCGGCGGACCCTTCGCCGGCCATGACTCAGCGAGCTCTGTTTCCGATGAATGGCCATCGTAGCCAACTCCTCGAAAATGCGGCCAGCCCGGGCCCGAATTGGAAACATCTTGAGATTTCGGCGCCGCAACGGTGGCGTGCAACGAGAGGGAGCTGAAATCAACCAGCGAAAAGATCACGATCAAAAGAAGAATCGTGTAAACCAGCGCACGAAGAGCAGCCGCCCGAATAATCGACCTAAGTTTTTGTGTCGCCAAGCCCTGCGCTTTGCCAGCGGGAGTCATGCGTGTGAGAAGCCGCAAAGGCTTTCACAAATAAATGTACCACGCCCCATCCCAATGCAACAAAAATGGCGTGGGCGGCGGCTGATTGAACCCCACAAACCATTTGCCGCGCATTACTTCTCTTCCAGCTTCCAATATGCCTGCGCCGTTCCTTTAGGGAGCGTCACCGATTGGTCGCCGGCTACGGCTTCGATCTGTCCGCCTGGCGCTTTGTTAAAACCGAGCCGGGCACCCTGTTTAAGCTTCACCGTGGTTGTCGGGTTGGGGCTCATGGCGGTGTAGAGTTGGTACACGCCATCCTGCGGCGCCGTCCCCATCACCGGGTCGGCATTTGCGCCTTGGGTGTAGATGGTTCGTCCCCCTTGCGCGCCACACCCGGCAAAAAGAAACAGACCGGCCAGCAGAACAAGCAGTGACAATGGCTTGTGAGACATGAGCGAGATCTCCAAATTCCAAATCGAAGTGAACCGCGGAATCATCTTGGGCAAGCAGGCTGGACCTACTTCTTTACCTTCCAATAGACCTGAGCCGTTCCTTTGGGAAGGGTGTATGACTTGTCGCCGTAAACGGCCTGGATCTGTCCTTCGGGGCTCTTGCGGAATCCCAGCGTGACGCCTTCCTTGAGATTCTCGGTGAGCGTGGGATTGGGGCTGGCGGCGGTGAACAGCAGATACGTGCCCGTGTAGGGAGCCTTGCCGACGTTGTCGGGGCTGTTGGGCCCGGCGGTCATGACCGTCTCCCCCTCCTGCGAGCCACATCCGCTGATCAGAAGGGCAATCACGCAAAACGCAATCGGTAGAAATCCTCGGCGAGCCATCGTATTCCCTTCGAATGACACCGTGAGGCGAATGAGCGAACGCCGCGCCGATGTCGGACGGGCTGTAGTCTTGCAGGTATTAGCGAAGTTGTGAACGGCGGAAACTCGTCGCGTGTACCGCAGGTGGCAGTTAGAATCCAACTCAGCGGTTCGAGCGCCAATCCGTTTTCCGGGCTTTTCATGCGACACCTCCGCGCGATCATTAATCTCGTCGCCATCGTGCTGATCGTTTTAGCGACGATCAGACTATCAACCCGGCCCGATTCGACCCATACAGAGGCGGCGGATTCGCCGTCGATTCTGAGCCGGCGGGTGCGGCCGCTTGAGTTTCATGGGTTGGCGTTCGACGACGCCGCCGAGCGCCTCGGGCGGGCGGCGGGGGTGGAGATTCTGATTGATGATCCGTCGATGGAAGTGATCATCTCGACCGCCAATGTCTCTTTGAAGAGTTGGGACGGCATGACCCTCGACGCCGCGCTAGCGGCTTTGGTGCAATCTAGCCACACTGGCCTGCGATATTATGCGGACGGCGGGCGGGTGCGGATCATGAACGGGTCAAAGACCCCGCCGGTGGTAACAAGAATCTACGACGTTCGGGACCTTTGGCGGTTGGCGATTGAAGATGTGCCGCCCGACTTTGATCGGCCGCGACTTGAAGAAGGCCCCTTTTACCCAGCGGGCGCCGTCAATGCGCGGCCTAATTCGTCAGCGACGACCTTGCCGTCCGCAACAAAGAGCCGGCAGCAGCAGATTGAAGATGCAGCCATGTACCACCTCGGTTATCTCGTCATGCAGTCGCTGCCGGGTCTTGAGGAATACAGCGTGAACGGGGGAGTTTCCGCCGATTTGCACGCCGTTGACGGGCGGCTGATCGTCACGCAAACGGCGGAGGGCCATCGGCGAATCAGCCAGCTTCTCAAGCTCATTCGCCAAATGCAGGCCAGTCCGGTCGATGGGAGGCGCGATTGAATTTCCGACCGGCATTGAGTTGGAGTAATGCGCTGACCTGCACACTGGTGCTCGGATGCATCGCGCTCGCCGGCATGTTGTTGCGCGGGAAGTCTGCGCCAGTTTCGGTCAATCTTCCCGCCCTGATGGGGCGCGCAGTTGCGTTGCCTTCGAACTCGCAGCCGCTGCCGGACCCCGCGGCTGAGGAGGAATTACTTTCCCGCCAAATCCCCGTGTCGGTTCTCAATCAGGCGAGAACGCTCGAGTTGGAAGTTCGATCGGTTTCAGCGGCGGCGCACTGCAACATCGTGATCGATTGGGGAGCACTCGAGAGCGAAAAAATTGATCGGGAGGTACCGTATGCCCTCTCTTGGACACCCGATCTGCGGCCAGCGGCCAGCGTCCGGCTCGATCAGGGATTGCGGTGGATTCTCGACTCGATCAATGATGTCCGGCTGGCTTACGTGGTCGAAGATGGGGTGATCCTCATCTCGACGGAGGCAGAACTCGCCAAGCATACATCCTGCGTCGTTTATGACTTTCGCGATCTGATCGATGCGGACGCCGCGACGGATTATACGCGCGTCGCGGCAACGGAACGAATGCGTCGATTGCTGTTCGATACAATTGCGCGAGAATCCTGGACTGAGAATGGAGGAACAACCGGATCAATCGAAGTGCTCGCCGGCCTTTTCGTGATCACTCAGACCGCGCCAAATCACCGCCATATTCTGGAATTGCTGGCGAACCTGCGAGCGGCGAGGCGCGCTAAACCGACGACGCGACTGAGTGCGAGCGCCGGAACCGAAAGCCCAACAACGCGCTCGTCACACGACGCCGCCGAGACAATTCTGCATCAGAAGGTCACTACGTGGCGGTTATCTGATCTGGTGACCTCCGAATCGGCAATGCGCAATTTATCCGACGCGGCAAAGATCAGAATCTACGTCGATTGGAATTCACTGGAACCGGCGGGTATCAAACGAAATGATTGGCCGAGGAGCGGCGGCACTTACGAAGATATTCCGCTCGGCGAGGCGATTCGCATGATCCTGGTGCCAAGTGGAACTTTGAACGAGTTCACGATCGAGGAGGAAGGTGGCGGGCTTGTCATCGGGATGCGTATTTCGACGCAGCTTTGCGACGTGCGGGATTTGATTGCCGCGTATGTCAAAGCCGCGCGGGCTTCGGGCGACACGCGGCCGCTGGATGTCGTGCACTCAGAAGCCGTCGAGCATCTCAAGATCATGGTCTGTGGCTTGGTGGATCGCACGTCATGGATCGAAAACTCGGGCTCGGTCGGCTCAATCAATGAGTTCATGGGAATTCTCGCCGTCACGCAATCGTCAGCGGCGCAGGCGCGGGTGGCGGAGCTGCTGCACAAAGTGAGAGCGACCGGATTGGCAGCCCCGACCACGCGGGCGAGTGGGCGCTGATGATGGGCCGACTCCCTGACCCCATCAGCGATATCCAAAGGCTCGTCCCCATTCTTCGATGAAGGCTTGCGGCGTTTGCACTGTCAGCCGCGGAAGCCTTTGGCGGAAACGTTTTCCAGCATCGGTCCGGGCCGTGGACAGGGATAGAAGATCCGGATCCATCGAGACAATGTGCGTGGCGTCTCCTTCGATGGCGAGCTCGACGAACATGGCATCGCGCGGGTCGCGTTCAAGCTCAAATCTCGCGCGCACTGTTCGGTACTCGTCGCCCACATATCTCAATCGGTGAAGGGCCATCTCAACTCGCCGCGCGGTCAGGTTTGGGAAGCGGGCCACGATGGCTGGATGGCGCAGGACAGCCCGATATTCGGCGAGTAAGGGCGGACTTAAAAGCGGAATTGCCTTGCGTGCCTGGAGGGAATCAACGGCTTTCTGTGAAGCTGAGGACTGGGAGACGAGCCCCGCCAGCAGCACGTTGGTATCTAGGACCACTCGAAGCGCCTCGGGCGGCAAGTTCTACCTCTTCTTCCGGCGGCCTGCGTGGTGTTCGGTTCTCGCAGTCTCGACGAGCTTAATAATTTCCGCGTCATCGACTTCGCCTGCTGCCTCACGGACGGGTTGCATGATTTGAGCAAATGTTGACCGCTCGGCTTCGCGCTGCAACGCCAGCCCATCCTCGATGAGGTGGAGGGCATAGTCGCCCGGTTCCATGCCCAGGCGTTTAGCCTTGGCAACCAACTCGCTCATGCTTTGTTTGGTAAGAGGCGGAAGTTGAATGGTCGGCGAAGAAGCCATGAGGGGATTATACCATATACGAGTTGAGGATCGAGAACCCGTCTTCCTCCGCCGCCTTGATTGTTGAATTAACAGTGCCACGCATGCATCGCGCTCTACATCTTGGTCTCTACGCGTTCGCCGCGAAAATCGATTCGCTTTGTCGCGGCTGATCCTGCAATTCGCACTGCGAATGTTCGCGTTCCGCCGGGCCACGGCTTCATTCGCGCATCGGGCTCGATTGTCAATTTCTTGATCGCATCGTCCCAGCGGGCGGTGATCCATGTGGTTTTTGCGTCTGAGCTGGTTTGGTAGCCCATGGAGTTGCCGTCGTCGTTGTAGAGGGTGAAGGAGCCGTCGGCGCCGGGGTAGATCGACAGGGTTGTCGGCTCGTTGACTTGTTGCCCGGTGAATTGGCGGACGGGGTCGAGCGGGATGATCGCGCCGGCTCTGGCGTAGATGGGCATTATTGCTAAGTCTACGGGGCGATCGATCCATCGTCCACCGGCGAGTTTTTCGCCGGTCCACCAGTCGTACCAGGTTCCTGTTGGCAGGTAGACACGCCGTGTCTTCGCGTCCCTTTCTACGACCGGTGCGATGAGCAAATCGCGGCCCCAGAGGTATTGATCACCTAGTTTGGTTGCCTCGGCGTCCTTGGGGTAATGCAGCCACATCGCGCGCATCGGCGGAAGGCCGGTGTCGCAGGCTTCGCGCACGAGCGTGTAGTTGTATGGCAACAGTTGATAGCGCAGCTCCAGATATTTTTTGCAGATCGGCTCGATCTGCGCGTTGTGCAATTCATTAGGATCGGGATCGGGGCGCGATTCGATCGGGCCGGGGTCGCCGGTGTTCCAGCCCCACGGCAGGCGCAGATGCCACGTGCGGCCGTGCGATCGAAAGAGCGGATTGAATGTCGCAAACTGAAACCAGCGGGCGTATAGCTCGCCGGTGAGTTCGCGGGTGGGGACGAAGCCGCCGATGTCGGTGCCCCAGAAGGGCGTGACGCTCAGCGATGCGTTGATGCCGACGGGCACATGGGCGGCGAGCGTTGCCCAACGCGATTGCACATCGCCCGACCAGATCCATCCGCCGTAGCGCGACATGCCGGCGTAGCCGTTGCGATCGAGGCTCCAGGGGCGCTGATTGGGGCGATCCTGCAAGGGGCCTTCGTAGTAGCAGCGGATGCGGGCGAGGCGAGATTCGATCGGCAGCTCGTCGCCATCGTCCGGCCACCACGCATCGACGCCCAACGCGAAATCGGCGCGATGCGTCGCCCAGTAATTGCTGATGTGGATCGGCGAATCGCTCTTCTCGGCGATCGAATTGCCAAACAAATTCCGCGGCGCGTGATTCACGTGCAGCACGATCTTGAAGCCCAAATCGTGCAGCGCGTTGATCGTGTCGGCGGGGTGGTCAAACGTTTTGGGATTAAATTCCAGCGACCCATGGCCGGTATTCCAGCCGGCAGGGCAGTAGCCGGTGCCCAGATAAATCAGCGCATCGCATGGCAGCTTCTTCTCGCGAAATGTCTGCGCGATCTGCAACGGCTCCTTCGTGTCCGCAAGCGTCCGATGCGATTGGATATATCCCATAAGCCATTTGGGCGGCATGACCGGATGCCCAGTGAGCCGCACAAAATCAGCCAGTGCATCGGCGGGGTCATCAAGCGCCATCACAAAGATCTGAAACGGCTCCGTGCGCAGGCCCTGCGCCTGCGGCGTAAATTTGCCATGCCCTTCACGCAGATCGAATTGTCCCCAAGGGCTGTGGAGAAACATGGCCCAGCCGTCCGCGCCGATGAGAAAGGGCACCGGGATCGTCGCGCCGTGGGTGGCGAGGAAGGGCGCGGTCTGCCCATTAACCATGTTGTAGCGGGTGCCGCGCCGATCGAACTGTTGCTGACCTTCGCCCAAACCGAAGACGGGGGCGTCGGTGTGAAAGGTGATGGAGCCATCCGTGGGATCGATCGCCAATTCCTGCACGAGCGCGCCCGAAGCGCGGCGGACGCTGATCGTCAGCGGCGATGATTTGAGATTCACGCGAAGCTCTCCGACATCGATCGTCGTCTCGGCCGGCAGATCGCGCATGATCCGCGGCTGCACGATTTGAATTGGCTCGAGCACGGTAGAAGGCGAGGGCGGGCGCGGATTGCCTTGCGAATCGAGCGGGGCGAGAGACAGGCGTACGGTGCGCGGACCGGCGGCGCTGAGGGATAGTTCGTAGTCGCTGCCAGCGATCCGAATCGCGCCCAGCGCGAGCGGCAGCGGACAAAACAGGACGAGCCACGTGATGGTGAAGAGCTTCTTCAAGCTTCGCTCCTTCCTGAGATGGAGATGGCGGGCGAAAGTGTGAGGGTAGTCTACCGCAGCGCGGAAGGAAATGGCTTCACCCTGTACCCTGCATTCAGCTGGGACGCGGTCGGGAATCGTCATCCAGATGGCACGAAGGCGGCGGGCAGTGCCCGCCCTACGGGCTTGCTCCTTCCTGACATTGAAATGGCGGGCGAAAGTGTGAGGGTACTCTACCGCGGCAGGGAAGGAAATGACTGCTCCCTCTCCCCTGTACTCAGGGGAGAG
>DATBDZ010000386.1:0-21692 GCA_036276235.1 Humisphaera sp. | reverse complement strand
AAACTCGCCGTCCAGTATTTCTCAAACAGCGAGGGATCATCAGATCCGTAACCCAGTGCCGTGATGTAGTTGCCCAGCGCATCGATCCACACGTATACAACATGAGCCGGATCGTTGGGCAGCGGAATCCCCCACTTGAGCGTCGCGCGGCTGATCGACAGATCCTCCACGCCTTGCTCCAATTTACTGATCACTTCATTTCGCCGCGTGGTCGGCTGCACAAATTCCGGATGACTGCGGATGTATTCCAGCACACGAGGAACATATTTGGTGAGCCGAAAAAAGTACGTCGGCTCCTTGTAGCGCACCAGCGGCCGCCCGCTGATGGCGGATTTGTATTCCTGCGCCTTGGCCGCCGTCTCGGTGACAAATTCCTCCTGCCCTTCGTCGTACCATCCTTCGTAGCTGCCCAGATAAATGTCGCCGTTTTCCTGCAACTGCTGCACGATCTTCTGGACCGAAAGCTTGTGGCGCGGCTGCGTCGTGCGGATGAAATCGTTATTGGTGATCTCCAGCTCTTTCCAAACTTGCGCGAAAACGCCCGCCATCTTGTCGGCTAAAGCCGCCGGCTCGATCCCCTGCTCGGCGGCGGTCTTCACCATCTTGATCCCGTGCTCGTCGGTGCCGGTGAGCAAGTAGGTGTCATCGCCGATGAGCCGCCGGTAGCGCGCGATCGTGTCGGCGGCCATCGTCGTATACACATGCCCAATGTGCGGCTCGGCGTTGGGGTAATAAATCGGAGTGGTCAGGTAATAGCGATCGGACATGGGAATCGTTCCAAAAAAAGAAAGCCGTCGTTCCAGGCGAACGCATGCGGAATCAATGCAGGGGACAGCGCGCCCGGCAAAAGCCGGCCATCGCGCTCCCCTACCGCATCCGCATCATTCGCATCGAGCGACGGCTCATGAACGCATTATCGGCGCGCATAAGCCCCGAGGCAAGGCGCGCTCAGGATAAGTAGGCGATTGGGTGTGGCGCTCGAGTGCGGCGAACCGCTTTGATGACGCAGATCGAGTTGGATTAGAGTTTCCCGCCCCATTCGCACCGTCATGCTGAGGTACTCCGAAGCATCTGGCCCATTCGGGCAAGCCGGCCAGATGCTTCGGAGTACCTCAGCATGACGGTTTTTCTGAGCTGAACGCTAGGCGGCTGAACTCTTGGCGCCGGCGAACTGCGACGCGCAGCGAAGCGCGCTTTCGGCAATTTGACACACCCCGCCTATAGAATTTTCCGATTCACGCCCGATAATGTCGGTGTGGCATGGAGGCCGCGATGACGGATGTATTGGATCAATCCGAAGTGGATGCCCTGCTGGCGGCGGTGGATGCCGGGCAGGTCCATTCCAAGACCGACTCGGCGCCCAGCGTCTTTGGCAGCCGAGGCGTCAACCACGTCGAAGTTCAGACCTACGATTTCAAACGCCCCGAACGCGTTTCCAAAGATCAGATGCGGGCGCTGGAAGCGCTGCACGAAGGTTTTGGCCGCAACTTCGGGGCGGCTCTCTCGGGATATCTGCGCACGATCATCGAAGTCAACGTCGCGCACATCGAGCAGCTCACCTACAGCGAATTCATTCACTCATTGCCGAACCCAACCTGCTTCAATCTGCTGAAAGCCGAGCAGCTCGATGGGCAGCTTTGCCTGGAAATCAGCCCGCTGATCATCTATCCGATCATCGATCGATTGCTGGGCGGCAGCAACGCCGACCTGTTCATTCCGCAACGCCCGCTCACGCAGATCGAGCAGCGGCTGGTGCAGCGCATCACCGATCGGGCCACGCATCATCTTTCCGAAGCCTGGAGCAATCTCACACCGGTGACTTTCAGCGTGCAGGATTTTGAGAGCAATCCGCAGCTCGTGCAGATTGTGCCGCCCAATGAAACGGTGGTGGTGGTCGGCTTTGAGCTGAAGATGGGGAACCGCGCCGGGACGATGAGCCTGTGCATTCCGTACAACGTGATCGAGCCGATCATGGGCGTGCTGGCGGCACAAAACTGGTTTACCTATCAGAAAAAAGTTGGCCACGAAGATCATCATCGCAAGCTGAAGACGACTGTGAGCAATGCGCCGGTGGAACTGCGGGCATTTCTGGCGACGACCAGCATTCGCGTGAGCGATCTGCTTTCGTTGCAGGTGGGCGATGTGATCACGACCGACAAACCTTGCGGGCGCGAGTTGCTCATTCAGGTGGAAGGGAAGAATAAATTCATGGGGACGGTGGGCCAATTCCGCGGCAATCGCGCGATCAAGATCACGCGCGGGTGCCAGATGGTGGAAGCCAAAGGCGCGGATGCCAAGACAGAAACGGCGGGACAAAAATGAGCCGCGCTGCTGTTGCCCGAAGAGTGAATGTTGGCGAAGGTCTGGACCTTGCCGCCAACGGCTACCTCGAGCGCTCCAAGCGGCCGCTCGCGGGGCTGATGCTGCTGCTCCCGCTGATTCTGGCTTATGAGGTCGGGACGCAATTCTTCACGACGGCGGCGCTCCATGGCCGCGAGCAGCAGATCATCGCCTTCTCCAAGATGCGGCTGTTCTTCCAGCTTTTCGGCGCGACCGGCCCGCACTTGCCGGCGCTGGCGGTTGTCGCGACCTTGCTCGCCTGGCATATGGCGCGGCGGGATTCCTGGAATGTGGATGTCGGAACCCTGCTGGGGATGTCGATCGAGAGCCTGGCTCTGAGTTTGCCGCTCTTTTTGTTTGGAGTGGTTCTGGCCCGATACTTCCCGCTGATGGGGATGGCGGTTGCGCATCCGCTGCACGCGGTATCGCGCGGGCCGGCCCGCGATATGCTGATCATGTCGCTTGGGGCGGGCGTCTATGAGGAGTTTGTCTTTCGGCTGGCCTGTTTTGCGCTTTTCAGCATCATTTTGAAGGACATGCTGGCGGTGGATCAGCGTCGCGCGGCACCACTAATTGTGCTTGTGTCCGCCATTCTCTTCTCCGCATACCATTACTGGGACACGTCTGAACCATTTGCTATCAGAATCTTTGCATTTCGCGCGTTGGCGGGGGTTTATTTTGGGGTGATTTTCGTGCTGCGCGGTTTTGGCATAACCGCTTTCACACACGCCACTTACGATATCATATTCACCGGGGTCTTCGCGGCCTGAAAATATGCCGCGGAAAATTTTTAGTGAGTTTTCGATAACAAATCCCCTATAATGCGTCTAAGTTGAGAGGCTCGCACTGGGCGGGCCAACCACGAGAGTGAGGGTTGTAGGTCAGTAATGGATTATTGACTTGCTCCCTTTTTTCTGTTTTCGCGACAAACTTTCGTCGCCGTGGCGCATTTTAGTTTGGGCAAACTTTGCCCTGAATCCTAGCGGACGGCCAATAGAGCCGGCCTAGAAAGAGCATGGACGCTATGCCCCAACGCACAAAACAACGTCGGTCCGGAGGGCTTACCCTCCTTCTTTATCAGCGCACGCTCCATCCGGAACTGTTCAAGATTCTGGCCACCGAGCAGGTCAGCCGCCGCGCATATGATGCGGATATCTGGCTGGTTGAAGGCGGCCACGTCGTCAGCTTCACGGCCGGCAAGAACACCCTGACGGAAGTCATCGCCACCAATCACGATCCGATCCTCGAGCGGAATGTGCTGCAATCGATCCCCTGCCGTGGCGAAAAATACCACGAGATGACCGTCAGCACGATTCGCTACATGATCAGCACTCAGGAAGAGCAGCTCACGCAGACGCTCTACGATGCGACGCGGCACGAAATCAGCACCTACGCCGCCCGCCGCGAACTGATGACCGCCGAAGGCCAGCCGACCGGCGACGCCCCCGGCTTCCTGAGCGTCCTCGACATCGAACGCCGCAGCCACGAGTTGCTCGTTCAAAGCTTCCACCTGTTCGATGACACGCAGATGGTCATCAAGACGCAGGCGATTATTGAGGCGAGTAAGAACGCCTAAATTCATGAAGAGTGATGAGTGAAGCCTGACGAAGACGGCATCCGCCTCTGTCATGCTTCACTCATCACTCTTCATGCGTTCCCATCACTCTTCTCGACAGGGAATCCCAGCGCCTTCGGCGGCACACCCATATCCGCATCGATCAGATCGACGATCTGATGGATCGGCTCGTACTGATACACGAAGTCATCCAGCCGAATCTTTCCCTTGATTGAATTTCCCAACTCGTATCGCGCATAAGCGATGCCTTTGCGATCCCACTTGGTTTTATCGAGTTGAACGACCTGCTTCAGCGGCACCGGCGGATGGCCAGGGGCCGTCAGCGTGCCGCCGGCAAGGCGGATCTCGCCGCGCGAGTTGTACAGGAAAAAGGCGAGCATCAGGGGGCTGAGGGAGATCAGGCCGATCGCCAGCACCTTGTTGATCAAAAGTGCCGCATCCGTTTCCGGCTGCACCATCAGCGCCTGCTGAGCCGGCGTGGCCCGCGCAAATTCCTCCCGATAGCGCGGCCACTTAAAGAACCCGTCATACATGCACCATAACCCGATCGCGAGCATCAGCGCGACCAGAATGTATCGCTTTAGGCGATACTCCCCGCCCGCCCTGGCGATGACCTCGGGCGCGGCCTCGATTTTAACGTTATGCGTCAAGAAGGCTCCTGCTCATCGGCGGATGCCGCCTGGCCAGCGATCGATTGAAGCGATTGGGCAGCTTTAATCACGCCGTCGATCGCTTCCAATCCGTGGGCTTGAGTCACCGGATCAACACTTCCACACGCTCCCAAATCGGCGGCTTGCCCGATCAAACGCTCGACTAAATTGCCGGCGAGTTTGCTCGTCTGCCTCAACAACTCCGGATCGTCACGATCATGCAGCATCGTTCCGGATTGTATCGGACATCGAGCATTCGGCCATCAGATGCAATGAATGATTTACATCGGCGAGGCGGCGCGAGCTACGGACGCCGGAAAGAATAGCGCAAGGGGAACGGCAATCAAACCCACGGATTTGCTCGCGATGGAAAAGCCCGGCGGGCGCCCCGAGGATCACACCCGCGGGGTGGCCAGTTGAGGATCAGAGCGGAATCCAATCGGTCTGCCCGTGATTTGCTGATAGAGTACGTCGGGGCAAAAATCAACGCCGTTGGGCCATTCGATGGTTCCACCGGTTTGGCTTAGGCGAACTTGAGCGAAGTAGGCGGGGTCTTCCAACGGCTTGAAGATCGGTCCTTTATCAAACACCCAGGAGCGCAGATCGATCTTCCCTTGAGTACCGTCGGTGAAGGTAAGCTCGACCGTATATGGTTCGGCAACGCGAACCTCAGTGATGCGCGGCAATGGTGTGCTAGGAGTCATGACAATCCTTCAATCCATTCAAGCGCTTGACCAGCGCGGGCGCGACGCCAATTCTCAATCAACTCTGTTTCGTGCAGCACCGCCCACTCGACCACCATCGACAACGAGCGCGGCGACAAACCTCCATGAAGCAAGCCTACCGGATCGAACCGCACCACGGCTTCATCTGAGGAGTAAGCCGCATGGAAATGCGGAGGCTGATGATCGTTGTAGTACATCCGGATGACAATCCCGAAAAATCGGCTTATTTCCGGCATGATTTCAACTTCCAATGGTAGGCGATGCCGCATCTTCATTGCAACTGCCAAGCGAGCGGTATCAGTGAGTTCCGTTATCGTCCACAACCGCGCAGCCGTAGCAGCAAATCATTCAGCCCCTTTCGCGCCGTCGGACCCTCTGGCAGTTGGCTGTTCTCGTAAGCCGCCTTCAACTCCGCCAGCAGGCGCTCGTACTCGGCACGATGGAAGGCGAAATCGGAATCCTCAAGCGTTGATTGCTCCGGGCCGGCTAGTTTTCGCGCTACCAGATCGGGGACATAGCTTAGTGGGTAGAGCTCGTTGAGCCGCAGGAGGTTGGCTTCGATTTCGCCGCTGCGCATGAGATGGATTCCGGTCAGCAGGACGCGGTAGACGTACAGCAGCGGCTTGACGCGGCGCGGCGTGTCGCGCTCGAAGAGCCGCCATTGCGTGTCGGCGAACCCGAGATAGTGATACGCATGATTCCGCGTGATGCAGGCATGGCCGATTTCCTTCAGCTCTTCAAACTCCGGCGTCGCGTGAACCACCAGCGGCGAATAAATCTGCTCCAGCACGTAGCCGTTTTTCTTGAGCATCAAGCCGAAGAACTTTCGCGCATCATGCGTGACCAGATCGATCTCCAGCCCATCGTGGATGCCGGACGATTCAACGGTCTGGCGGCCATCGTCCAAGCCGACGACTTCGGCGACGGGGAGAATGTGGACGCCGCGCAGATCGTAATCGCTATCGGGAGAAGGAAATCCGTAGAGGTGCGCACCGCTGATGGTCGCGAACATCAGCGGGTAGGGTTGCGATTGGAGGACGGCGAGGATGCGGGGGTCGAATTGCATTGTGTTGTGCGTGGGTCAACGGCTCTCGAATGCGCGCTTGGAGGATCAGTGCCCTCGTTACACTCGTTCACGGCGTGATGACGTTTTTCTTGCATCGAGCGCCGTTCGTGTTGCGAGAACCGTTCACCACGCCGTGAACGAGCCTAAGCGAGGGCACGGATCCTCCTAGCGCGCACTTTGCGGTTCCATTGTAAAACAGGTTTCGTATGGTGGCACTTAGCGTATCCGGAATCGTTCTCGCGGGGATCGTTCCGCTTGTGCTGAAGCAGACCCTACTTTGCATCTATAACAGACTTGCGCGCGTCCAGTAACCATTCATTCGCTGCTTCATAATCCGGTCGATCCGGCAACTTGGTGCGGGCGAATGCCAGGTCGAATTGCTCGTGCAGCGCTTTGCGCCAGGTTTCGCATTGCTCGAAGGGGACTTCGCCGCGCTTGATGGATAACAGCCGCTCGCGGTGCGGGCCGACTTGCACGGGGACGCGGCCTTCTTCCAGCACCGTGATGCCGGCCAGCAGCAATCGAAGCAGGTGCATCACGTGCTTCCACTTCACTTCGCCCTTATTGCGCAGATCGCCCTGGAGTTTCTTGAATTGGCTGATGACGTAGCCGTTGTAGGTTTGATACACCATTTTCGAGAGCAGGCGATCGCGCAGCTCGAGCAGTTTGCGCGCGAGCGGCGTCGCATGCTCGATCAGCGGCGAATAGAGGCATTCCAGCACATTCGGATTTGCCTTGAGCGCCAGCGTCAGAAACTTCTGCGCCTCCCAATAAACTTCTTCGGTGGCCGGATTTTCCAATTGTTCGGGCACGCCATAGAGCGACCAATGCAGCCGCGCGGGCGGCAGATAGACGCCGCGCCGATCGGTGTCGCTTTCGTCGCCTTCCAATCCATAAGCGCGGGAGCCGACGATGCAGCGATAGATCACGTGCCGCTGCAGGTCATATTCCGCGAGGCGATCTGGGCTGGCCTCGGCGGCGCCGATGACACCGCCCGATTGATACTGCGAAAGGATGGCCAGCTCGCGGCGGGCAAACGCCGCCTCGAATCCATCCACGAATCGCACACGATAGCTATGCCAGTAATCCGCCGGCGCTTGAACGACGACGCCGACCGCCCCGCGCGGATGCAGCGGCTTGCCGTCCGTCCCGCGCACGTCTGTCAACACGACGACCTGCGTCCCGACGGGGAGAATGAGATGGGTGTTTACTTCGCTCATCGGGCGTTGCAAAAGCTGTTGGGCCTGCGACAGCAAGCTCAGATTATAGCCCCGAGTGCAGGACCGCGGCTGTCTAGCTGCTACACCGGTGTTGCCGCAACCACAAGCTCGCGCCGCTTATGCCAAAGTCGAAACAGGATGAGTTCCTGCTCCACATGTCGGACAATCTGCGTGAAGACCCACCGGAGCCATATCCTGGCGAGCCAGCGCGGAATCCAGCGCGTGGTCCACAGGCCGCGCACTTCGATCTTCAGGCGGCAAGCATTATCGTGGGGTTCCAGTCGAAAGCTGAAGACATGGGGAAAGCCGTGGCGCGGGCCGCGCTGGGAGAGATCGCTGAAGCTGTAGCCGACTTCTTCGCGCCAGACCAGAATGCGGCCACCGCGCGCGATGCGCAGGCCGGCGTAGCGGTGGGAGAGCGTCAGGCTCGCGCCGGCGCGAGGAGCGCCGCCTTCGATGTTGATCGTCGCGTGAAATGGATCCTGCCGCGCGAAGCGCTGGAAGTCGCGGAGCTGTCCCCAGACGACTCGGGCGCTGAGCGGCACGTCGAGAAACGCGCGGCAACAGACGACGCCGCGACGGCTGATCCGCTCACTCATGGCTCGGCCGCCTTCTGCTGCATTCCTTCCAAAACATATCGATGCAGCGTGTGAACCGCCAGTTCCTCGGCCGGCCGCCAGATCCATCGCGGGCCGAGCTTCGGCTCATAACTCGTGGTGAGCGCGACCTGCGTTTGATTTTCGCCAAGCGCTTGGAACGCGAAGCTCCCATCCGTCAGGCGGATCGAATGATTTTCGATCCGGTCCTGCACGATCACATCAAACGCCAGCAGCTTCTGCGGCTCGCGGCGAGTCACCTGCTTGGCCAGGCGGCCTTTGTTGTAGGTGCAGAACTTTACGTCGCCGACACTTTCGGATTTGCCGTAAGTACGCAGCGGCTTGGGTAATCCAATTCGCAAAAGAAACGGCGGCGGATGTCGCACCTCTTCGTAAAACATCACCGCGTTCCAGGCGCGGCCAATTGGCGCGGGCATCTGAATCGAGGTGACGACGCTTTCGATCGCATGGGGCCGCACCGTTGCGCGATCGATCGCTGCCGCCAGCGCCAGCGCGAGAAGCAGTCCCAGCGCCGGCAGATGCCAGCGCTGCTCGAAGCGGCTTTCGCGAAGGGCAAGACGAAGCATGTACCCCATCGCAGTGCCGACGAGAACGGGCACGAGCGCCACGATCCCCATCACAATGCCGCAGAAGACACCGGCAAGGCTCATCGAGTAGACGCCGGCGATTGCCGCACCGAGGGCGGCCAGCGCGAGCAGCACCAACAGAAATGGCTGCGCGCGGCAGCCATAACCGACAATCGCCCCGATGCAGAACGGCGCCACAATCGCCGCCGACCAGCTCCAGCCGATGAAGAGGATGAGGACTGCGTAAATAAGGGCGCCGCCGATCGCCGCCAGAAGAAATCCGGGCAGCCAATAGTTCCACCATACAAACGGCGGCTTGGTGGTGAAAGTCACCGGCCGATCCGGATCAAACTCGCGGCCGCATTCGGGACACTTCCCAGCCGGCAGTCCGATCAGCACGTAGCCGCAATCGATACAGCGCGCGGGGTATGACATGGAGAGTTACGCTAATTCCGCTGATGGCGCGAGGCAACGGCCGTGGGCAGCATCGCAGTTAGATTAAAATTCGTGAAAGTGCGAGTTAGCGCGCCGGCAACGTCGCCGGCGGTGTCGCAACCGGTTGCGTTGTCGCGGCGGGCGCGTCGATCAGCCTTATCACTCGAGTGATTTTGATCGGCGGAATACTCAAGCTTCCCGTCCAGAATCCAGCGGGCGGATTGGGACTGCCGGTATGGCTGACGAACTCAAAGCCGACGGAGTATTCGCCCGCTTCAAAAAATCCGGGAAACCGATTCGCATCAATCGGCCCGTAAAATGACGTGATCTTGCCGGGCTTGATCGTCACGGAAGGAGGCAGCCGCAGGCGCGCTGTCGGGGTCGGCAGCGGGCCGTGGGGGCCGGTGATTTGCAGAGAGGCATAAAAGTCCGGCTGCGGAACGGAGAACGTCACATCGTGGTTGGAGTCGTTGCGAATCTCGCCGTGGACGAAGACGTCGGACGGTTTCCCATAAAGTGCCGACTCGCTATCGATGCGAGCCGATAGCACGCCGTCGGCAGAATGCGCCCATTCAGAAATAACGGGGTGCGAAAACGCCGGACCCGGATCGCGCAGCAGCAGCATCGGCTGCGACAGCACCGTCCCTCCCGCGTCCGGAGCAGCATCCGGCGGCGGCGCGTAACGCACGAGCGCAACATCGCGACTGGTCTGCGGCGGCAATGTGTAGACGTTGCCGTTCCCAGCGGACATCGCGTCAGTACCAATTGGCGCGAAGCGTACCTCGATCGACTGACCGGGAAAAAGCTGTCGAGGCGGCTGGAGATCGGGCGGCTGGACCGGCGGGCGCAGCGGCCGCGCGCGATTCAGATCCATCAGGTTCAGCGACAGCGCCGAACGCTGCGGCGCGAAACGGTCGGCATAAATCGGGACGAGGTGATCCGAAATGTTGGTCAGCCGACAGCTCCATTCGATCGGCTCGCCTTGCAGAAACTCTGTGCGGGGGCAGATGAGCTGGCAGCGAACCATCGGTAACGGCCCCGCCGCTTCAGCGCGGCCGCGATCGGTGGTCCAGATGAACAGATCGCCGGTGGAGTCGCCGCCGGCGATTGTCGTTCCATCGGGAGAAATTGCGCTGGCGCTCGGCGAATTGCCAGCGGGCGTCAGCAGAGCGAATGGCGGCTCCCCGTGAAGATCGGTCAGTGCCGGCCCGTAGTCGGCGCGAACGAGGGCGCGTGGAGGTTGCGCGCGTTCGGCGACTGAGGTTGCGCCTTGCAGCAATCCGACGCCGTCGCGAAGGAAATGGGTGAAAGGCCATTTGATATTTGCCGCCGATGTGCCCGATGGCAGGAACGCGATGCCGCGCGGCGGAGAATTGGGCGAGCGTGCAAAGCGCGCAACTTCCTGCGCGGTGGCGGCATTCCAGACGATGACATCGTCGCCGCTCTCCGTGAAGCTTTGCTCCGCGAGACTGGCGAGAAGCGCGCCATCCGACGACCAGGCGAGCCAGCGGATATTCGCGAGGTGCGCCGAAATCCGCCGGCGGACTTCGCCGGTGTTCAGATCGAAGAGCCGGATCAGGCCCTTCGGAGGATCGCCGACAGGATCGATGCCGCTCAACGCCAGCGTGCCGCCGTCCGGCGAAAGCGCGGCTCCCGCCCAGCCATCCTTGATCGGCCAATGCGAAAGCAGCGCGTGGGAAACGGCATCAAAAATCGCCACCTCATCGCCGACCGCGACAATCCGTTTACCGCCATCCGTAAAAAAGACGGCGCGCACCAGCTCTCCCGGCATTTCCGCGGCGGCGATCAATTTGCATTGCTCTGCGTCCCAAAAGCTAAGCGCTCGCTGGCCGTTGGATCCGCTGACAAGAACCTTCCCATCCGGAGAAAATGCGATCGCGCGAATCGGCTGCCGCGTCTTGACGCCTTGTTCCATCTCGGGACCGGAAATGATGACGGGATCGATTCGTTCCTGCGCCGTCGCAACCGCGCAGACCAACAGAACGAGGAGAGATGCAACTCGTCGGCTCATGGCTATGGATGTTCGTCCGTGATTCCCGCCTGCTGTCATGCTGAGGTACTCCGAAGCATCTGGCATCCTCGCGCGATCGGGCCAGATGCTTCGGAGTACCTCAGCATGACAGTTCCCGACGTCCGATGAAGGCTGCTGGTTAATTCTCACACTCGCTGATAATCCGCGGAGATTCCCAACGCAAAGAGGCTTCGTCTCGCGCTGCCTCCCGTGTTATGATTCGGGCTCGCAACAGTTCCTTACCGCAAAAAAATGATCATCACTGCTCACGCTTACGCCCGCGCCGGCCTCGTTGGGAATCCGTCCGATGGCTATTACGGCAAAACCATCGCATTCATTGTCCGAAACTTCAAGGCCAGCGTCACGCTTTGGGAAAGCCCGCACTTTGAAATCGTACCCACGCACGGCGATCTGGCGCACTTTGATAGCGTCAACGCCTTCCTCAAAGACCAGCGCCTGCACGGCTATTACGGCGGGATGCGGCTGATCAAAGCCGCCATCAAAAAATTTCACGATTGGTGCCATCGCCAGGAGATCGAGCTGGCGCGGCGGAGCTATACCGTCAGCTTTCAAAGCGATATCCCACGCCTCGTCGGCCTCTCCGGCAGCAGCGCGATCGTGATGGCGATGATGCGCGCCCTCCTGCAGTTTCATGACGTCCAAATTCCTCTCGATCAGCAACCCGGCTTGAACCTGTCGGTCGAGACAGAGGAGCTTGGCATCAGTGCCGGCCTGCAGGATCGGGTGATCCAGGCATACGAAGGCATCGTCTACATGGATTTTGATCGCAAGCTTCTTGAGACGCGCGGCCACGGGGAATATCAGCCGCTCACGCCAGCGAAACTGCCGCCGCTTTATCTGGCGTTTGATCCGGAGCGCGCGGAGGTGAGCGATGTGCCGCATCGAAATCTGCGCGAGCTGTTCAACCGTGGCGACGCGAATGTGCTGGCGGCGATGAAGCAATATCGCCAGCTCACCGACCGCGGCCGCGACGCGCTGACGGCCGGCGATTGGGAAACGCTCGGAAAGGTGATGGACGAAAACTTCGATCTTCGCCGCACGATCATGAACATCGCGCCGGAGAATCTGCGAATGGTCCAAGCCGCCCGGGCAACCGGAGCCAGCGCCAAATTCTGCGGCAGCGGCGGATCCATCTGCGGGCTCTACCGCGACGGAAGACACTACCAACAGCTCGTCGATGCCCTGGCCGCGCTCCGATGCACGGTCATTCGGCCGATGATCTGCGATGGATAGCCGTCCTTAACGATCCGGCAGTCAAAATCCACTAAGGGCACTAAGGGAGCACTAAGAACCACTAAGTTCTGTTTCGAAACTTTTTCCCATTTACGGGAGGCAGCCGTGTCCGAGTTATTATTTGGCGAGGAAGTGTATGCGATTGTTGGGGCTGCGATCGAGGTTCATCGCGAGTTGGGGTGCGGGTTCCTGGAGGGCGTGTATCAGGAAGCGATGGAGATCGAACTGGCTGATCGATCGATATCGCATACACCCCAACAACCCCTGAATGTTCGCTATAAGGGTCGGACATTGCGCAAGAAGTATTGCGCGGATTTTGTTTGCTTCGGAAAGATTGTAGTTGAGATCAAGGCCTTAGATGCTCTATCCGGCACGGAAGAGGCGCAGATCATTAATTACCTCCATGCGACTGGCTATCGCGTCGGAATACTCATCAATTTTGGCGCAGACGGTAAATTGGAGTGGAAGCGCTACGTGAACTAACAGACAGCTTCGTCTTCTTCGTGGTTCTTAGTGCTCCCTTCGTGTCCTTAGTGGATCTCCGGCATTCAGCAGCAGAAGAGCATGATAAAAGCAGTCATTCCAGTCGCAGGCTTCGGCACTCGCATGCTGCCGGCGGCTAAGTCTATTCCTAAGGAGATGATGCCGGTCGTGGATCGGCCGGTGGTGCAGTATGTCGTCGAGGAGGCGGCTGATGCGGGGATCGACGATGTTCTGCTGGTGACCGCGCGGCAGAAACATGCCATCGAAGATCATTTTGATCGCAATGCGGAACTCGAAGAGCGATTGCGTTCCGGCGGCAAAGAGTCGCTCATCGCGTCCGTCGAAGAGCTCGCAAAGCGCGTGAAGATTCATGCCGTGCGGCAGGCCGAGCAGCGCGGGCTTGGTGATGCGGTCCTTCAGGCGCGGGCCCATGTTGGCGATCAGCCGTTCCTTTGCATGCTGGGCGACACGATCTTCAGCGGCGATCCTTCGCCCGCATCGCAGCTTCTTGCGGCGCATCAGAAGCTGAAAGGTGCGGTGATCGGGCTGGAGGAAGTGGCGGCGGAGAAGGTGAGCCGTTACGGAATCGTCGGCGGAATGCCGATGGGTGACGGCGTTTTTCGCCTGACCGCGCTGGTGGAAAAGCCTTCAAGTGAAGCGGCGCCGAGCCGTCTGGCGATCGCGGCGCGTTATCTGCTCACGCCGGCAATCTTTGATTGCATCGAGAAGACGCCGCCGGGCCGCGGCGGGGAAATTCAGTTGACCGACGCCCTTCGCGCGCTGCTCGAGCGCGAGCCGATCTTCGGCGTGGTGCTCTCGGCGCGGCGGCATGATATTGGAAATCCGCTTGACTGGTTGAAGACCAATGTCCTCTTCGCGGCGCGCGATCCGAAGCTGCGCGCGGCGCTGCTTCCGTTGCTCAAAGAGATTCTGGGCGCGGGGTGAGCGAGAAAAAAATCTTGTCGTGGAAATCGCGCAGACAGTTGTAATTCGGGGCACGGCAAGTGTATCATCCGCACAACAACTCAAACGTTCGCAAACGGACCGAAGGTGGTGGCTCCCCTCCGGTCCGTTTCTTTTTTTCCAATTTTGAGTTCGCGGGTTTGCAAATCGCGGCGAGCGAATGCATCGGATACGCGCGCGATCGCAAGCGGAAATCTGCTTACGACCGCGAGGCGATCGCGGATGAAATCGGCCGCAGGATTCTGGGAACGATGTGATTGTGGCACAGGCCTTCAGCGCGCTCGACGAGCTGCGCGAAAACTTTCTCGAACCCTTCCTTGGGCCGATCTCCCCAATAACGGCGGACAATCAGGTAGACGCTGATGACATCATCGCTGTAATCGCCGGTGCGGACCTGATAGCTGTTGGTGCGCGTGACGACATCGATGCGCGCCTGCAGGCGGCAATCGTCGCTGAGCGAGACGGTGACGGTCGGCTGAAAATCGACGGCGCGGGCGCCGTGCTCTTCGTTCAGGCAGAAGAGCGGTGACTCGGCGAAGAGGCTGTCGGCGATCACTTCATCATGATTGCCGCCAAAGCCAAGATCGAAGCCAAAGAGCACGTCGAGGTAATCCACTTCCAACGGGCTGATGCCCATGTAATGCGGGGCGGCTTCCAGAAGAGTGCTGTGCAGCTTGACGGCGTCCTCGATCGCCAGCGGATTCACATGCCCGCTGGAGAGGCGCTTGGGCTCGAGGCTCATCCATCGATAGGAATGGCCGCTGCGGTCTTCCTCAAGATTGAACTCGCCGTTCTCGTTCTTGCGGAAGCGCGTCATCGCGGGAAAAACTTTTTGCACGCGCTCAAAGAGATGAAGAACAGTTTCGCGGCTATGAGGCAGGCTCAGTTGAGAACCCAGCCTCATGTTTACGTAGAAGTCTTCACAAAACGGCGCAAACGGATTGGACATAACCCTGGTCTCCCGAAGGCCCTGCAACTTGCCCTAAGATCGGTTGGATAGCCCGATAAAGTGTAACCTATTCCTCGTACAACGAAAGATCACGGCACAAGGTTCGATCGGGGGTCCAATTCCACACCCTTATCATTTGTCCAGTCCGCCCCGTGGCGCGGCGAGTTCTGCCGCGATCAATTCGATCAGCGGCGCGTTCGCTTGCGGAAAGCGATAGTCGCGCAGCTGATGAGGTTGCACCCAGGCGAATTGTTCGCAGGCGATCGCTTTGGGCTCGCCAACTTCGCACTCGCATTGATAAGGAAGCAGACGCACGTGGATCGACGGGTAGTCATGCTCGATCGGCGCGAGTGCGCGGGTTGGCGTCACATCCAATTGCAGTTCCTCGCGGAGCTCTCGCACGAGGCATTGCTCCGGCGTTTCATCTGCTTCCCGCTTGCCGCCAGGAAATTCCCAAAAGCCGCCAAACGAATCGCTCTCGCGGCGCTGGCAGATGAGCACCTTTCCTTCGCGCACAACGACGGCAATGACAACATCCTTGCGAACCATGGATCACTCGAAGAAAAGCGAGTCTAGCCGCCCCCGGACAAATCCCAAAGTGGGGGAAATTGCCACCCTACCTTCCTGCGAACAGGCAGGAAACCGCTTCGCAGGGCCGCGAAGCGAGTTTTATATAATGTCCATTAAATAAAAGACTTACATCGATTTAAGTTTTTCGCGATCCGGGTTGAAGCGTGATTGACAGGTTTTGGGGGCAGGGGTATAGTCCCGAGCATATCGATTGGTCCTTGCGATCAGTCCATCTAAGGTCCGCATTCAATCTCGTCTAACGGCTTCATAGCCGTGGCGCACTTCCGGAGGTGGATAGGAGCCACCCCTCCGGAAGTTTTTTTTGTGTGACATGTCGGCAATGAGCCCGCTGCATCGAGATCAATTCGCCTGTAGCGTTGTCGCTAACATTCCCCTTTGCCGCGAACACTACCGGTTGGTGCTGGGCGTTCCGCAATTTCCGCCGACCGATCCGGGGCATTTCGTTCAACTCTCCTGCCGCAATCTCGATCAGGATTACAACCCGCATACCGAATTTGATTGGCAACCGGGGCAGCCATTGAAGTTGGAAGGCGCGGAACTGGCCGGACCGCTTGCCGTCCTGCGGCGGCCGTTCTCCTTGGCCGGGCGGCGCGATATCGCGGGCGGCGTTGAACTGGATGTGATCCATCGCATCGTCGGCGTCGGCACGGCGTGGCTCAGCCAATTGAAAGTCCGCGATCGCGCATTCATCCTCGGCCCGCTCGGCAATCGCTTCTCGCTCCCCGCCGACGGTGGATCGGCAATCCTGATCGGCGGCGGCGTCGGAATCCCGCCGATGCTTTATCTCGCCGAGCGACTTGCGGGACGGCCGGCCGTCGCGTTCTGCGGCGCGCTCAGCCGCGATCTGCTGCCGCTCACGATTCGATCTGATGCGCCCGCTCCCGGATCGGATAGCGCTGAACCGCTATTGAACATCGACGAGTTCGCCCGCCATCGGATTCCGTCGGTCATTACCACCGATGACGGCTCCTACGGCTTTCGCGGCTTCGTCACGCAAGCCCTGGAGCAATATCTCGATCGAACCAGATTCCCGGTGGCCCCAACCCTCTACACCTGCGGGCCCGAACCCATGATGAAGCGGGTCGCCCAAATCGCGGCCGCGCGCGACTTGGTCTGCCAGATCGCGGTCGAGCGCGCCATGGCCTGCGGCATGGGAACCTGCCAAAGCTGCTGCATCAGGGTGAAGAAGCCGGTGAATGTGCCGCCGCTGGTCGGGAAGGATTGGTGCTATCGGCTGGCGTGTACCGATGGGCCGGTATTTTCGGGGTCGGACTTACTCTGGTAATCGGCAGTGGCAGACGACGGACGACTTCAACTGATCACTCGCGCGAGGGCGACTCGTACGCTTCACTCCTTCAGTAAATAAGGATATGTCATGCTGAGGTACTCCGAAGCATCTGGCTGGCTTGCGCGAGTGGGCCAGATGCTTCGGAGTACCTCAGCATGACGGCCCTCTAATCTTCCCAATGATCTCAAATCGACCCGCCGTGCATTGTTTGCGGCGCGGGGGTTGGATCCACCACTTTTCCGCGCGCGTCTACACAGACAAACGATGTGAATCGTGAGATCAACCCGTTCTCCAGGCAAATTCGCTTGATCGTCTGATCGATCCCGGCGATCTGACCGTCGGCTTGATGGACCACCAGATGGGCAAGCTGCAGCCGAGCGTACATTCGCGCGAGGATTCCGGGCTGTGCGGGCATTTCTAAAGTTGGATTGACTGAAATCGAAACGGGGCCTGTGCTTGAATTCCCACGAAGCGTCACCTTCGGCGGCGGCCCAACAAACCGTGCGGTGATCAACAGTGGCCGTCCTGCGATCAGATCGCGCTCCGATGATGCAAAAAGCGGATTTTTCAGTGTCGTTCCGTTCCAATCGATTTGTAGATCGGTCACGCACGGCCGCGCGAAGCGATCGATGGCGTCGAGCAGCAGCCGCGCTGCATCCGACGGCGCGGCGTGGATCGCCGCTCCTCCCCCGGCGGCGGCCAGCGCATTGATCGCGCCCGAATCGACATGCGTTCCCGTTCCGCAAACGACCAGCGATCCGCGCGGCGCCGATGCCACAATCGACGAAAGCTTTGCGATGTCATCCGCGCCGTCGCAGAAAATACAGATGAGCCGCGCGTGCGATGGATCTGACTTGCTCGCTGCGAGTTTTAACTGATCGGAAGTCTGCCCGCTGACTCGCGCCTTGCCGGAAAAGTCCAATGTATTGATCGCGTTCTGGATGTTGGGCGGCGATGCGGTCGCGGGCTGTAACGGCCGATGCACGTCTGAATGCAGATCCACAATCGCAAATGAATCAGTTGGAGCGAGCGATCCGAGAATGGCCGCCGCCAGCATTCGCGCATCAGTTACCGCCGATGGATCGGAAACGCTCGATAGAATGAGCAGTTCCACCGGTCGGCGCGGCAGATCGCGCCACTCCTCGGGCGGCAGAACCGTCAGCGCGCAATATCCGCCGCCGCCTTCGCTTTGCGTCACCATCGAAGATCGAATGCCGCCGGCCGCCGGCTTGTATCGAATCTCCATGTCCTGATTCGCGATCGTGTCGCCGGCATCGAGCGCGATGATGGCATGACTCGAATCACTTCGATCCACCTTGATCCCGTGCGTTGGACTTTCGATTCGATCGATCGCAAAGCCGCAATCCAGTTGCACGTTGACCGTGACATCGCGCCCGTTGCGAAGGGCCGGCTGTGGCCACGAACGCTGCCGCGGGCCGGTCATCAGCGGAAAGCTCAGCGTGAACCACCCCTCCACATAAGGCACTGCATGAAAGTATTGAATCGCCACCTCAACCGATTTGGTCGGCGCGACGTTCGCCAGCGATTGGGCAAACAGATTCGGGCCGATCTGGCTCAAGAGAGATGCCGAATAACCCTGATCGCGCGCCTGCCGATAGATCTGCTCGGCTTCGGCTCGCTCGCGAATGATGCCGCGAATGTGGCGTTGGCCAATGGTCATGACGAAGTCGCTCACCGCCGCCCCCTGCGGCAGCGAGAAGGCGTAAATCAGATCCGCAACTTGATTGGAAGGATTGCGGAAATTCTGCGTCACGTTCACCGTCGCAATCGCGCCGGTGATGCGCGCATCAAAGTCCGTCCGCTGAAGCGGGCAAACCAGCATATTGGGCCCGATGCGCGCCAGAAGCAGACCGCTTCCCGGGACCAACTCGGTGTTCGCATCGCGATTAATTTGCGGCCCCGGCCTTTGAATGACCCAAAGCTCTTCGTAATCCGCCGGCAAAGATTGCGGCGGAAGGATCGCCTGCTGTGCCGACGTGCGCTCCACCGCCGATGTTGCAACCGGAGCATATTGCTCATTTGTCTGGCGATCGGGCGGTTTGCTGCTTTGCGAGCAGCCGGCCAGTAGCACGCACGCCAGCAGAAGAATCTGACAGAAGCGCCCGGGTATCCAGTTGATCCACACCTTCATTCCCTGGCTCCTTCCGATGGCTTTGCGATCGATGTCGTCACCGTCGCCGCGATGCGCTGGGCATTACCCGATCCGGCGGCTTGCAGCGTGGCGGTAAACGCCGGCGTCGCGTCGCCGCTCACTTGCAACATCAGCGTAGCAACGCGCGTCTTCGTTGTCGGCAAGCTCGCATTCGTGCTGTATGCCGCGATCACGATCCTCTGCTTCAGAATCGCCCGCTTATCGTAATAAGGGGCGGCAGCGAATGCAGTTGATTCTCCGCCCTCCACGCCCACGAGCGTCACCTCAGCGCCGCGCTGCACGATCTGCACCTGATACGCCGCCAAAGGCTGACCATTGGGATCGATCATGACATCGACAGCAATAAACCGTGACGATCCTATGGTCGCCATCGACTGGGACAGCGAATGCCGGCCCGGCAGCAGGCAGAGGACTGCCAGCAGAGTCGCCGCGAAGATGGCCGGCCTTCCGCGATTCACTGGCTGACTCCTGTTCCGCTGACGTTGACCGCCGTCGCCGCGATCCAATCGACATCTTTCTGATCGACAACGCCGTCGTGGTTGATGTCCCACGCCGGGTCGAGCTTGCCGCCCGATTTGATCGCCTGCGCGACGACCAGCGCATCGAGGATATCAATGCGCCCATCACGATTCACATCGCCAAGTTGCGCCATCTGTGATGGCGTCCGATGAACCATTGACGTGACACCCCAGGCGATCAGGAGCGCCGCCGCGATCGACCCGCCGACGAGCATCCATCGCTGAATCGGACGGAAGCGCATGCGGCGCAACCATCCCGATTTGGCATCGCCGAGGATTGCCGAGTCGATGTGCGATGGGACCGGAATCGTCCCTTCGGACAAGCGCCGAAGATCCGAATGCAATTGCGCCGGCAATTGCAGGTCTTCGTCAGAGGGGATTTGCGGCTCAGAGTTCATGCGGCAATCAACCGGTCATTCGTGGTATCAAGAGGCCAATTCTCCCTCTCCCCTGTACTCAGGGGAGAGGGTTGGGGTGAGGGGACAAATGCGTCGGCTTGCGAACGACGCCGTATCGCGACCCGCTGTCCCCTCACCCTGCCCTCTCCCCTGAGTACAGGGGAGAGGGTTCTGAGCGGGACGCGTCCTGTCACATCGCCACGGGCATGCTGTCGCAAGCCCATGCCACCCGAATCAAACACCGTCGCAAAGTGGGGTGACTCCTAACTGCCTGCCCGTCCGGCGATCAATGCATCCCATCAATATTAAGTGCACCAACCCAATCCATGGTTCATCCTCTTAGAAAATACGCCTGCAATCGCGGGTCGGCCCGCAATGCCTTCAAAGCATTATGTAACCGCGATTTGACGGTGCCTTCGGGAATTCCCAGGGCCGTTCCAATCTCAGCGAGGCTCATGTCATCGACAAACCGCATCAAGACGACCTCGCGCTGGCCGCCGGGAAGCGCTTTGAGCACGGCGGCCAATTCCTCTCGCCCGCCCCCCACCGCCTGCGGCGGCACTTGCGGCTCGATCAGCTCTTCTTCATCAAACTCGCGCCGACGGCGCTTGCGGGCGGCAATCGAGAGATTTCGCACGACAGGATAAAGAAACGTCGTCAGCTTTGCTGTCAGAACGAAACCGGGAAACTTGCGAAAGAAATAGGCGAAGGTTTCCTGAAGCACATCCAGCGCATCTTCATCGCGGCCGGT
Organism: Humisphaera sp.; assembly: GCA_036276235.1. Lineage (GTDB taxonomy): Bacteria > Planctomycetota > Phycisphaerae > Tepidisphaerales > Tepidisphaeraceae > JANWHF01. The sequence continues at coordinate 1,097 of DATBDZ010000386.1, read as the reverse complement.
GAACCGCAGCGCCAGCCGCACGACCCAATCGCGATGGCGGTAATAAATCGCATCAAACGCGCGGGCATCGCCGCCGTTAAGGGCGGCGACAAGCTGCTCGTCACTGCGATCGTCGCGATCCGAAGGTGTCACCCACCGGGGAAGTGTAACGGATTATTGATGGTGGGGCAGACATTCTTGTCTGCTCCACCAAGATCAGCGATCACGCGGCGTCGGTCTCTGGCATGTCCTCGAGCGTCTTTCGGACTTCATCGGCGGAGTTGATGATGGCATCAAGGAATTCGAGAATGTCTTCCCGCGCGGTGCAGGTCCCCAGCGCCTCGACGCAAAGCCGCAAGCCGTGCCAGCGCCCGCGCAGCTCGTGCCGGAAATCTCGTAGCTCCGCTTCGTCCATAGCGGCCATGCTACCACGAACGAGCCCAAATCTGACAGGTCGAACTTATAGATCCGAGGGCGGCGGAAACTCGCCTTCTTCGATCAAAACGCGTCTGATGGCAATGCGAAGCGGTAAGTTGATGTTAAGCACCGCAACGGTCGTACGACCGACCGGCGTCTTGCCGACCAGCCTCGGGCCAGACCACCGAAAATGGTCGCGCCAAGCATCGCGGCGCGGGTGAAAGAGCCGTGTGAGATTTCCCGTCCTGGAGTCCAGGCCGGCAATGTTCGGTCCCTTGAATTGATTGCAACGTCCGCAGCAGAGCACGAGGTTATTGACCGTTGTCCTACCTCCATGCTGCACGGCAATTACATGATCCAACACGTGCGGAAATTCAATGATTCCGTCCGGGATGTGGCAATACTCGCACCGATTTGATGCCAGCCCACGGATTCGGCGACCGAGTGCCTTCTTCATCGTCTGTTACGCCGCGGGATTGCGGCGCTTCAGCGACACCCGCGCCTTGGATTGCAGGATGGCCAGCACATCGGCGGCTGTCAGCAAATCATCCAGTGCATCTTTTTCCGCTGCGGTCAACTTTCCCGCCCGGGCCTTTGCGGATAGCCGCTGGTAGAGCGTCTGGTCTTTGGACGAGAATTTCAGTTCGAGGACGTATTGCGCCAGTTGCGGCGAGAATCCGCCTCGAGAGGGCGCGACAAGA
>DATBDZ010000385.1:0-12435 GCA_036276235.1 Humisphaera sp. | reverse complement strand
CGGAAATTGCACTACTGGCGCGGATGCAACAGCCGCCGCTCCCCGCTTCAATGGGGCCGCGCTCTGATGAGCGCGGAAATAACCTGGTTGACATCGAGGTTGGCCTCCACCTGATTGCTTCAATGGGGCCGCGCTCTGATGAGCGCGGAAATAGGGCGTAGGTCGCGCCCGCGTTCCAGTTGAGAGCGCTTCAATGGGGCCGCGCTCTGATGAGCGCGGAAATGTGGTGTGGCGGTGAGTCCGTCGACTTTTGCGTAGGCTTCAATGGGGCCGCGCTCTGATGAGCGCGGAAATCCAAGTCGGCGTTCGACGAGGCGCGCTCGCCCGTGCAGCTTCAATGGGGCCGCGCTCTGATGAGCGCGGAAATCTGGGCATCACCCCCTCGGCGGCATCGCGCCGGCTGCTTCAATGGGGCCGCGCTCTGATGAGCGCGGAAATCTGGAATCGACGCCGGCCATCCGCCAGCCGCCACCCGCTTCAATGGGGCCGCGCTCTGATGAGCGCGGAAATAGCGTAACTCATAGCGTATTGTCCCTGTGTAACAGTCGCTTCAATGGGGCCGCGCTCTGATGAGCGCGGAAATATCAAGGTTCGCCGCGGAACAACATGCGGCGGAATTGCTTCAATGGGGCCGCGCTCTGATGAGCGCGGAAATAGATTGTCGACGCCAGCGTACTCCGTGCCGGTGGAGCTTCAATGGGGCCGCGCTCTGATGAGCGCGGAAATCGCTGCCTTCCTAAACCTTTGGCAGCACTGTACTAGCAAGCCGCCTTGCGCGGGGTGGCATGGCGGCCTACTTTTTCTCGGAGCAAATTCATGCTCCGCTTGATCATAACTATTCACTTGCCAAAGAGTTCGCGAGGTGGCCGGGGGTGGCGCACCACGCCGCCGCTCGCGCGGTTGTTTACTTCGTGCCTTATCACATATCGCTTGCGGCATCTTGCTTGTCCGCCTTTATACCACGTTCACGCGTGAACGCACATCGAAAGTTTTGCCCAGGCACTCGATGCCGCCGTCGAGTGGGTTGTAGGCGGGGCCCAGGTCCACCAGCAGGATCTGGTCCTGCTCGTGATGGATGATGGCGGTCAGCTCCGCCCGCAGCTCCGCCAGCTCGCGCGGGTTGAGCTGGCAGAAGAAGACTGAAAACTGGGCATGATCGCCGCGGCCTTCCAGATGATCGAAGACTTTCCCGCGGCGTTTGTCGTCGCTGATATCGTAGCTGACAATGTAATGCCGCCGCGTCGTCATTGCGACTCCTGGTTTGCGTCTCCCGCCTCCTGGCCTCTGACGTAACTACCGGCTTTCAACTCCTGAGGGTTCGGGGTTCAGGGTTCAGCTTCACCACTGACCGGACGTAACTGCCGCTTCCTGGCTCTATCTTCTAACTCCCGGCTTCTGGCTCCCAACTCCTGAGGACTCGGGGTTCAGGGTTCAGCTTCACCACTGACCGGACCTAGCTCCCAGCTCCTGCCCGGCTCTTCTGGCGTCCAACTCCCGGCTTCCAACTCCTGGCTCCTGGCTCCCCCCCGCCGTTCATCTCGTCGTGATGCTCGTATAGGAAGGGATTTCCCCGCGGAGCCAGCGGGCCAGCAGCCGCGCCTGCAGGCGGATGACCACGCGCCACGAACATCGATAATCGAAGATCGGATGGGTGATGAGCTGATCGAGCCGCGCGTCGTAGGCTCGGATGAATGCCTTGCGTCCTTCGGGCCGCAGGATGCATCCGCTGGAAGCGGTCTCGAAGCTGGATTGCTGCACCATGCCGGTGTTGATGGCGGAGATCACCGCCGAATCCACCACCGCCGGCCGAAACGGCTCCATCACATCCAGCGCCAAGGCCGGCCGCCCATGGCGCGGCTGATGATACAAACCCCACCACGGATCCAGCCCCTCCGAAAGCAACGCCACCGTGCATTCCTTGGCCAGCATCGCATACCCGAATGAAAGCAGCGCATTGACCGGATCGCGCGGCGGACGCCGATTGCGGCTGGCAAAATCCCACTGCGCATCAAAATCGCGCGGCTTGAGCAGTGTTGAGAATCTCCCGAAATACGCCGCCGCGATCGCCCCTTCGATTCCCAGCAGAGTCGCCAGTGAATCCGCCGCGCCGATGCGCTCGGCCAGATCATCCATATCGCGCAGCGCCCGCTCGGTGGCGGCTTCGGCCGGGGCATTGCGGCGGAGCAGCGTCCGCTGGTTCTCCGCCTTGTCCGCGACAATCCGCCGCGCAAAGTGCAGGCATGATTGCGGCTCGCCCGCCACCCGAAACTGCGCGGCACGATCATACGCGTTGCGCAGATGAATCCCGTGGCTGATCCCATAAAACCAATGCCCCATGCTCAAATACACGATGGGGACGGCGGCTTCGCATAGCACCTGCACGGCTTGCGTGCTGATCTGCACATTGCCGCAGAGCACAAGCTGGCTGAGATCCTGCAGCCGCACGCTGGCCAGCTCCTCGCCCGATTTTTTGACGATGATGCGTTTCTTGGAACAGCCGACATAAGCGCCCGGCTCCTGCACGTAGAAAGGGGTTGCATCATCGCGGACAGGATAAAGCCGCCGCGCCGCGCGGCCATCGGCCGGCGTCTCCGCCCCCTCTTCCGCAGGCACCGCCAACAGCGCGTTGGTCTCATCCGGCAGACAGATTCCCGCCAGCGAGCAGCCGTTACATTTAGGGCTGTCCTCCAGCGGTGGCGGCAGCACAGTGGCCCCCGCCGCCGCGCGGGCCAGCAGCAGCAGCTCGCGCGTGCGTGCCTCAAGCTCCGGCGTAAAATCGATCCGCACCCGCGTGCGCGAGCCGGCGAAGTAGAGCATCCCATGATCGCATTGATATCCATGCTCGCGCAGGAGCAATCCCTGCCCCATCAACTGCACGCGCTCCGGCTCCCAAGACCGCTCGGCGTTCTCCGGTACCCGCCCGCGCTTGGTTTCAACGGGAACTGCCGCCACCCCCTCGGCAGAAACCAAATCCAGCTTCGCCGACAGACCCAGGATTTGCGAAGAGAGCGGGACGGAGCGAACGATCGTGGGAGGAGGATCGTCGTTGCCGGGAAATGAGTTGCCAGTTGCCAGTTGCGAGTTGTCAGTCGGAGGTTGTGGGTTGTCAGTTGTGGGTTGCACGTTGTCAGTTGTCAGACGCGCGTTTTCTCCTGTCTCCTGGCTCCTGTCTCCCGGCTCCTCTCCCGCCCCTACCGGCTTCGGTTCGACTCCGCTCACCGCAGGCTGGCTTGCGGCTTGCGGCTTCACCTGCGAAACAGCAGTCGGCAACAACTGCTCCGCCGAATCCACCCGCCGATGCGCATGGCGGCCTTCAACCGTAAACTCATTATCCGCCCACCGCCCTTCCACATGCATGAAATGGAACAGCCGCGGACAGTAGGCATACTCATTGAGCATCCGCAGCGGCAGAGGATCGGAGGATGAAGGGGTGGGGTCGGTCATGATTGAACCGCCGCCATGAGGCCAAACCCGCAATGCCGCCCGGCGCCGAGGGTAAGGGGGCCGGGAACGGGGTGGCTAAAGCTCAAACGCACGTGAACGGCGGTCAGGTCTTTCAGATGGGCCGGCCGGTGATAGCCGGTGTGGCGTCCGTCGCGATCATATTTGTGAGCCGACAGCGTGTTCTTCAGAAACGGAACCGATTGCCATGTGAATTCGCATGGCGTTTCGATGCCCCATCGCTGCAGCGCTTTGCAGATAAGTTTTTCGGTCGCCCGCGCGATCTCTTCAGGTTTGTCGTTCTTCGACTTTCGGTTGTGCCCATCGAGAATGACCGGCGTGACGGTATGCCAGAATCTTGATAAGCCAAGATAGCATTTGCTAATGAACTTGCCGCTCGGCGGATTGAACTTTTGCAGTTCAATCCGCTGTGATATCTGCGGCTTGGAATCGGCATCACATTCGGCCGCATCACCCTCGGGCCTGAGAACCTCCCCGTTCAGCCGCTCGGCGAGATAATTCAATTCACGCTCCATACCGAGCGGCGCGACGATCATCACATTGCGGATCATTGCGTCGGCGTGCTCGTGCCCGATCGAGGGAAGAGGAACATAGGAGAACTGCTGATGTTCGGCAGACGAAGCATCCCGTTTGCCGCGCACGACCCGATTCACCCATTCGCCAGTGTCTGTGATCCAAGCCGGGGCGGCGTTGGTCATGCGCTCAATTGCCAGATGCCGCACCATCCCCGCCACATGAATCAGCTTCGCGTGAGGATAACGGTAGGCGTCTTCGTTGGCGTCAATAAGTTTGAAGACGGCGTGAGGCCGAGGCGCGGGATCGGTGTCACGACGATAGGCCACAACCTCCATCTTCGTGAGCGGCGGAACGGGGGTGAACTTGCCGTCGCTGATTCGGTTCAAGAACTTCTCGTGTCGTGCCGAAAGCGCGTCGAGAGAGCCGGCGCAATGAACGCGGAGGCGGTTCACCCCAGTCGAGGCGGGCCGCCACTGCTCGCCTTCCAGGGAGTGAAGGTCAGCTTGTGAGATTAACGTTGCGTCCGCAATTACCTGATCGATGCCCCAACCGAGTGCCGTGATCGATCTAACGGACGGACGAACTGATTCGAGTAGCCGATTGCAGGCGTCATCCGGCAGATCGAGCGGGTATACATAATGTACCGCCGGAAGTGAATCATCGGTGAATGCAATTCGTGTTGGCCGCACATCCTTTTCCATTCGATGCGATGCGATGCTCGCTTCAAGATTGCCGCGATCCCACGCGGAAGTAACAAGGTCGGTCTGGTTGTGCGGTACGTACGTGCGATAGCCAACGGTCGCCGGGACGCCCATCGGGGCAATGATGTAAGGGCGAATTGCTTCCAATATGTCCAGTGCGGAACGAACATTTGAATCGAGTTCGCGGCCGCGATGACGCAAGGCAGTTGCGTTCAACAACGCTTGAAATGCCCGCAGCGGCGATGGTGGCCATTCGGGTGCTCCCGCATCCGCGCATCCATGGAATATTGGGAACGGTTGAATGAATCGGAACGTGACGCAGAGGAGCCTCATCATTGTGCCTCCGGTTTAATCTCCGCTGCTTTTGCAGCTCGCTTGCGCGTGGATTTGACGTCACTTTCGCCGGCGATGTCCTTCTTGGCGAATTCCAAGTCGAATTTCACGGTCTGTGACTTGCCGACAACGAATGCCTTGGCTGCTGCTTGGGCGTACGTGAGGGCTTGTTCGTGCGAGATCTTTAGTTCTGTGCGCGCCCCATCCGCCTTGACGAGTGTGATCGTCCTGGGTTGGGCGACATCCGGCACCAGGTTGCAGCCTTGTCGGAGATACGTCTGCGCTGGCGCGGTAAGCGCCACAAGTGTTAAGCCGAGCACATAGCGGCGCAGGGCGAGCGTTTGCTTCGAATCATCACCGGCTGCGAGAAGTCGTAGCGCCGCCAGGCTGAAGGTGACGTCGCGTCGAATGCCGCCGTTGGCAATGACACCGCCATGCGAACCCGACGCCGGGACATGGATGAATCCTCGTTTGGCGTATTCGTCCTTCAACTTTTTGTCGGTTGTATCCTCAAGCAAACCGAGCCCGATGTAATCGGCGGCCGGATTAAATTGAGCGGACCGAGTGAGCCGAACAACATCGAACGCCCGAATTGTTGACGCGAGAAGCCGGGGGAGCTTGGCTTGCGTGTCGCGCGAGTCCCAGACGCCAAAGACGAGAGACGTTGGTGCGATTCTAGCTAACTCGAGCGCATTGCCGCGCAACACCGCCTTGAATGCGTCCTGGATGGCCTTCTGCAAAACTGTAGAACGGACGATTGCATCGCCGGCGCGATGCCCAGCTTCCAGGAGGTTGACGGATTTCTCTCCCGCACTGATTACTATCTGAGGCACTAGCTCGGCATATTCGCGCTTCGCAAACAAGGGCTCGATGCGGTTGGCTTGCGAGCCAACGCTGTCAACGAGGCATACATTTTTCTCGCCTGTCGGTGGGTCGATATTGTAACCACCGGGGAATACCGTCTTATCCTCCGCGGCGGCGTAGGTAGCAGGGAAAATCACGCCGTCTGGTCCTTCGACTGACACGAGCGGCTCGCGGATCACAATCGCCGCTGCGGTATCGCTGGTGAGCCAATCGTCGTGCTGACTAAGATCACTCATGGTCGTCTCCTTGAAATGGGATTGCGGGTAAGAAACTTTTCAAATATTTAGTTCGGTAGAGCAGGCGGAACTCGTAGGATGGGTCATCGCCCGTGGCGATGGCTTGACATGCGGCCGCTGCGGCGACGCACGGCGGCAGTGGCCGCTGCCACACCGCATAAACGAAGCGGTTTTGCCCCGTAACCTGACGAGGGCGGAACCGCTGAAGGCCAATGAATGCGAGAAGCTCAAGAGCAGGCCTGCATGCACCCTCGATGCGAGTTGTCTCACTTGCGGCCAATGGATCGAAGCTGAAACCGATGTCCAGAGCGGAGCCCTGCCCACCAAGATCAGAATCAAAATTAAAGGGTAGCCCGATGCCTCGAGTGCTGGCCCAAAGGGCAGATTCGGAGACGACGTCGATGCGATTCAATCCAGCGTGCATTGCCATCGCAATGTCAAGCACTGATTGCTGGCCGGCCCATGTCTTAAAGCGTGAACCGCCCGCGTATTCGTCACGAAACCAGTCAACTCTCAGGCTAAACGAAGATTGAAAGACGATCGGCTCTTCGCGCCGCAAGCCGTCGAGCACTTTCTTCTCTTCTTCCACCCCAGCTTTCTCGCGGTCCTTTTTTGATATCAAGGACAGTTCCTCCAGCCGCGCTTTAAGCGCAGCTGACATTGTGTTCGTGACTGTAAATTGTCGAATTGCGTCGGCCAAAGCGCCGAATGATGAATTGACTTGGAGATGGAACTCTTTCCCTTCAAACCACCCGTCAGCCGCGGGGCTGAGGCGGTCGGCCAATTCGAGTAGGCCGCAACAAGCGAAAAATTGACCCGGATTTGTCAGATCGACAGGTATTCTGATCATCGGGCACGTCCTTCCTTTACCGTGTCAGCGCTTATGCTGGCGGCGTAGTCGGCGGCGCGGATGAGGGATTCGAGATATGCCAACCCCCAGCGCCCGAAATTGCGCTGGAGGCGCGCGAAGCGTCGCGTGGCTTCAATTTGATGGCTGCCTGTTGCATCCGCGAGATACTTCTCGTCGATGGTTTCCGCGCGGGTAAAATGCGGCCGCGCGCGGCCGTGGTGAGCGGCGATCAGGTGCAAGATGACGTCCCTGGTATCTTCTGACAAAATCTTGAATTCTGGCCGATCCTGAACATCCAGCACCGATCCGGACTCGTGTCGATAGGGTGAGCGTTCAATCCTTCCGCGGCGCTTGCCGGACTTGGCCCACTTGACGCTGGGATAGTTGTCGTTACCGATGCCGCGCTGCCACCGATCTCGGTCCTTGCCCAAGTCGTGGGACTCGGCGGCGACGATGACCGCATCGCGCAGCAGGGGATCGATCGAAAGGCCCGACGCGAACTGCAGAGCCGCGTCTTTCGCGTCACGCAAGTGCGGATCTAAACCATAAGGCGCATTGCTTCTGGCATCCGCGTCAGTTGCCAGGACACGAACAAACCAACACCATGACTTAGTCGGGTCGGCTTCCTCGTCTGCGGGGTCTGACCACTGTATTTGACAAACTAGCTTCATGCCGGCTGGCGGGGCTGGATCTTCATCCTGCGTCATCCAGCAGCGCAGCCGTAGCGGACCCGTGTCGTCGCTCCATCTGTCCGCAACGTCGTCATTGATTTGAACGGGTGTCTCCCCCGGTTTGGCAGATTGTGGGAAATCGCTATTGAGCATCCCCCGTTCCGTGAGTCCCCCGATGTCGTGCGGCAGTAGGACCGTGGTGTTTCCGAGTCGCGATTCCGCCTCCTTCCTATCCCAGCTCATGAGTTCCTTGAGGTTCGGCAAAACCGTGACGTAACCCTGTTCCTCAACAATCCACGCAGGTAATTCTGGATGTCTCTCGGCCACTTTGACGAGTTCTTTCCACACGCGGTCTGTGCGATCGCGCAGCAGCTCGTGTGGCTTAAGCGGGTATGCTTCAAGCAGTTCCTCCGGCGGATACTCTTCTCGCAGGCTCCCCTTGATAACGCCGACTTCTTCGCGCCACGCGACCCGCGTTTCCGGCGGTTCATAGTCGCGGATACCGTGGAGGTAGGGTTCGACCGGCGGGCGTCCGGGCATGCGGTCGCGAATACTCGTCATGCTCCACGCGTCGAAGAGGATGTCTGAAGTCGGTAGAATGAGGGGGAGCGGCGCGAATGCGTCGGCCCGTGCCGTTCCATCGAGTCGATCAAGCGACTGGGGGCTTGCGTTTCCGTCCAATTTGCGGAGCAGATCGAGCGTCTTTCGGCGCGCGGGCGTGAGCTTGTCCTTTTCGTCAAACATCTCCGGATGGACGACTTCGATTCGCGTATCGTCGCGCTGGCCAAAGCGATTTACTCGTCCGAAACGCTGAGCCATGCTCTCGAAGGTCGATAGGTCGCAAACAAGGTGATCTCCGGAAATGTTGATGCCGACTTCGCCGGCACTCGTACAGACGAGATAGACGGTGCCGGGAGTCGGAGTAACTTTCCACCGCTCGCTCTCGGGCGCGTCTGCACTGGGCGGCGGGAGGAACCGGGCGAAGATCGGTGAGCCGCTTTCATCGCGGGGATTTGTCAATCGATCTCGTTCCAGTCCTCTCATCGGTCCAATAAGTTGATCGACCAGGAGCTTTGCTTTGCGAAGGGCATCGACAATCGTCTTCACGTCATCGATCAATCGCGTGAAGACCAGGATGGCGCCACCCGAATCCTTGAATTGATCGATCGCAATCTTGGCGAGCTGTACTCCGGCTGTGGTAGTCGTTTGCGTGTGAAGATGAAGTTGCTTCATCGCGCGTAAGCGCGAGCCGACGACGCCCAGCACGCCCGGTGATTCTTTCGTGGCGTCTTTTTCCGGTCGCGTCAGTTCAAACGGGCTCTCGTCAGTCTCGCACCGTGAAGTTGCGGACAGTTCCATCACGCGGATGGGATGTCGGTCGGGGAATCTGCCGCTTCTCTGCTCCCTTTCGACGGCAACGAGCAAATTTTGAAACGCCGGCTCCAGGTGCGCCTCGTCGTGGACGACCAGCGTATCCTGGCCGAGAAATCCGGCGTGCAGTGGCCTGCCTTTGAATCCGACGCCATAGCCGCTGAAGAGCAAGCGCGAGCCGATCATGTCCACGGTGCCACAGATCACGGCAGGACGCGATGGATCGGCGGACCACTCGCGGTTGTCGGCAAACTGTCCGCGAAGAGTGCTGATCGCCAGTTGCTGCAAAGGCGCTTGCAACTTCGGAAGGTTCTCGCGCAGTCTTTCGACCTCTGTTGTCGTCTGGTCCACGACGGTTCGCCGATTAACAACATAAACGAGCCGGCGGGGAATCTTCGTCGGCCTATGAATCAGCGCGAGGAGCCAGATTGCGACGACGGAGGTTTTGCCAAGCCCGGTCGGCAAATTGCACGATGGTGGTATATTGTTCGCACCATTTGATACAAATCGTTCATAGAGCGCCTGCTGCCACGGAAACGGGTCGTTGTCGGTTAGGTCCTTGAACTGCCGCCTGAATTTTTCGACTTCCTGCTGAGTCACGTTTTGCCCTTCCCAAAGAAATGCGCCCGCTGACGCAATCTCCTGAAAAATCATCCCTTGTCCAGCTCGGCGTATTGTTCCAACATTTCGTTCACTCGCCTTGTAAATAGGCGACGGTAGTGATGCGCGGCGATCGGCCGACCTTTCAATTGGGCGATCCGAGCATCGCGAATGGTCCGCAGCACGCACCATCGCCACGCGCGGTTTGGTGGCAGTCCACGCGGTACGCGGCGCCATTCCAGCTTCCCTGCTGGCCGATCCGGTTCAATCAAGATTGCGACGGTACTGGATGCCAGTGACGCCTGTCCGTCAGTGATGCATAAAAAATCGTTCGAGTGCTACGAGCGGTTCCTTTGCGCCGTGTAAGCGCCAGCTTCTATCTCGCACCGGCCAAGAGGGGGCGCAACCGTTGAAGCGCGTGTGTCACTGCGCTCTTGGAGATATGCAGCAGAGCTGCGATCTCGCACGCCCTGTGGCCGTCCAAGCACATTCTGGCTATTTGTTGTTGAGAGTGTGTTGCGCGACTAAGCGCTTTTTGTAGCAATTGTTTTCGCTCATCAGCGATTAGTTGAGTGATGGGATCGTTATCGGCGTCTTGGCCCCGCTGGCGGACGGCAGCGGCGCATCGGCTGTACCGTCGAATTGCATCAATGTTTCTGCGCCTGACAAACGTTGCCTTGGAAACTCCGGCACCTTGTGTGAAGAGTTTTAGACAGTACTCCTGATGCAAATCATCCTCGGTTATCGCTGGATCAATCGTCATAAGTGTGCTCCTCTGACCTCAATCGCTAGATCGTGGTCAAAGTTGACATTCTTGACATCAAAATGTTCAGAACATATTGACATAGAGGGTCAGTTATTACAATAATATCGATCGAAGTTCAAAGTCCGTGGTCTTCGTGCGGTAACGATGCTTGACCCCATTAAGGATGCGGACCTAGTGACTGTGCGGCCGGTTCGTTATTTCCGCGCTCAATGAGCGCGGCCCCATTGAAGTTGCACCTTTTGGTGTCAGACGGATTCGGCCCTACTCATTTCCGCGCTCCACAGAGCGCGGCCCCATTGGAGCCTGCGATGCAGCGCTGCTCAACGGTTGATGTAGCGCGCGGTTTCCGCGCGCTACATCGCCGCCGAAAACCGGCGCGGCTGCAACTGCTGATCTGGGCACGGGTTGCCATTTCGTGTTTAAGGCGATGTAACACCCCTCCAGGAGGCGCTACATTGAGGTTTTGGTCGTAAGCTCATGGCTGATCAGGGGTTAAGGAATTCTCTAGCAATCTTTTGATAAGTCCTCGTAAAGCGCTACATTGCGCTAATCCCCTTCGGCACGCCGTTCGCGCGCTTCACCAAAGCATCAAGAACATTTCATTAAATCTTTATTTGCGCTTTTGCTTTGGACTCGGCATGATGCGGGTGCATGAGCACCAGCAAGGAAGCGCTCAAAGAACAGGACATCCGGTGTCTGGGTCATCTGAAGCGGGTTTTCCCGCTGCTGGATGCCCTCAAGGATGTCGGATGCAAACGGGACAAAGCCGGCAACCGCCAGCTGTTCTTCAGCGATTACGTCAAGCTCGTGCTGCTGTATACCTGGAACCCGCTGATCGGTTCAGTCCACGATCTTCAAGAAGCGGCCGCACTGCCCAGGGTGGCCAAGGCCCTGGGGATCAAACGTTTTAGCGCCGGAAGCTTTTCCGAATCGCCACGGGTCTACGAGCCCCAGAGGCTCCAGCCGATCGTCCAAGAGTTGGCGCAAGGACTGGCGGCTCAGCCGCTCGATGGGCGGCTGGGTGAGTTTAAGCATGCCCTGACACTGGTGGATGGGACGGTGGTTCGTGGATTGAACCGTCTGGTTCACAGCGCCATTGGAATCGACGGACGCTACAACACCACGCGCGATGGCTGCGCGGTCTACGGATGGCGGCTGCATGTGCAGCTGGATCTGCAAACCTTCCTGCCACACCAACTGAAGCGGACCGGGGCACGCAATGCCGGACCCCAACGCGAAACCAATGTTCTGCGTGAGCAACTCCAGGCCGGACGCTGCTACGTATGCGATGGCGGCCTAAACGACCGCTCGCTGTTCGATGACATTGACCGGGCACAAAGCAGCTATGTCATCCGCGCCGCCGAGAACTCGGTCTTTGCCGTCGTGACAGAGCAACTGCTCTCCACGGAAGCGCTGGAAGCGGGGATCGTGCGGGATGCGATCGTGCAGTTGGACAGCCCGCTGGGCCACACGCTGCGGCGAATCGAAATCCAGGTGGCTGCTCATCCTCGCCGCAGACGATCCGGCACCAAGCAGACAGACCTGATCATTCTGTACACCAACCTGACGGAACTGCCGGCGGAGCTGATCGCCCTGATCTACCGCTATCGCTACACCGTCGAACTGTTCTTTCGAATCTTCAAGCAGCTTCTGGGGATGCGCCACCTGCTCAACCAGCGGCAGGAAGGAATCGACATCCAGATCTACTGCGCCCTGATCGTCTGCATTTTGATTCAGCAGATCAGCGGCAAGAAGCCCAACAAGGCAATGCGAAACATGATCGGCTGGTACCTGCTGGGCCTGGCCGACGAGCAGGATGTGATCAACTTTTTGAACAGGCCGGACAACACCGGCGTGAAACTAAGAGCAAAAGAAGAGCTCTGGAAAAAACTCGGTTTCTAGCCCACGGGGAATCTGCACCCATCGATGACCCGCCCTTGATGCTGCGCGCTAGCTTGCGGACTCGCCGGCATCCCTCCCATCTGAACCACGCCAAGCTTTGATCACTCTCCTGACCCGTCGGTCACTCGACTATCAAACAACCGGCGGGCCGAAGGGGATTAAC
>DATBDZ010000384.1:0-6046 GCA_036276235.1 Humisphaera sp. | reverse complement strand
CAGCCGGGATGCTCGCGCAGATAAGCAGTAACGCCCTCAAGCAGCCCGCGGGCGTAGGCATTGGACGTTTCGATCAGCAGGGCAACCTGGGGACGCTTCATGGGAGGATCGATCAGCAGATGAGCAAAACCGGAACGGCGTCGGACATAATAAAGTGCCCTCTGCGATTTTGGTCAAAGTTAAGGTAACCGTCATGCTGAGGTACTCCGAAGCATCTGGCCTCCCGCGCAATCCATCCAGATGCTTCGGAGTACCTCAGCATGACGGTTCCGAAAGCACGGCGGAAAATCCAAGGTCGTGCGTCGGTTAGCGATCCTCCTGCCGCGGCTGCCGCTTTAAATGCACCACCCGATCCAGCCGCGTCCACTCGTTGGCTTCGCCGTGCGAGGTGGGCAACGGCTTTTCCGAGCCGCTGTCGTCGGTACCGTTTGCGCCGACGCTGTAGACGATCGGATCGTCGCCGGCGTGATACAAGAGCGACTTATCGCTGGCGGCCATCGGGTCGCGGGGAACGGTCGGCAGATATTTGGGAACCAGCTCGTCGAGCGTCACGGGAAGTTTGCCGTCGTGATCGACGGCATACCATCGCAGCGCCAGCGCAACGGCGGCGAGATGTTGATCGGTCAGAATGCGGAAATGATGCTCGACGGCGCGATCGAAGGCCGGCTCGATGATCCGCGCGAACATGGTCAGCGGTGAGTTTCCCTCCGACCTGGCGGGAATCGCCGGCCGTGCCGTCGGCCAGTTGGGTAAGTTCCCCACCGGAATGACTCGCGTCATCTCCTCGACAACGAAGCGGGCGTTGTGATTGAGCAATGGCCGAATCCCATAGCGGCCGATCATCGAGGCCACGCCGCTTTTGTTGCCGTAGATCATGTTGCGGCTCATGTCCAGGCTCAGCACGCGCTCGCCGATCATGCCGCGTATGAAACCGTCACGTATCGCGCGATCGTCGAGCAAGTTGCCAATCGTCTCCCGCACTGCATCGGCGTTCGCATCGATCTCATTGCCTCCAACGCGCAAATCGGGAGTGATCTGCAAGATCTTGTTGACCGCAATTGCGTGAACGCCGACCGCCACGAGATGGCCGAGCAGCGATGGATGCCGATCGGTTACCTGCGCGATGAACATGATCTGACGGATATGCCGCAAGGCGGCGCGGTCATCGCCGCGCTGATGATCGACCATCGCGGCGGTGCCGAGCACGTACGCCAATTGGCGCACATCCGCGAAAATCTCCTGATCGGGACCGGATAGGATGTGAAACGGCGGCCAGTCCATCCGCGTCAGCTTCTGCGCGTTGGCAACCCGATCCAGCGCGGCACCCGATCGCCCGACGATCGCATCAATCGTCTTCACTTCGTCAGGCCGAAGCGGAAATGCCGGCTCAAGAGCCGCGAAATCTCTCCAGGCGTCGTCGTCCCGCTTAACCATCTTCCCCGCGCCAAGGAGCTGCGCCACCGCGTTATCCGGGGCATCGACATTGGGAACAATGAGATCTTCCGGCAGGATCGGCTCACCCGCCGCGCGGATGGCGGCGATCTGTTTTTTCAGCAGATGTGACTCGACAATCGACCAAATCCCGTGGGAGGCGATGGCGACGAGAACCAACGCCAGACAGAATCGTCCGAAGATGCGATTCCACCGCCCCTTTGGCTTCGACGGCGGAAGCGTTGCGCGATCCTTTGGAGTGTCGGCTGTCATGCGAACCATCATACCGACTCATCCATCCGCTTGAATCGATTCCTTCCGTCAAAGGCGGCATCTCCGTCGAATAATTTCATGCTGAAATGCTGTTCCGGGCGCGATTTCTCTTTGAAATACGAAGCGGAAACGACTAGGATTTATGGGTTGCAGGTGGTGCATCACCGCGGCACGGGTTTCGCTTTAGACAGTTGTTTTGGTTCGTTATTGGTGAACTGATTGCCGAGGGCGAGTTTGGTGGGGTTTGCGATAAGTTTGAGGGCAATTCATGTCGGCAGACGCAAAGCTTTACGAAGTGCGCGGCACGCACGGCACCGTGTACGCCGTCCATGTTCTTGATGCGAACATGTTCTGGACCGAGCGGACCGAAGAGGCCGCCCGTGAGCTGGCGAAGCAAAAATCGCTGAACATCGTCGGGCAGGGAACGATCTCGCGCGATGATTTGCTAGGCCTGATGGGCCAGCCGCCCGCGCTGAAAACGAAAGTAGCGCCAGCGCGAGAGGCAGCCGCGCAGCAGCCCGCCGCCGCGCCGACGAACGTGGCGAAGGCACCTTCGCAATGGCCGAAGATCAAATTTGAGCCGCTCGATGAAACTCCGAATTTTCCGCCCACGCCTGAAGAGGACGTGGTGGTGATTAAGAAGAGCGAGCCGGAGCCGATTCTTGGCGGGCGTGCGGCGTTGCCCCCGGATAAGCGAAATGTCTTCAGCCGGATCGGCAGCCCGCTTTCCGACAGACCCGCCGAGCCGGATTTGCTGACCGGGCGAAGGGATGTTTCGCATCACGCGCCGCCGCGAGGGTCGTAGGCGTTCCGCCCAATTCCGAAACCCGAATCCCCGAAATTCGAATCAATTCCGAATGACCGAAATCCGAAATTGATGTCACGCGAAGGGACGAACAAGCGAAGGAATGGGGAGGGCTTCTTCGCATCTTCGTGTCTTCGCGTGACATCCCGCTTCGTCATTCAGATTTCGGATTTGATTCGGATTTCGGGGATTCGGATTTCGGATTTCCGACCCCTCCACTTCGCGTCAACCACGCTTCGCCCGCGGCGTATATCCTGACAACGCGGCGTCGTTTGGGCGCTCGGCGTTATCCCGGGATGAACCACCGCATGTCCACACGATTCCTCATGTCCACGGTCATCATCTCTGTTCTGCTGGCCCTCTCGGCGGCGGCGCAGGAAACACCGGCGACCGTGCCCGCAACGCAAGCCGCACCGGCGCGCCGAATTCAGCTCAGCCCCAACATCCGCCCGGCGGCGGCGCCGATCGCGCGGCCTGTCGAGGCCGTCAAGCATGCGATCGTCGTCAGCATCGATGGCCTTCGTCCCGATCTCATGCTCGAAGCGGACACTCCCAATCTCCACTCCCTCATGCAGCGCGGCTGCTACTCCATGTGGGCTCGGACCACGCCCAATTCGATCACGCTTCCATCGCACGTCAGCATGATGACCGGCGTCAATCCGCGCCGGCATGATGTCGAGTGGAATCGCGATTTCGATACGGTTGAGCCGCTCTATCCGCGCGTGCCGACGCTCTTTGAAGCCGCCAAGCGGCACGGCTTCACCACGGCCGTCGCCGCGGGAAAGCTGAAGTTTGATATGTTCGATCGCCCCGGCGTGCTCGATTGGCGATTCATCCCGGCCAAGGCCAAATGCGAGACGGCGGAAGTTATCGGCCCCGCCTGCGACATCATTCGCGAGCATAAGCCGGATGTGATGCTCGTCCACTTTCCATCGGTGGACAATGTCGGCCACGCGATCGGCTGGGCCACGCCGCAACAGATGCAGGCGATCGCCGACGCGGATGTCGCCGTCGGCAAACTGCTCGATGCGATGAGCGATGCGCAGATGACCGATTCGACGCTGCTGATCATCACCGCCGACCACGGCGGGGCCGGGCAGAATCATGGCCCTGACGATCCGCGCAGCCGCCATATCCCGTGGATCGCCGTCGGCCCTGGCATTCGGCATCATGTCGATCTGACGATCTACGCGAAGCTGACGATCAATACCGAAGACACCTTCGCGACGGTATGTTGGATGATGGGAATCCCGCCGACGCTGCCCGATCTGGATGGCGTTCCGGTCAAGCTGATTCTGGAGCAGAAGCCGACGGAATTGCTGCGCAATGCCCCGAATCGCCCGCCGCCGGCGTGGTGAGCGGCCGATATTTCCGCTGGATTATCAATTAAATCTGCATCAATGGCCGGCATCGACGCGCTTCGGGCGACGATCTCGCATACAATATCGTTTTGGCTCGAACGGCCTTTACGGAGCATTTTCCTTTGATCGAAGATGTAGATTCGCAAACCGCATTGCAGCAATTATTCACGCGCCCGGGCACCGTCGGTAAATCACACATCGAACGTCATCTGGCGACCTGTGACGGGGAAATCGATCCCGCGCACGGCGAACTGTGGCGTCGCCTGCTGTTCAATCTGGGCCGCCTTGCCCCACTGGCCGTGCAGGCGGTCGCCGACGGCGTCATGTTCTTCGCACCCGATGGCCGCTATCGCATGCAGGTCTTCGCCCTGGAAGATCACGGCGACGGCATCATCCGCGTCTTCGCGCCCGACGTGCTCGACGATGCGATCAAGGCAGGCTTGCTGCAGGCTTCCGCCGATCCGACGGAATACATGATCGCCGACCAGGAGCATGCCGCGCTGCATGTTGAGCGGCTTGATGCCGGCAGCTCGCCGCTGGCTGCTCCGTACATCAAGAATATGCTTGGGTGGAATCGCAAGGCGATTCAAATCACGCTCGTCGCCAGTCAGGCCGACGGGCCGGGCGTGCGCGCCGCGGAGGAGCTTTGCGAATTGGCGGCGAAGAGATGGGGAAACCGCCTTGCGTGATCGGAATTCATAGCCTTCGATAACTGTCATGCTGAGGTACTCCGAAGCATCTGGCTGGACCGGGCGAAACGGCCAGATGCTTCGGAGTACCTCAGCATGACGATGACTGGCAGTGGATTACCGAGAGAATGCGGCGGCAGTGCCCTACGCGCCTGGGGTGAGGGGACAGACGCGCGGACAACAGGCATAGTAATTCGCACGTCGCTCGTCCCCTCACCCTGCCCTCTCCCCTGAGTACAGGGGAGAGGGTTCTGATCGCGACGGTCGCTCTTGTGACATTTTTAATCCAGTTCCTTTGCAGTCCAATCCCGCCGACATGTTTGAGCGCAATCCTTCCACCCGCTAGCATTCTCAATCGCTCGCCAACTTACGAGGTGCTTGAATGGAGTCCACCGTCGAAGATCCGCTTAAAACGGAGTTGCAATCGGTTCAGGATAAATGGCATGGCGGATATTTCGAAGGGCAGCCGCTCGAGCCGTTGGCGACTTCGCCATATCAGCAGGTCGGCTTCATCAGCATCCTGCACGCAACCTATCTGCGCTGCATCAAGCCGTATGTGACTGACAAGACCGTTGCACTGGAGATTGGCCCTGGCCGCGGCGCTTGGACCAAATGCCTGCTTCCCGCGAAGGAGGTTTATGCGCTGGACGCGCTATCAGCCGAGCACAATGGATTCTTCCAATACCTGGGGCATCCGGCGAACCTGAAGTATTTTCAAGTCGCTGATTTCGAATGCGACATGCTTCCGGACAATCATTTCGATTACATGTTCAGCCATGGCTGTCTGTGCCACGTCTCCTTTGACGGCGTCACCCGCTACGCGCGGCGGATTTTCCAGAAGCTCAAATCAGGCAGCAATTGTTTCTGGATGATCGGCGACGCCGAAAAGTACAACAGTGCCTACCTCCATCGGGGCATCTGGGATGCCCTGTCGCGGATCGTCCCCGCGCAGGGCCAACCACTGATCGCGCAGCTCAAGCAGATGGCGGGGCCAATCCATCGCGTGCCGCCCGATCAGATTAATCAGGCTGGCCCCGGCCAATGGTACGCCGCCGGCGGCGCGCGAACCTGCGCGATGCTCAAGCGCGCCGGGTATGAGATCGTTGATCCGGATGTCGGGACGAATATCCGGGATCCTATTATTCATTTCCGTAAGCCGTGACTGAGCGTGGTTTTGATTCGGATGACGATGACCACTTGGCTGATTTCCGAGAGTACATGAGATGAAAGTTTTCCTGGATACTCGCGCATGGCTGTGCTTCGCTGCAATTGCCTTCGCTGGTTGCACACATCGCGCTCCGGAAACCCAACCCCTGCCGCCGGCAATGATCCGCGTCGGGCAGCATTGGTATGAGGCGGCCGGCGTTGCCCAGTCGGCGGGTTTTCAGGTTCGCGAGCCGCTGGAGGTTGAGATGCGCCCGCCGCCGCAGGGGTTTTGGCTTGATCTGGGGCATGATCGCGCGCTGCTGGTGTTTCTGGACATTCCG